>DAOTUX010000038.1:0-34172 GCA_034436475.1 Chloroflexota bacterium | reverse complement strand
CGATCGACCCGTGGAGCCCGTCGATGACCGCGGTGACGAGGGTGGCCAGCATGCGCGCCAGTCTGGCCCGCATGCCTTACCACGGGATCGCACGCCGCTTACCATCGAATCGCCGCCGTGTTGGCCGCGTGAGAGAGAGGCCGGTCTCTGAGGCGCCCGATCGACCGGGAGGCGGACAGGGTCGTCCGGTCGGGCGTGGCGGCGGGGCGCGACCCACGCGTGGCGGCGGGGCGCCGCGATCCGACCCACGCGTGGCGGCGGTGCGCGACCCACGCGTGGCGGCGGTGCGCGACCCACGCGTGGCGGCGGGGCGCCGCGACCCACGCGTGGCGGCGGTGCGCGACCCACGCGTGGCGGCGGGGCGCGACCCACGCGTGGCGGCGGGCCCGCCACATTCCATGACGATCCGGTTCTGTGGGCGTACTCGCCGGTCCGCGGACGGCCGGGTGGCCCGCGAACCAGGACAGACTTGCCCCGCCGCGGTGCTGGTCAGCCTAACTGGTTGGCGCCCGAGCGTGGGTGACACCCGCAGGCGGCCCGCCCAGACGACGAGAGGCGGCGAGTACCGTGGAGCCGTCGGATCGTCATGCTTCTTCCTGCGGCCGGCACCGCCTCCCGCGGCCGGCACTGCCTCCCGCGGCCGCCACCGCCTCCCGCGGCCGCCACCGCCTCCCGCGGCCGCCACCGCCTCCCGCGGCCGCCACCGCCTCCCGCGGCCGCCACCGCGAGCGCGCCACCCCGGCTGGCAAGCCAGCCGCTGACGGCGCCCCCGGTGGGACGCCCCCGCCCGTGTCAGTCTGTGGTCGCGGGCAGCAGTGGGTCGGTGGTCACCACCCGCGGGGCCTTCGGGTCCGCGTCGATGGCCTTGATCACCTCGGTGAGCGACCGACCGAGCGCCGAGTCGGGTCGGCCGTGCATGAACGGCTCCCCTGTGTTGAGCGCGCTGATGGCCGTCCGGTAGTCGTTCACCACCTGGAAGCGGAGCGGTCTCTTGAGGACCCGCTCGATGGACTTGGGGCTGATGCCGGTGTACGCGTTGCTCCGGTTGAGGAGCAGGTCGATGGCGTCGTCTGGGACGCCGATCTGGGCCATGGTCTCGCACACGAGCCGCACGTTCTTGAGACACGCGAGGTCCGCGGTCATGATCACCAGCAGCCGGTCGGCGACCGAGATGACGTCGAGGCTGTGGTCGTCGAGCCGCTCGTCCAGGTCCACCAGCACGTAGTCGTACATCCGACGCAGCGTCCCGACGATGGTGGCGAGGTGATGACGCTCGGCGCTCACGTGCTCCGCCTCCTCGGGTCGCCCCGGAGCCAGCAGCATGTCCACGCCCGACTCATGGTGGAACACCACCTGACGCAGCAGGTCGGCGTCGATGCCCGGCGCCGTCGCCGCGTCCACGATCGAGCGGTGGTCGCTGGACAGGTCGAGGAACACGCGATGATCGCCGAACTGGAGCTTCCCGTCGACCAGCACGACGCTCCGGTGCAGGTGCTTGTGGAGCGCGATCCCCGAGTTGATGGCCAGGCTCGTGGTGCCCACGCCGCCCTTCGCCCCGTAGAACGTGATCACCTGCCCGCGTGTCGGCGGCGGATCGGGCACCTTGACCAGCGCGCCGCCCACTGGGTTCGGGAACGCGCCCGGCGGCGGGAACCGGGCCAGGAGGCGTCGGACCCGGGCCACCAGCTCCGCAGGATGCACCGGCAGCGCCTGGTAGTCGTCGGCGCCGGCCCGCAGGCCGCGCACCTTCTCGCGGGGGTCGTCACGACCGAGCATGATGACCGGGACGTGCGTGGGCCCCAGCGCGCCCCGGACATGGGCCAGCACCGACCAGGCGGCCTCCCCCGCGGTGTTGGCGTCCAGCACCACGAGATGCGGCGCGTCGAGGGATGTGATTCCGATGGCCTCGTCCGCGCTCCGCACGAAGCGCAATGCGCGGTCGGTGGCGCCCAGGGCCGTTCCTAGGAGGTGCTCGAGACTGGGGTCATCGGTGAGGACGAGGATCCTGGCTGCCATCGAAGTGATGCTATCCAGTCCTCACCGCACGAGGGGTGCGCCGAAGGTCCGGGGGCGCATGGCCCGATCGTGGTGCCTGTGCCACTCCGGGTCAGGCGCCCGGCTGCCCGGCGGGCGCGTCGGGCGACGGACCGCCCGTCGACTCGGGCGACGGACCGCCCGTCGACTCGGGCCTCAGGTCCGTGGCGGGCGCAGGCGTGGCCGCGGCCTCCGCCGCGGCCGACGTGGGGCGCGCGATGCGCCTGATCCGCCCGGGCGCACCCCCCGCCGGCTCCTCCTCCGACCCGTCCACGAAGCGACCCAGTCGCTGTGCGAGCTCCGTCAGCTCGAGGGGCAGGATGTACTTGGTGGAGGGGCTCGCACCCAGCGCCTTGAGCGTGTCGAGGTACTGGAGCAGCATCGTGCGCTCGTCCACGTTGCGGGCCGCCGCGAAGATGCGCGAGAGCGCCTCGCTGAAGCCCTCGGCCTCGAGGATCGCCGACTGTCGCTTGCCCTCCGCGCGCAGGATGGCCGACTGCTTCTCGCCCTCGGCCACGTTGATGGCGGACTGGCGAGCGCCCTCGGACTCGGTGATGACGGCCCGCCGGTTGCGCTCGGCCGAGAGCATCCGGTTCATGGCGTCCTGGACGTCGCGGGGCGGCACGATCTCACGGATCTCCACGGTGGTCACCTTGCCGCCCCAGCGCTCGGTCTGCTCGTCCAGCTTGGCACGCAGGATCTCGTTGATCTGGTCGCGCTTGGACAGCACGTCATCCAGCTGGATGTCACCGATGACCGCGCGCAGCGTGGTGGTGGCGATGCCCTGGAGGGCGCCCGCGAAGTACGCCACGTTCACGATCGACTTGAGCGGGTCGACGATCTTCCAGTAGATGAGGAAGTCGATGTTGATCGGCGCGTTGTCCTTGGTGATGGTGGTCTGGCTGGGGACCTCGATGAACTGCTCGCGCAGGTCCACCCGGACCGGCCGGTCGACGACCGGGATGAGGAACACGACGCCCGGCCCCTTGACCTTGTCCAGTCCGGTCCGGCCGAGCCGGAACACGACCAAGCGGTCGTACTCGTTCACGATCCGGATGCTCAGGTACGCGAGCACCAGGACCACGACGAGCACGAGCACCAGGGATGCGATGGTCACCGTGTCCAATGTGTGGCTCTCCAACTGCTCCCGTACCGCCGGGCGATCACCGTGACACCGGGTCGACGATCAGCACGAGGCCTTCCCGGCCCCTGATCCGGACCGCGGTGCCGCGCTCCAGACTGCGACCGTCCGCCGTCCTGGCCGTCCATTCCTCGCCGGCAGCATAGACGGTCCCCGAGGGCAGCAGCGCCCGACGCACCTCGCCCTCGGTGCCGACGAGATCGGAGGTCGCACCCGACGGGCCCACGCCGATGTTGACCGGCGGCATCCGCCGGGTCCGGATGGCGGCCCACACCACGACCGCGACGAACGCCGCGGTGAGCGCGGTCATGGTCACGATGATGGGCAGCGCCACCTCGACCGCGGGCGCGGTGGGCGTTCCCGTCTCGGTGTACAGCGCGCTCGCGCCCAGCACGAACGCGACGAGCCCCCCGATGGCGAGCAGGCCGTGGCTGGTGACCGTCAGCTCCAGCACGAACAGGACGATGGCGAGGCCGATGAGCAGCAGGCCCGCGATGTTCAAGGGGAGGCTCCCGAAGCCGATGAACGCGAGGATGATCGCGAAGGCGCCCAGGATGCCCGTCACGAAGTTGGGGTTCTGGAGCTCGAACAGCAGGCCGTAGAAGCCGATGGTGAACAGGATGAACGCGATGTTGGGGTCGGCGAGCAGGTGCAGGAAGGCCTGGAGCGGGTTCATGTCCACCTGGTCGGTCGCCAGCCCGGCGGTCCGGAGCGTGACAGGCTGGCCCCGGACGGTCACCGTGCGGCCGTCCGCCTGCGCCAGCAGGTCGTCGACGCTCGCGGCCTTGATGTCGATGGCGCCCGCGGCCAGTGCCTCATCCACGGTGTAGGACCGGGCCTCCTTGACGGTGCTGACCGCCCAGTCCACCGGGCGGTCACGCTCGGTCGCGATGGCCGTGATGGACGCGATCGTGTCGTTGAGCACCTTGTCGCCCAGGGCGCCCTCGATGTCCTCGCCCTGGCCGCCCACCGGGGTCGCCGCGCCGATGTTGGTGCCGGGCGCCATGGCCGCGAGGTTGGAGGCGAGCGTGATGAACGTGCCCGCGCTCGCCGCGCGCGCACCCGATGGGGCGACCCACACCATGACCGGGAGCGGCGCCTCCAGCAGGGTCTGGACGATCTCGCGGGTGCTCTCCAGCGAGCCCCCGGGGGTGTCGAGCCGGATGACCACGGCCGCGGCGCCGTCCGCGGCGGCATCCGCGATGCCCTCCCGCAGGTAGCCGGCCATCACCTGGTCCACGATGCCCTTGGTCGGCAGCACCACGACGCTGCCGGGATCCGCACCTCGGGCGCCACCGGCGACGAGCATCAGCAGCCCCGCGACGAGGGGCAGCAGCCGGGCGAGCGTTCGACGTGTCATTCGTGGCGACCTGGGCACCATCGTAGCGGACGGCCGCATCGGACCGCCACGCGCGGTGCCCGGACGGCGGTCGCGCACCCGCGCTCGCCAACATGGGGACACGCGCATACCCGGGTTCGCACGCGACCCACCATCCGTATTGACAAGGCTTCGCAGGGCTCCGATACTCCCAACGCTGCGTTTGGTTTCCCAAACGCAAGGAGTGAGGAGATCCCGAGATGTCGCTACCAGGTCGCCGGGGGCGGACCCGGGTGACGGTGGGGCTGCTCGCAGCCGCCGCCGTGCTCGCCGCAGGCCTGCCGACAGCCACACTGGCCCAGGACAGGACACGCATCGTGTGGTCCACCTGGGGCAACCCAGAGGAACTGGGCAGGTTCGAGGAGTTCAACGCGGAGTTCATGGCACGCAACCCGGACATCGAGGTGGTGCTGCAGCCGGTCCCGTCCTACTCCGAGTACCACTCCAAGCTGCTCGCACAGCTCATCTCGGGCACGGCGCCCGACCTGTTCTACGTGGGCGACGACAACATCGGCAAGTTCGTCGACTCCGGCGTCCTGCTCCCCCTGGACGACCGCCTCGCGGCCCCCGAGAGCGTCATCCACCCCGATGACTTCCTGGCGGGCCTCTTCGGCGCCGCCCAGAAGGACGGCGCGACCTATGGCATCCCGGTCGACGACAACCCGGACGTGCTGTGGTACGACAAGCAGGCGCTCGCCGCGGCGGGCATCACCGAGGACCCCGCCGACCTCGCCGAGCGAGGCGAGTGGACCATCGATGCCTTCCTGGGCATGATGGACAAGCTCCGTGACGCGGGCCTGACCGGTGCCATGTTCTGGAACTACTGGGCGACGCACTGGAGCTGGGTGAGCGCCAACGGTGGCACCATCTTCGACGAGTCGGGCGCCTTCGTCCTCCCCGATGACCCCACGTCCGTGGCGGCGCTCGAGACGCTCGCGTCACGCTTCCAGGACGGGTCGTTCGCGCTGGCCGACACGATGCCCGAGGGCGACAGCGCGGACAACAAGTTCGTGACGCACAAGGCCGGCTTCTTCTCCCAGGGCCGATACACCATCGGCACCGTCAAGTCGGTCGGCGAGGAGGACAGCTACGACATCGTCCGATGGCCCACCCCCGATGGTCAGCCACGGCCGACCGGCGTCGCCGCGGCCTATCTGGGCATCAACAAGGGGACCCCGAGCGCTGACGCGGCCTGGCGCTTCTACCAGGACTTCCTGTCGGTCGATGGTCAGAAGTTCCGGTTGGGCGGCGGCGGCAACGCCGTGCCGTCCATCAAGGGCGCGGATGACGTGGTCCTCGAGGGCTACCCGGCCCATGCGCAGACGTTCCTTGACGTGCGTGACATCGGCTTCGTCGACCCCGCGCCCGAGGCGCGCGTGCCCGGGCTCTCCTCGGATGTGAGCGCCGCGATGCAGCAGATGTACGAGGGCAAGGTGAGCGTGGCAGACACCATCGCCGCGGTCACGGCCCTGATCGCGGCTGGCGGCAGCTGAGGCGCTCCACATCTGGCGGGGTGGGCCCCACGGCTTCGGTGAGACCCACCCCTCACTCCGATCGCGGTCGGATGCCGGCCGCGATCGGAGTCCCATGACGGAGGGCGCATCGCGATGACGCGCGCCGCGGGGTACCCGAGCGCGAACATCCAGTCCCGGTCGTGGAAGGCCGCCGACCGTCGCTGGGGGCTCCTGCTGGTGGCCCCCCAGGTCCTGGGCACGCTCGCCTTCGTGGCCATCCCCCTGCTCGCAGGACTGGCCCTCGCGTTCACCGACTGGGACGGCCTCAGCCCGCTCCATTGGGTCGGCCTGGACAACTTCCGGGACCAGCTGGGCGACCCGCGGTTCATCAGGGCGGTGCTGAACACGATCGGCATCGCCATCATCACGATCCCCATCGGGCTCGGCATCGCACTGCTCCTAGCCCTGGCACTCAACGGCATCCGGGGCCGCAGCCTCTACCTGGTGCTGCTGGTCGCCCCGGTCGTCTCCAGCTCGGTCGCCGTGGCCATGATCTGGCAGCAGCTGTTCCGGTCGGATGGCCTGCTCAGCTCCTTCGTGGGGCTGTTCACCGGGACCAACCCGGACTGGCTGACGGACCCCAGCCTCGTGCTCCTGGCCGTGTGCATCGTGATCGTCTGGTCCTCGCTGGGCCTCAACGTGCTCATCTTCCTGGCAGGCATCCAGACGATCCCGTCGCAGGTCCTCGAGGCCGCCCGCATCGATGGCGCCGGCGCCATCACCACCCTGCTCCGGGTCAAGCTGCCGCTCCTCTCCCCCACCATCTTCTTCGCGACCGTCGTGGCGGCCATCAGCTCGCTCCAGACCTTCGACACGGTGTTCGTGCTGACCCGGGACGGTGGTCCTGACAACGCGAGTCGCACCGTCGTCTATCACATCTACGACCTGGGCTTCCGACGCTTCGAGCTCGGCGTCAGCAGTGCCGCGGCGCTCCTGCTGCTGGCCATGACCCTGGTGGTGACGCTCGTGCAGTTCGCCGGGCAACGACGGTTCGTGCACTATGACAGCTAGGCCGGCCGTCATGACAGGTGCGTCCGACCAGGCGACCTCGACGCGTCGCGGGCCGGGTGTCGGGCGCGTCGCGCTCCACGTCGTCCTGCTGGTGTCGGTCACGATCATGGCCTGGCCGCTGATCTGGATGGTTTTGACGTCCTTCAAGACGCTCAAGCAGATCCTCCAGCAGCCCCTGTCCGTCCTCCCCGCGCCCTGGACCATCGAGAACTACACGGATGCCTGGGAGGCGGTGTCGTTCCCGCAGGCCTACTGGAACAGCCTGTACATCTGTGCCCTGGTCGTGCTGGGCACGCTGCTCACGGCCAGCATGGCCGGCTATGCGTTCGCGCGCGTCCGCTTCCCGGGCAGCCGCGTGCTGTTCGTGACCCTGCTCGCCACCCAGATGGTGCCCCGGCAGGTGATCGTGGTGCCCCTGTACATCCTGCTCAGTCGCATCGGCTGGATCGACTCGCATCTCGCGCTCATCGTGCCTGCCGCGCTCAGCAGCCCGTTCGCGGTGTTCCTGGTCCGCCAGTTCGTCCGGAGCGTCCCGGTGGAGCTCGAGGAGGCGGCCATGATCGACGGCGCGGGCCGGGGCCGGATCTTCTGGTCCGTGGTGCTGCCGAACCTCCGGCCCGCCCTGGGCGCGCTGGGCATCATCGTGGCCCTCGATACCTGGAACAGCTTCGTCTACCCGCTCATCTTCCTGAACTCGCCCGACAACTTCACGGTCCCGCTCCTCCTGTCGCAGTTCCAGGGCCAGTACGGCGGCCTCAACTACGCCCTGGTCATGGCGGCCTCATCCATCTCCGTGATCCCCATGCTCATCGTGTTCGTCCTGGGTCAGCGCTGGATCGTGGCCAGCATGGCCCAGTCCGGGATGGGCGGCCGCTGACCCTCGGCCCGGGTGTGGGTCAGGACGACCCTGAGAGCAACAGGTCGAGGTAGAGGGCCGCGGTGCCCGAGAACATCGTGGTCGCCCGCGGCGGACGCGACCCGTCGAGCGGGTCGTGGTACTCGGCGATGTCGGGGTTCCGCTCGACCATGTCCAGGGCGCGCTCCCGCAACCGTGATGCCACGTCCGGGAACCCCGAGCGACGGAGGCCGTCCACGAACAGGCTGTCGAGGAACAGCCACGTCGGACCCCGCCACATGGTGGTGCGGCTGAACTCCGGGTCATCGAGGGCCACCGACGGGACCGGGAAGCGCGGCCAGAACCTCCCGGGGTCGGTCATCGATGCCACGAGCGATGCGGCGATCCGAGGGGGCAGTCGGCCGGTGACGATGGGCATGAGCCCCAGCGCGGTGTCCGCGGGTACGACGCGTCCACCGTGGATGGCCGCGAACGTCCCCCGCGAGGCCCGCCAGTGTCGACGCACGAGCCGGGTCGTGGTCGTCGCCGCCTCGGCGCGCCATCGCTCGGCATCGGCCTCGCGGCCGAGCTCGCCCGCGATCTGGGCCAGGTAGTCCGCCTGAAGCGCCAGGTACGCCGGGAGGTCCGGTGTCGCCGTCGGCATCCCCAGGTCCCACAGGGGGCTGTCGTCGATGCCCGAGGAGTACGGGTGCAGGTAGATGGGCAGGGTCCGGCCAGCGGGCATGCTGTGCGTCCACCACCATGCGTGCGAGCGGACGATCGCCGGGTAGACCTCCTCGAGGAACGCCCGGTCCGGGTCCGCCTGATGCACCATCCACGCAGCCATGGCGGTCAGGGGTGGCTTGGTGATGGGTGCCACCAGGAGGCGACGCGGTCGGTCCGTCAGCTTCCGGCCCACATGCAGGAGGCTTCGCTCCTGGTCCGCCGGCACCATGTCCGTGGCGGTCGCCAGGATCCCCGCATCGTGGGCGACGTCGGGCAGCATCCCCTCGGGGAGCTGCCATCGGAGCGCCAGGCGCAGCTGCTCCCGGGCCAGCGTCGGCTGCAGGTGACGCAGGCCCAGGGCGTGGAAGTACGCGTCCCACTGCCAGACCGCCACATAGCCCACCTTGGAGGGCACCACCGCGGTGAGGCTCGGTTCGAGCGCCAGCCGGATGGTGTTCGCCCGGAGGACCCACGCCGCGCGCATCGCCGCGCGCATCGCCGTGTCCCCTCGCCCGGCGGCCCCGGCCGGCACGCGCGCGAACCACGCCTCCCAGTCGCGCGCGGAGACCGCGACGGCCTCATCCACGGGGGCGGCTGGGCGTCCGAGGATTGCGGGGTCGAGGGACAGCAGCAGCCTGTCGCCGGCTGCGGCCTCGAGCTCGAGACGCACCACCTGACGCCCGTCCACGACCTCATCGAGCGTGGCCTGCCATGACGCCGCCACGCATCGATACCCGAAGGGGGTCAGGGGGTCCGTGGATCGCCCTCCATGTGGCCCGAGCACCAGACGCCCATCTGGCGCCGTGGTCTCCATCCGGATGACGCAGCTCCCGACCGGGAGGCCCACGACCAGCGTCGAGGGGTCGGCGACGGCGATGACCGCCGAACGGTCCCCGACCATGAGGTCGACCCGGTGCGGCGACGCGACGGCGGTGATGGGGAGCGCCCGGCCGTCGGGGCCAAGGAAGGACAGGGAGCGGATGGGCCCGGTCGACTCCATCGGGACCTCGTAGGCCGCGGTCCGGAGCGCCAGCGAGGTGGCGTCCCTGTCCAGCACAAGGAGCAGCCGCCCCTCCGGCGCCGTGAAGGGGACGTGCCGGATGTCGATGAGCCCCGCAAGGGCGTCCAGCGTCATCGGGCCGGTGGCTACCCGGCGCCGCCCACGACGTGGACCTCCACCCCGCGGTCCCGCAGCTCTGCGACCGCCTCCGGGTCGGCACCCGTGTCGGTGATCAGCACGTCCACGTCATCGATGGGGAACACGTGGACCAGGCTCACCTGTCCGACCTTGGAGCCATCGGCGACGACCACCCGGCGTCGTCCGGCCCGGAGCATCAGTCGCTTGATCTCCGCCTCGCCCACGTTGGTGTTGGTCACCCCCGCCTGGGCATCGATGCCGTCGCAGCTGACGATCGTGATGTGGGCGTGCATCTGCTCCAGGACGAGCGTCCCGAAGGGGTTGATGAGCGAGTGCTGGAGCCGGCGCAGCATGCCCCCGGTGACCAGGACCGAGACGCCCGGGACGGCTGGCTCGAGCTCCAGGGCCACCCTGATCCCGTTGGTCACCACGGTGACGTCCTGGAGGTCGGTCCGCTCCGTGAGCGCCCGGGCGACCGCGGCCACCGTGGACCCGATGTCCATCATCACGGTCTGGCCGCTGTCCACCAGGCTCGCGGCGACCCGGCCGATGGCCGCCTTCTCGGTGGCCTGGGTATCGGAGGCCTGCTCGAAGCTGGCCTCCAGGGTGCCGGTCGCGCGGTGGATCGCGCCCCCCCGCACGCGGCGCACCTGGCCCGTCTCCGCGAGCACATCGAGGTCCGTCCGGATGGTGACCTCCGAGACGCCGAACTCCGCGGCCAGGTCCGAGACGGAGGTGTAGCGCGAGCGTCGGATCGCCTCGGCCACCCGGCCGCGACGGACGGCGGTGGGCAGGACGTCCGCCTCCGTCATCAGGCGAGACCGCCGCCGTCGACCACGAGGGTCGCGCCGGTCACCCACGCGCTGTCGTCGGAGGCGAGGAACACCACGGCACGCGCGATGTCCCGGGGCGTGCCCAGGCGCGCGAGCGGGCGCTCGGCCGAGCTGGCCAGGAACGCCGCCTCCGCGACCCCCAGCTGACGCGCCTCGGTCCGGAGCATGGGCGTGTCCGTGTCACCGGGGGAGACGCAGTTGACCCGGATGCCCTGTGGGCCGTGGTCGATGGCCATGGCGCGCGTCAGGTTGACCACCGCCCCCTTGGAGGCGCAGTAGCTCGCGGCGCGGTCACCGCCCTTCATGCCCCAGCCCGAGCCGATGTTCACGATCGCGCCCCCGCCGGAGGCGGCCATCACCGGGATGGCGTGCTTGCCGGTCAGGAACACCGAGCGCACGTTGACGGCCATCACCCGGTCCCACTCCTCCTCCGTGGTCTCCACCACGTCGGCGCGCCGGATGATACCCGCGCAGTTGACCACGAGGTCGAGGCCGCCGAGTCGCCCCACGGCCTCGGCGACGGCTCGCTCGCAGTCCGGGCCGGAGGCCACGTCGCACCGGATGGCCGCGGCGCTGCCGCCTGTGGCGCGGATCGCCGCCGCGACGGCCTCGGCACCCTCGGCGTCGAGGTCCACCACCGCGACGGCGGCGCCCTCGGTCGCGAGCTGCTCGCAGGTGGCCCGTCCGATCCCGGACGCACCACCCGTGACGAAGGCCCGTCGGCCCTCCAGGATCCCCATCGGATGCTCCTTGTCCCTTGCCCCGGCTCCTCCCGTCGGGAGGGCTCAGGCCTCCTCCACCGGCACGATCGCGGTGTCGCCGCGGCCCGTCACGACCCGGATGTGCCCCGACAGCGCACGGTCGAGCGCCCGGTCCCCGGTGTCCACCAGCAGCGGACGGCCGCCAAGGCTCGCCAGCTTCCCAGGCGTGGCCACCACGATGACCCGGTCACCCCCGACGCGCGCCAGCACCCGCGACGAGACCTGCTGGTTGCCGCGCCCCAGGATGAACCCCTGGCCACCGATGGGCGTGACCACGACCCACGTGCGGCCCGGGACGAGACGCGCCAGCAGGTCCTCCTCCGTGGCGTCTGCGACCAGGAGTCGCGGCCCCTCCGGACTGCTCCCCACGAGGTCCACGCCCACCAGGGTGGCCTCGATGCCCAGGCGCCTGCCGACGGCCTGGGTCGTGGTGCCGGGACCCAGGATGAACAGACCGTCCGAGCCGATGCGCGCGGCCAGCTCGTCCGCGATGCCCTCGGCAGCCGCCGCGTCCCCGGCGGCGGCCGGGGACTTCCGGGGCTGGAGCCTGCGACCCTCGGGCACCCATAGGGTGCCGAACAGCCGGGGCGCGACAACGCCGCGCCGCACGGCATCCTCGTCGAGGTCCACGACCTCGCGCTCGACCAGGGGACCCGCGGAGGCCGCCAGATGCTCGGCCGCCAGCGCACCCGCCGCGGTCGGGCTGGTGGCGAACACGGCGGACTGGACCTTGACGCCAGCCGGGATGCCCAGCACCGGTCGTCGCCCGATGCCCCCGCCGTGCACATCACGCGCCGTGCCGTCACCGCCCGCGAAGAGCAGGAGGTCCACCCCGCTCGTGACCAGTCGCTCCACGAGCCGCTGGGTGTCCCGGGCGGTCGTGGGGTCGTCCGGGTGCGTGTCCACCACGGTGGCTGCGACGCCCGCAGCCCGGGTCGCGTCGGCACCCAGCCCACCGGCCCCGGTCAGCAGCACCGGTGGCTGGCCATCGGGTCGGTGGGCCCCCCACGCAGTCGCCAGACTGCGCAGGGCCGTGGCGGCCCTGTCCGTCGCGTGTGGCACGGCTCCCAGGGCCAGCGCGCGCGTCACGACGTCCGGCCCGTCGGTCCCCTTCAGGCCGACGCTGCCACCCAGGCCGGCGATGGGGTTCACCACCAGACCGACCAGCGGTGGCCGAGCGGTCCGGTCGGGCGCACGCGTCATGCCCCCGGCATGCCCGGCCGCGTGACCCGCCCCAGGGCGTCCTCATCGCGTGCAGGCATGGGCGCCGGGTGCGCGTCCGCGGGCGTCCCGTGACCCGCCCCTGGGCCAGCGTGCTTGCGCTGGTAAGCGCGCCACGTGATCGCCCAGCGCTTCGGGTCATCCAGCCAGGTGTGGTCGATCTGGTGGATCGTGCTCCGATGGGGCGCGGTGCGGACCACCTCGGGGGCCGTGTAGGCCTCATGTGCCACGGCCCGGAGCATCGACGCGTACTCGTCGAGGTCGGCGCGCGAGTACGACTCGGTGGGCTCGAGGGTCATGGGCTCGGGCACCACGAAGGGATGGTGGCTGGTCCAGTAATGCGTGCCGAAGTCCGCCATGCGCGCCGCGAGATCCTCGGTGTGCAGGCCCGTGTCCCGGGCCAGTCGCTCCCAGCTGTACCGCACCTGCTCGATGCGTCGGCTCCCTTCCGCGTACGGGGCGCTGGCACCGGTGATGCCCATCACCTGGCGCATCAGGTAGTTGTTGTTGAGGACCGCGATCTCCGACACCTCCCGCAGGCCGCTCGCGCCCAGGCTCCGGACCCAGGCATAGGCGCGCACGATGTTCGGGGCGACCCCGTACCAGGGACCCACCTTGCCGATGCTCGACGGGCGGTCATGATCGAGCAGGAAGCGGTCCCCATCCCGCTCCACCGTGGGTGTGGGCAGGAACGGCGCAAGGGCCTCCGTGACGCCCGACGCACCGGCGGCAGGGCCGCCGCAGGCGTGCGGTGTCGAGAACGTCTTGTGCAGGTTGAAGTGACACAGGTCGAACCCCGCATCCCGGGCGCGCGTGATGCCCAGGATGCCGTTGGCGTTGGCCTGGTCGTACGCGCACAGGCCACCGGCCTCATGGACGACACGCACCCAGGCGTCGATCTCGGGGTTGAAGATCCCGGTGTCCTCGGGGTTGGTGATGAGCAGCCCCGCCGTGCGCTCCGTGACGGCTGCCCGCAGCGCGTCGAGGGTCGGTCGCCCGGTCCTGGGATCGGGGTGCAGCGTGATGACGCGGAAGCCCGCCGTCCGGGCGCACGCCGCGTTGGAGGGATGACTGAACAGCGTGGTGATGATCTCATCACGCCGTCCCAGCTCGCCCCGTGACGCGTGCCATGCCCGGATCATCGACACGTTGGTCCAGATGGCGGCAGACCCGGCACCCGGCTGGAGGGTCATGCGATCCATGCCCGAGATCTCGCACAGGTACCGCTCCAGGTGCCACATGATGGCCAGGACGCCCTGCACGGTCTGGGGGTCCTGGAGCGGGTGCAGGTCCGCGAGACGCGGGCTGCGAACGAGCTGGTCGTTGACCTTGGGCGAGTACTTCATGGTGCAGGTGCCCTGGCCCACGTCCACGTTGAGGTCGACCCCGATGGTCTCCTGGGACAGCCGGGCGTAGTGGCGGACCACATGCAGTTGGGGCAGCTCTGGGAGGCGGGGCGGGCTCGCGCGCCGCACGCCCTCGGGCAGGGCCGCGGCAGGCGAGCCGACCCGGGCGCGGATGCCGGGCTCCACCTCGGGCAGGAGGATCCCCCGCGAGCCGGGGACGCTGAGCTCGAAGATGATGGGCTCATCCCAGCGAGCCTGGTGGAACCTGCGCGGCATGGGCTTGGGGCCGATGGCACCAACCTCTGCGGTCGGGCTCATCGGGTCAGCTCCGCCACGCCATCCACCAGACGGTCGATGTCCGCCTGCGTGCGCACCTCGGTCACAGCCACGAGCGCGCTCTGGCCGAGGTCGGGGAATTCGGTCGAGAGGTCCGTGCCACCGAGGATCCCCCGCCCCAGCAGGCCGGCGTGGATGTCCGCCACCGTGTGGCCGGTCGAGGTGTAGTCGACCACGAACTCGTGGACGTGGTGCGCGGCGGCGAATGGGATGCGCACCCCCGGCAGGTCGCCCAGCCGCTCCATGGCGTAGCGCGTCCGGGCCATCATCCGCTCACCCAGTTCCGTCATGCCCTGGGGGCCCATGAGCGCGAGATACGCCCCCGCCGTGATCCCCCACAGGGCGGCCGCGGTCCCCACCCATTCGTTGCCCTCCTCGCGCCGGGCGAACGAGGTCCGCTCGTACGCGACGTCCCCGAACCCGTACTCGCCTTCCACGGTGGTCGGCGTGACGCCAAAGAGCCGTGAGGGGTACTGGAGCACGATGCGCGGGTCATCCGCCGACGCGATGAAGCCACCATGGCCGCCGCCGAACTGCTGGTGCATGCCCAACGGCTGGATGTCGCCGCACGCGATGTCCGCGCCGAAGGCGGCCGGGGGGGCGAGCACGCCTAGCGTGGACGGGTCCACCGAGATCACCACCAGCGCCCCCCTCGCGTGAGCCATCTCCACGATCCGGGCGCCCTGCGTCTCCACGACGCCCAGGTAGCTGGGCTGCTCGATGTGCACCGCGGCCGTGGCGTCATCCAGTGATGCCTCGAGCGCGCCGAGGTCGAGCTGGCCCGTGCGGGGGTCCACGCGCAGGTGCTCGATCGTCAGGTCAGGGCGGAGATAGTCGGTGACCCGCGAGAGCTTGGCGCGCCCCATGCGGTCCGTCACCAGGACCCGGGTCCGCCCGGTGACACGGGCGGCCATCCGCAGCGCCGTGGCCGCGGCCTGGAAGCCGTCATAGGTGGGGATGCTGACCACGTCCATGTCCAGCAGCTCGCCCATCATGGACGCGTACTCGAACAGCGCCTGGAACCGGCCGTGGTCCTCGTATGGGTCGCCTGCGTACGCGGTCAGGAACTCCGCGCGACTGTTAATCTCGTCACAGACCGCAGGCACCTGGTGGTCGTAGCAGCCGGCACCCAGGAAGCTGATGGCCTGGCGGGTGGAGAGATTGCGCTCGAGGAGGCCATCCACATGACGGACCAGCTCCGCCTCCGACGTGAGCGGCTCGGGCAGGTCAAGCGGGCGCGCCAGTCGCAGGTGCCCGGGGACGTCTCGATACAGGTCCTCGATGTCGCCGGCACCGATGGCCTCGAGCATCGCCCGCCTGACGTCCGGCACCGAGTTGGGGACCCAGGGGTGCACGACGGGCGAGGGCGGCTGCGTCATCGGTCTTGGCCTCGATGGGTGACGGGACCCCCGTCCCTGGGATGCGGCCCCAGGACGCGTAGGGCTTGTCCTTCGGTAACATATCACAAGGCCCCAGTGGCTCGATGGCTGTGATACCGGAAGGTTGGCGGATGCCTGGAACGCGCATGACAACCGAGCGACCCACTTGGCCCAGGAGCCCGACCGGCATCGCCTACGGCGGCGACTACAACCCCGAGCAATGGCCCGAGCCGGTGTGGGACGAGGACGTCGCACGCATGCGCGAGGCGCGTGTCAACCTCGTGACCGTGGGCGTGTTCGCATGGGCGCGCCTCCAGCCAGGGCCCGGGAGCTGGGACTTCGCCTGGCTGGACCGTGCCCTCGACCTGCTCCACGCCAACGGCATCGCCGTGGACCTCGCGACCGGCACCGCGTCCCCGCCGCCCTGGCTCTCCCTCCTCCATCCGGGCTCCCTCCCGGTCGACGCGCGGGGCGTCCGCCTGGGCATCGGCAGCCGCCAGCACGTCTGCCCCAGCTCCCCGGACCTCGCGCTCGCGACCACCGCGCTGGTGGAGCGGCTCGCGGCGCGCTACGCGGGTCACCCTGCGTTGGTCATGTGGCACGTCGGGAACGAGTACGGCGACCACGTCAGCGCGTGCTACTGCGACACGTCCGCGGCGCACTTCCGGACCTGGCTCCAGACGCGCTATGGGTCCCTCGATGCGCTCAACGAGGCATGGACCACGACCGTGTGGAGCGGCCGCATCGGGGCCTGGGACGAGGTCATGCCACCACGCGTGGCCCCCGGACCGATCTCGCCCGCCATCCGGCTCGACTTCCGGCGCTTCTCGTCGGACGCCCTCCTCGCCTGCTTCGAGCGTGAGCGAGCGATCCTCGCCCGTGTCACGCCCGACATCCCGGTGACCACCAACTTCATGCGCCCGAACCCGGGCATCGACCACTGGCGCTGGGCGGCCCGGGAGGACCTGGTGTCATGCGACCTGTACCCGGACCCGCTCGACCCGCTCGCGGACGTGGAGGTCGCGTTCGCCCATGACCTGATGCGGTCGCTGGGCAGGGGCCGTCCCTGGATGGTGATGGAGCAGGCGATGGGGGCCGTCGACTGGCGTGCCGTCAACATGCCCCAGGACCCTGCCGTGGTGCGTCGCCGGAACCTCGCCGCGGTCGGACGGGGCGCGGACGCCCTCCTCTTCTTCCAGTGGCGCGCGGCGCGCGGGGGCCCCGAGATGCTCCACAGTGCCATGCTGCCGCCGGGCGGCACCGACAGTCGGGGGTGGCGACAGACGGTCGCGCTCGGTGCGGACCTGGCACGCCTCGCGGAGGTCGCGGGGTCCCGCTGCGTGCCGGCCCAGGCCTGTCTGCTCGTGGACTGGGAGGCCTGGTGGGCGCTGGAGCAGGAGGGCCACCCCACCGACGCCCTGCGGTATCGGGACCTCGCCCTGTGGGCCTATCGCCCCCTGCTGGAGCTCGGGGTCCCCGTCGACGTGCGTCATCCCGAGGACGACCTCGGCGCATATCGGCTGGTCGTGGCCCCCAACCTGTACCTGATGAGCGACGCGGCGGCGGCCGGGCTGACACGTCACGCCCGGGCGGGAGGGACCGTGGTGGTGGGCCCCTTCAGCGGCATCGTGGATGCCCAGCATCGTCTCCCGGGCGGCCACCATCCGGGTCAGCTCCGGGACCTCCTGGGCATCACCATCGAGGAGTTCTGGCCGATCCCGACCGGGACCGTGGGTGTCGGGGCGGCCGCGGGCGAGATGCGGCCCCGCGCCCGCGTCGAGGCCCATGGGAGTGTTTGGCGCGATGCGATCGACCTGCGGACCGCGAGCGCGGTCCGATGGTTCACCGACGGGCCGCTGGCCGGGCGGCCGGCGGTCACCCGACACCGCCTCGGGAGCGGGGAGGCCTGGTACGTCGGGACGGTGCTGGACGGGGATGCGCTGACCACGCTCGTGGGCGAGGTCGCGACCGCGGCGGGTGTGGACCGTCAGGCGGGCAGGCCGGCCGGTGTGGATGTCATGGTCCGGGAGCGGGCCGACACGCGGTTCGTGTTCCTTGTCAACCGCACGCGCGAGCGAGTGGTGGTGCCACTGGAGGGGGCGACGGGGGTCGACCTGCTCACGGGCGAGCGGGTGACCGACGCGGTCACCCTCGGGCCCGATGACGTGGCGGTGGTCAGGAGCCCAGGGGATCGGTCACACGCATGAGATGGTCGAGGACCAGGCGGCTCCAGGACTCCAGGCGCTCGCCCAGCCCCGCGATCTCGGTGGGGTCCGCCAGACGACCCTCCAGCTTGTCCGTCTCGCGCACGCCTACCGGACGGCCCGCCGCCTCCACCAGGTAGACCACGCCCAGGTGGACCGCCCCCACCGGGTCGGTGTCGTCGTTCAGGAGGCCGACCATCCGGAACTCGGGCGGCCAAGCGGCCTCGATCTCCTCCTCCCACTCGCGGGCCAGCCCCCCGTCGAGACCGCCGTCCGCCTCGCCGATGTGGCCCCCGACGCCGATGGAGTAGCGGTCGTGGAGCCGGGTGTCGCCGCCCGAGCGGAGCCGGCGCATGAGGAGGATGCGACCATGGTCTTGGACCACGACGTACGGGATGAGCTGCTGGAACGACGGGTCGTCCTCCACAGAGACGCGAGGTCGGTAGCGCCCGTGCTCCCGGAACGCCGCGAGCACCTCGTCGAGGCCCGCGGCGCGGACCCCGCGCCATGCCAGCCCGCCTGGCACCAGGGCCCGGGGGATGCCCAGCACCCGTTCGCCCGAGGTGCTGCTGGGCGTCACCCGCTCGACCCCTCCGGCGGCAGCGCGTACGCCTGGCGCGCGTCGACCGCCCATGCCACCTCCTCGCCCGCCGCGTGGAGCCCGCTACCCACCCAGTCGGCGTCCACGGCGGAGGTCGCCTGGTCGCCGAGCGTCAGGTCGTACTCCATGATGGAGCCCAGGAACGTGCTACCCAGGAAGGTCGCGCGCCCCGTTCGGGAGGCGGTACCGTAGCACACGGTTCTGGGGTCTCGACCACTCGGGCGAGGCGAGGACGAGGCTCCACGCGACCGGTGCCGCGACGCCGGTGACATCCTACGGTCCTGACCGCAGTTGGTACCGTCCGGCCATACCCACCACCCACCGCCCCTGCACACCATCGGCGTGGACGCGGCGGCCCGGATGTCGCCGGCCATGCGCGAGGCTCCCGCCTGATGGATCGACTGTTTCGCGGCATCCTCCTGGCCCGTGCCAGCTGGGCCGTCCTGCGCCAGGACCGCGAACTGATGCTGTTCCCCGCCGTGTCGTTCGCGCTCACGCTGCTGGTGTCCATCGGCTTCCTGGTGCCGTTCTGGGCGAGCGGCGGGCTCATGGACCTCGCCGAGGGCAGGGTCGACCTGGTCATGCTCGTGGTCGGTTTCCTGTACTACCTCACGACCTACAGCGTGGTCATCTTCTGCAACGTGGCGGTGGTCGCCGGTGCGCTCATTCGGCTCGAGGGCGGCGAGCCCACGCTCGGCGATGGCTTCTCGGCCGCCTTCGACCGTCTTCCAGCGATCATCGGCTACGCCGCCATCGCGGCCACCGTGGGCCTGGTGCTGCGATCGCTCTCGGAGCGCACGGGCGTCATCGGCCGGCTCGTCCTGGGCGGGCTTGGCGTGGCGTGGAGCCTGGCGACGTTCCTCGTGGCACCGGTGCTCGTGGTCGAGAGGGTCGGCCCGGTCCAGGCGATCGCGCGCAGCGCCTCCCTCCTGCGCACCACGTGGGGCGAGCAAGTGACCGGCAACGTGGGGATCGGCCTCGTGTTCGGCCTCGCGGGCGTGGCCGTGGCCATCGCGGCGGGTCTGCTGTTCGGCCTGATGGTCGATGCGAGCGTGGTCGCCGCGGGGGTCATCGTGGTGGTCGCCGGCAGCGTCATCGCGGCGCTCGCACTGCTGGGCACCACGCTCCAGGCCGTGTTCACGGCGGGCGTGTATCGATACGCCACCACCGGTGACGGTGGGCCGATGTTCGCCGAGGATGCGCTCCGGGCCGGGGATGCGCTCGGCCCGACGAGCGAGGGCTGACCGACCGCGCGACGGACGAGGTTGGACCCGACTCAGGGGGCTCCTCCGCCTGCGACCCGGTCGGAGCGACCTCAGTCGGTCCCCACGAGGTAGCCCACCAGCCTGGCGATTCTGCCGTCGCGCATCTCGAACACATCGCAGAACGACGCGCCGAACGCGACCCCGTCGCTTCGTCGGCCGCGTACCACGCCCTCCGCGACCACCACGTCACCCTCCTCCACCATGCGGGTCACCGTCACCACCGGGCGGCCCATGAACGCCGGGTTCTCGATCTCGCCGTCGAACGCCTGTTTGCCGACCAGCCGGAAGGCACCCGGCATCTCCCACACCACGTCGTCGGTGAGGCAGTCCAGGATGGCCGCATGGTCCGAGGCGTTGAAGCCCGCGATATAGCGCTCGATGGTCCGCCTGTTCAGGCTGGCACCCGGCCGGCCGCGGCCGGGGCCCGCTTCGCCGTGACTGGCGCCCGCCTGGTCGGTGACGGCCCCCACCCGGTCAGGGCGGGTGCTCAACGAGGCAGCCCCGCGATCGCCTCCATGGAGGCCTCGATGGTCGCCGCAGGCAGCTCGTAGTCCTGGAGCGAGCCGGACAAGTACTGCTGGTAGGCGCCCAGGTCGAAGTGCCCGTGGCCGGACAGGTTGAACAGGATCACGGGGCTGGTGCCCGCCTCGCGGGCCTCCTCGGCCAGCGACACCGCGGCCGCGATGGCGTGGTTGGACTCAGGGGCCGGCAGGATGCCCTCGGTGCGCGCGAACCGCACGCCCGCCTCGAACGAGCGGCGCTGGTGGACGGCCTGCGCCTCGATGACACCCTGGTCCTTGAGCAGGCTCACCAGCGGCGCCATGCCGTGGTAGCGCAGCCCGCCCGCATGGATGGGCTCAGGGATGAAGTCGTGGCCCAGCGTGTGCATCTTGACCAGCGGCGTCATCTGGCCCGTGTCCCCGAAGTCGTAGCGATACGCGCCCCGCGTCAGGCTGGGTGCCGCCTCCGGCTCGACCGCGATGATGCGGTAGTCGTGCTCGCCCCGGAGCTTCTGGCCCGCGAACGGGAAGGTCAGGCCCGCGAAGTTGGAGCCACCACCGGCGCACGCGATGACGATGTCCGGCCTGTCGCCGGTCATCTCCATCTGCTCCAACGCCTCGATGCCGATGACCGTCTGATGCAGCAGCACGTGGTTGAGCACTGACCCGAGCGAGTACTTGGTGTCGTCGCGGGTCGCGGCGTCCTCGACCGCCTCGCTGATGGCGATGCCCAGCGAGCCGGGGTTGTCGGGGGTCTCGGCAAGCACCCTCCGACCGTAGTTGGTATCGGGTGACGGGCTGGCCACCACCTGGCCGCCATAGGTCTCCATGAGGATGCGTCGGTACGGCTTCTGGTCATACGAGGCGCGCACCATGTACACCTTGACCTCGAGACCGAACAGGGCTCCCGCGATCGACAGCGCCGATCCCCACTGCCCCGCACCGGTCTCGGTGGCAAGGCGCGTGACGCCCGCGTCCTTGTTGTAGAACGCCTGGGCGATGGCCGTGTTGGGCTTGTGGCTCCCGGCCGGGCTCACACCCTCGTACTTGTAGTAGATGCGCGCCGAGGTCCCCAACGATCGCTCCAGCCCATGGGCCCGGACCAGGGGCGAGGGCCGATAGCTGGCATATGCCTGGCGGACGGGCTCCGGGATCTCCACCTCCCGGTCGGCGTTGACCTCCTGGGCGATGAGCGCCATGGGGAACAGGGGCGCGAGGTCGTCGGGGCCGATGGGCTGCCCGGTCCCAGGGTGGAGGACCGGCGCTGGTGGCACCGGCAGGTCGGCCACGATGTTGTACCAGGCGCGCGGGATCCGGTCCTCGGGCAGGATGAACTTGGTGCGCTGCAGTCCCACGTACGGTGCTCCTCTGCTTGGGCGTTCCACGGCCCGATCCGTCGCGTACCGTGGACCTCGGAGTATCGGGCATCCGGCGCCCGCTCGGCTCAGAGCTCGCGGCGCCCGAACGCGACAACGCCCGCGCCCAGCACCAGGACCACCCACGCGATCGCCCAGGCGGCGGTCGCGACCGGGATCGGCTGGAGCTCCACGAAGGGGTCGTAGGCGGACCTCGCGCTGACGCCCCTGGCGACCAGTTGCACCAGCGGTGGCTCGAGCCCATGGATGACGCCCCGCCACAGCAGGTCCGTGGGAAACGCGAGACGCACCAGGTCGAGCGTGGGCACCAGCGCCTGCGCCCGGAGCAGCCCGGCCACCGCGCCCAGGAACCCACCCAGCCACGCGGTACCGAAGCAGACCACAGCGACGGCCCCGGCGGTCATCGAGGGCAGCCGGGTACCGAGCGCGAGCGCGAACGTGAGCGTGGCGATGGCCTGGCCCACGAGGCACGCCACCGCGACACCCGGCTGGGGCGGCACGTACCCCGAGACCAGGGCGACCACCGCGATGGCCAGCAGCGAGGACGCCACCGCGTAGCCGCCGGTCACCAGCGACAGGCCCAGCCAGCGCCCGAGCACCAGGTCCGCACGCGAGATCGGTCGTGCGAGCATCGCGAGCGCCGTGCCTGACTCAACGTCGGTGGCGATCGCGGGGGCGGCGAGGAAGGCGCCGGACATGGCCAGCACGAAGCTGAACATGAACGCGATGATGACGAGGACCTGAGACACACCCAGCATGATCCGCGCGTCGTCCATGCCCGAGTCGCGCGCATGGGCCACGAGCTGGGTCACCGCCCAGCCGACGAACACGACGCTTGCCACGGACAAGCCGAGGAGGACCCACAACAGGCGCCGTCGGAGCACCTCGCGCAGCGTGAGCTCGGCGATGACCAGGACGGCGCGGAGGCTCATCGCGGCTCACCAGGGGCCCCGGCCCGTGGCGGCGTCGCCACGGGTCCGGTCATGACCGGGAGGCGGAACGAGTCGGTGGCCTCGGTGACGCCCGTCCTGACGAGCTCGAGGAACAGGTCCTCGAGGGAGCGCTGGACCGGCTCCACCCGGTGGACACGGCCACCGGCCGCCACCACCGCATCGACCACGTCGGGCGTGCGCTCAGGCTCGATGGGATGGAGCAGCAGGCCGTCAGGCTCGACCACCACCGGCGCGAACCGCCCCAGGACCGCGATCGGGTCCGCGAGCCCCGACACGGACAGGCGCAGCGACGGGGCACCGAGCAGGGACCGAAGCCCACCCGAGGCGATGGCTCGACCGCGATGGACGACGACGACCTCGTCGCACACGCGCTCCACCTCGCCCAGCAGGTGGGAGTTGAGGATCACCCCGGCGCCCCGGGCGCGGGCCGACCGGATGATCGCCCGCACGTCGTCCCGACCCACGGGGTCCAGGGCGGAGGTGGGCTCGTCGAGCACGATGAGGCGTGGGTCACCCAGGAGCGCGACCGCGAGGCCCAGCCGCTGCTGGAGTCCCTTGGACAGGTCGCCCACGCGATCGCCCCGGCGCGGGATGAGACCGACGACGCCCAGCGTCCGTAGCGTCTCGTCCCGCCAGGCGCCCCCTGGCAGGCCGGCCAACCGGTAGTGCAGCCGCAGGACCTCGGTCACCGTGAGCCATGGCGGGTACCGGAAGGCCTCGGGGAGGTAGCCCACGCCCCGTCGTGCATCGCGCTGGCCCAGCGGTCGGCCCAGGAGCTGCCCGCCCCCCGCCGTGGGCCGGGCCAGACCGAGGAGCAGCTTGACCGCCGTGGTCTTGCCGGCCCCGTTCGGACCCAGCAGGCCCAGCACCTGCCCAGGTCGGACCAGGAGGTCGAGCGACTCGAGCGCCACACGACGCCCATAGGTCTTGCGCAGTCCGGTCGCCCAGACCAGAGGCTCGCTCACCTCGGGACACCGCCGAGACGCGCCTCGGCGAGCGGCTCGTAGCGAGAGCCCGCGCGTGTACCGGTGTGCGACCGGTAGAGCACCATCCGATCGGCGGTCCAGGACACGTGGAGCTGCCCCAGTCGCTGCTCACGGAGGTCCGCGACCAGACCCGCCGCCGCACGTCGGGCCACGGTCAGGTGGGGTGCGGGGCGGCCCGGGCCAAGGGACGCCCGGATGTCCGAAGGCAACAGCGCGTCGAGCCGGTCGGCGAGCGCCGTGGTCTCCGACCCGCCACGCGTCACGCTGAGCCAGCCGGCTCCCGATCGCCCACGCGTGCCACCGCCCCGGCCCAGCGCCACCTCGTATGGGTGCGCCTCATGGGCGCAGCGGTCGATGGTCGTGGTCAGGGCGGCCACGGTCGAGCGATCGACCGGACCCAGGAACCGAAGTGTCACGTGATACGACTCGGGTGTCATCCAGCGGGCATCGGGGTAGGCCCGACGGTGCGCCGCGAGCGCAGCCTGGATCGCGGCGCCGGTCGCTGTGGGGACGGGCACCGCCACGAACAGGCGCCACCGAACGCTGGCATCGAGACTCGATGGCTCCGTGATCACGTCCGAAGGATATCCAGCGCCGACGCACGCGATCCCCGTGCCGACGCACGGGACCCCAGCCGGACGGCCCAGGCCCGCTGCCGCCCCGCAGGCCCGCGGCCGCCCCGCAGGCCCGTGGCCGCCCCGCAGGCAAGCGGCGCGTCAGTCGTTGTAGAGGCGCTCCTCGATGAGCTTCTCCTGGACGGTCCGGCCATTGGGGTCGAAGCAGGAGTACTCGAAGTGCTTCTCGAACTCGAGGTCCACCGCGTTCTGGCCACCGCGATTCTTCTCGACGCTCAGGATCACCCAGTCCCGGAAGCGCTGCGCGTGGTGCGGGTTGAACTCGATGTTCACCTTCGCCACGATCTGGTACTTCTCGTTGAGGATGATGATGATGTCCGCCTCGTAGTTGATGGCGGACGACCCGCGCAAGTGGTGGTTGCGCAGCCGCGAGGCCTTGAGGCCCTCCTTGTCGGCGGCCACGATGGAGATCATGGGGACGTCGTTCTGGAGGGCGACGTCCTTGAGGCCGTTGACCACGATGGTGACCTTCTCGGTCTCGGTGTTGGGGTCGGGGATGACCGGCACCTTCTGCATGTAGTCGATGAACACGACCAGGCGCCTGTCGCCCGACAGCTCCTTGTAGCGCCGGATGAGCTCGTTGAGGTTGTCGACCGTGTTCTTGGTCTGGGACCCGCGCAGCAGGTACAGGTTGGGGCCGTAGCGCGCCAGTCGCTCGAGCGCGGGCCGCAGGCGTGGGTTGGCCATCAGGTCGGCGAAGCCCTCGCCGCCCTGGGCGAGCCAGGTGCTCAGGACCTCCTTGCGGACGTCCACGAGCTTGACGCCCTGGATCCGTCCGGGCAGGTGCTGGAGCGCCGACTCCATGGCGATGATGCGGTTGAGCAGGTACTCCTCGTCGTGCTCGTAGCAGACGTACAGCACGCTCGCCTGGCCGCCCATCACGATGTTGCGGGCCATCTGCACCGACATGGTGGTCTTGCCCGTGCCCTGGGCCCCACCGATGAGCAGCAGCTCACCGGCTCGCAGACCGCCACCGATGGTCTTGTCGAGCGGTGTGAAGCCGAGTGGCACCGGCTGGTACTGGTCGACATCGCCCTTGGCGACCTTGCCCGCCAGGGTGGAGAGCACCTGTGTCACGCTGCGCGGACTGGTGGGGCCCGCGGCGCCCGGGACCTGCCAGTCGATGTCCTGGGGTGGCAGCGGGGAGTCGGGGACAGGGACGTACTCATCGGCACCGGGCTCACCCGGGAACGGCGGGTATCCCTGGGCGAACCCGTCCGGGGCGGCACCGAAGCCATCGGGCCCGGGACCGAAGCCAGGCGGGGGGCTTCCAGGCCCCAAGTCGGGAGAGAAGCCGCCAGGGCCGGGAGGAAGGGGCCCAGGGCCGGGCATGGGATAGCCCGCGGGCCCCTGACCGGGAGTCCAGGCGGGGACCGGACCGTCCCATGGGCCTGCGCCAGGTGGCATCGCGTAGCCGGGTGCGTTGGGGTCGAACGGGGCGCCGGCAGGCTCGTACGCTGGGCCGCCCTGCGGGTTGGCGGCGCGGTTCCGGATGAGGTTCACGGCGTCTCGCTACTGCGGCGGGGCGGACAGGTGTCCGCGTGCCGCACGCTACCAGCGGTGCGATGGCGGCTGACAGCGGCCGGACCTCCTACCGCCGCACCCCATCGGTACCAACCGGACCAGCAGGTGCGTGGCGGTGCGCGCCTACGGGCGGGGCAGGCCCGCCAGCGCCTGCCAGTAGCGCGCGATGGTCCGAGCGCCGCCCTCATAGTTCGCGAGCACCATCTGCTCGTTGGGCGAGTGCGCCCGGTCGTCAGGGTTGGTGAAGCCCAGCAACACCACGGGCAGGCCCAGGATCGAGCCGAACGAGGCCGCCGCGGGGATGGACCCGCCCTCGTTGAGGAAGTACGGCTCCTCGCCGAACACCTCCTCGAGGCAGGCGGCCGCGGCTCGCGTCGCGGGGTGTTCGATGCCCACGCGGCTCCACAGGCCGTCATTGAGCAAGCGCACCTCCACCGTCACGCCGGGCACCGGCACCGCGAGGATCGCGTCCCGGACCCGCTCGAAGGTCCGGTGCGGGTCCATGTCGGCGACCAGTCGGGTGCTGATCTTGGCGTGTGCGGACGCGGGGATGATGGTCTTGCTCCCCTCCCCGGCGAATCCGCCCCAGATGCCGTTGACATCCAGCGTCGGACGGGCGCCCCGGCGCTCCAGCGGCAGGAAGTCGCCCTCGCCGAACAGCGCGGGCACCCCGATGCCCGCCGCGAACGCCGCCTCGTCCAGGGGCAGACGCGCGTACTGCGCGTGCTCGTCGGGTGTGATGGCACGCACCTCGTCGTAGAAGCCGGGCACGTTCACGGAGCCGTCCGGCGCCTTGATGGCAGCGATGATGCGGGCGAGCGCGATGGCCGGGTTCTGGACGTTGCCGCCCCAGGTCCCCGAGTGGAGGTCCTGGCTGGGTCCCGTCACGTCCACCTGGAGGTACATCAGGCCGCGCAGGCTCACCGTGATGGCCGGGTGGTTGCCCTCGAAGAACCCCGTGTCGCTGATGACCGCGAGGTCGGCGGTCAGGCGATGCTGGTTGGCACGCAGCCAATCGTCGAAGTGCTCGGAGCCCGACTCCTCCTCGCCCTCGAACACGTAGCGGACGTTGATCGGGAGGCGCCCCTCGACCTCGTGCCACGCGCGCGCCGCCCAGACATGGAGGTGGACCTGGCCCTTGTCGTCCGCCGCGCCCCGCGCGAACACACGTCCGTCCTCGACCCGAGGGTCGAAGGGCGGCTTGACCCACTCGTCGAGCGGGTCCACCGGCTGCACGTCGTAGTGGCCGTACACGAGTACCGTGGGTGCGCCCTCGGCGTGGAGCCAGTCGGCGTACACGATGGGATGGCCACCGGTGGGCGACACCTCGACGTGCTCCATCCCGGCGCGCTCCAGGCGCTCCGCGAGGAAGCGGGCGGCCTCGACCATATCCCCCTGGTGCTCCGAGAGCGTCCCGATGGACGGGATGCGCAGGAAGTCGAGATAGTCTGCCAGCCGCTCCGCCTCCGTCTCGGCGAGCCAGGAGTCGATGCGGGCGATGGCGTCGGACATCACGGGACCTCGTGGACATGCAAGGACGCCGCGCGGATGCGCGACGTCCCGCAAGGGTAGCGTGGGATGAGGTCAGGGCAGGGCCGCGAACACCTCCTGGAGCGCAGCATCATCAGGGACCTGGACCATCCACAGGACGTCATCCTTGGCGTACAGGTATATCGTTCCTGCCTGGCCCTTCAGGCTGAACGCCGACCTCCCTGCGATCTCCAGCGGCTGGGCCTTGGTCTTCTTGCCGATGGCGCCTTGGGACCGCATGGAGTCCACCCACAGATCCACCAGCGGCGTCACATCCGCGCCCGGCACGCGCATCGCCATGACCTGCGTCCCGGTGCTGTTGAAGCCGATCATGGAGGACAGATCCTCAAGCGTCTTGCCCGCCTTCTTGAGCTCCGCCTGTACCCACTTGAGGCCGGCCTTGCTCAGGCTTCCGACCCACCCAGGACCGCCCGACTGCATCGACAGCGGCTCCCCGCCGATGGAGCCTGGCATGAGGCTCTTGAGGTACCCCTCGGGCGTGGAGAGGTCCGGCGTCGGCGTCGGCGCGGGTGTCGGGATGGGTGGCGGCACCGGCGCGCCCGGGAGCGCCGCGAGGACCTCCGTGCGCAGCGCCTCCGGCGCCGTCACCACCCACAGGATGTCGGCATTGGGGTAGACCACCGCGGTCCACTCCGTGTTGTACTGGTCCGCCCGCCGGGTCACCGCGACGACACCGGCGCCCTCGGTCCGCTCGGGTGTGACCCCGGTGCCCCCGAAGAGGTACCCGATCATGGGCTCCACGAACGCCGCTGCGTCGGCGCCCGGGACCCGGAGCGCCCGGATCGTGGGTGGCTCTAAGCTGTTCGGTGCCGAGCCCGCGGCCGTCGCGGCCGTGAGCATCGAGACATCGGCGATGGTCTTGCCCTGCGCCTTGAGCGCCGCGCGCAGCGCCTTGCCGTACTCGGCGCACTTGGTGCAGAACTCGTCAGTCGGGAACAGCACCCGCTTCAGGAGCGTTGGCTGCCCACCCAGGGTCGCGGGCACCAGCGCCGTGATCGCCGGGTCCAGGGGCGGAGGCGCAACCAGCCTGCTCGCCTTGGCCACCGCCAACTCACCCAACCCCACCAACGTCGCCTGGCGATCGCTCCCCTTGGTGTCCACCAGGCGCAGTGCGAGCGGCCCCGCGTCGAGGTCGAGGACCAGGGTCGAGTAGATGGGCCGTGTCACCTGTCCCTCGCCCGGCACGACCACCTGGCCGTCCTCCACCCAGTACAGCGCCCGCCGGTCCCCGACCGTGAGGCTGGTGGCGTCCGGTCGAACCTGGACTAGGCCATCGAACGCCAAGGGATCCCAGACCAGTTCGACCTGGAGGTTGTTGCCGTCATACTCGCCCCGGTCGAGGATGCCCCAGTGGCACGAGCCGGGGTGCTCTTCGCTGAAGCCGGCCCGCTGCCCGAACGCGGTGCGCATCTGCTTCTTGTTGAACAGCTTGCACAGGGACTCCGTCACTTCCTTGGGGCTCTGCCCAGCCACCGGCCCGGTGGCCCCGGTGCACAAAGCGGTGAGCACCACGAGCGTCATGCCGATCCACCGCCATCGTCGATCCATGATGCCTCCCGTCCTGCGCCGGTGGGGTGGGCGCCGATCCAGTGGGCGCGGTCCCGCCACCACACACGCTAGGCATCGGGCGCGTCCCGGGGAAGTAGGTGATCCCCTACTGTTTGCGCCCCTCGAAGTGTGGGGTTTCCCCTAGTTCCATCCTCGCCCCGCGACCGGCATCCTCCTGCTCATGCCGCGCACGTCCCGTCCGGTCGCTCTGCTGGGCATGTTGGCACTCCTGCCCGCGCTCCTGGGCATCCCATCGAACGCCCAGTCGCCACCCGTCACCTGCGCCGACTGGGCGGACTCCGGCAGCCTGGACAGCAGGTTCAAGGTCTGGGCGTGCGCCGACGGCGACCCGGATGCCGCCGCGCGCGACATCGCCACCCTCGCGGGCATGGTCGAGGAGATGTGGGGCCCCATGACCCAGGCAGCCCCCGAGGGGATGGGCCCGCCCAGGGCCGACGCCTACGGGCCCAACTTCCCGGCCGAGGTCGGCGGGGACCCGCGCATCGACTTCTACGCGCTGCGGCCCGGGGAGCGGATCGCCCGATCGGGTGGCTCCTCGATCCCGGACGGCGCCTTGGCCGCCGCGCGTCCGGCACCACCCTTCACGACCGCCAACGGCGCACCGCTCCGCACGTCGAGCGGCTTCGTCATGGTCGCCCGCGCCCGGCTGTCGGACGACTGGAGGATGCGCCAGGACCTGGTCCACGAGTTCTTCCACGTCCTCCAGGACGCCCACAACATCGTCGCGACCTACCAGGGCACGCAGCCGCACTGGTTCGTGGAGGCCACGGCCACATGGGCGGAGACCTACTATCTCCGGGCCGACAGCGACGAGCCACATCGCTGGTTCGAGGCGTTCCAGACGTCCGAGCTGGGGCTCCAGGATGCCGACCCCGACCATCAGTACGCAGCGTACGTGTGGCCCTTCTTCATGGAGCAGGAGCAGGGTGAGCAGGCGATCTTCCGAACCTGGCAGGCGATCGAGCCGCTGGGTCCGGGTGACTTCGAGGGCGTGACCGACGCCATCGAGCGCGAGGTCCCATTCACGCCGCGCTTCCGGGACTTCGCGGTCCGCAACCTCAACCTGACCGACGTGCTGACCGAGCTCGACGCGCCTGAGCCGACCTATGACGACCTCGATCCAGGGTTCCACGAGGACATCCCGCCGCAGCACATGCGCCCCGGGCAGGTGTCACCCGACGCGCGCCATGTCGCGTCGCAGTCGCTGCCGCCCCTGTCCGCGCGCTACCACGACCTCACCATCACCGACGAGGCCCGCGATGTGACCATCGACATGACCACCCTTGCGCCCGCGAGCGCCGTCGACGGTGACGCGCTCGTCCACCTCACCGAGGGCTGGTGGGAGCGACGACCCGTCGCGGGCGGGGTGCTGCGGTTCTGTCGCGACGAGGACGAGCCGTTCAACGATATCGACCGGGTCATCCTCGTGGTCTCCAACCACGACCGCCGCGCCCCGGTCAGCGGGGAGGTCGGAGCCACAGCGAAGGACAGCTGTGACGACGGCGATGCGCTGATCCTCCGGGGCACCATCGTCGGCGTCAACGAGGGGGATGACGGACTGGGTACGTCCTACCACGGGCAGGTCTCGATCGACGTGACCATCGAGATCACGCCTGGGCCCAGGGACCCAGAGACGCCCTATCAGCTGGTGTACGGGAGGGCGACGGTCGATGGCGAGTACACCGGCGAGTGCCCGTTCTCGGACAGCGCCGCGTTCGAGTTCCGCTGGAGTGACACCCACGGTCCCATCGTCCAGCCGTCGCCCGATGCGGATGGTCGGGGCGCATTTGCCAGTGTCCAGGTCTACCCGATCACGGGCCCCGACTGGCCGCCGGCCAGCATCCACCTGTCGGTGGGTGCCGGCGGTGGTGGTGGTGAGGGACTGTGCGACGAGGAAACCGGCTATCCCTACAGCTACCCCCGGACCGTGGACATCCTCTCATGCGCATCCGAGTTCCTCGAGGTCGTGAACCTGGGCACGACGTGGACCGGTTCGTGTGACGACGACGAGCCCCGGGGGTTCAACGGACGCCGCTCATGGCGCGTGGACCTGGCCCAGATCCAGCCGGAACCCTCACCCGGTTGAACGCCGGAGAGCCGCTGGGGCTCAGGCAGGCTGGGGAGCAGGGCTCGGAGCCGTGCCGCCGCGCGGCTCTGCGGGCGGCTCCGCGGCCGGGGTAGGCAGTGGCGTGATCCCGGTGCCGCCGGCGTCCGCACGAGGGTCGGGCAGGTCCGCGAACATCGCCTGGAACTCGTCGTGCTCGATGGTCTCCTGGGCCACCAGTCGCTCCGCCAGTTGGACCAGGCGGTCCTTGTGGGTGGACAGCACGTCCATGGCCCGCTTGTAGGCGCGGTCGATGATGGCCCGCACCTCCTCGTCGATCTGGCGTGCGACGTCATCGGAGTAGTTGCGCTGCTCCCCGATCTCACGACCCAGGAACACCAGCTCGTCCCGCTTGCCGAATGCAAGGGGCCCCAGGCGCTCGCTCATGCCGAACTCGGTGACCATCCGACGCGCGACGTTGGTCGCCTTCTCGATGTCGTTCGAGGAGCCGGTGGTGGTGTCCCCGAAGATGAGACGCTCGGACGCGTTGCCGCCGAGCATGCCCGCGATCTTGTCCTCGAACTCGGCCTTGCTCTGCAGGTAGCGGTCCTCGGTGGGCAGGCCCATGGTGTAGCCGAGCGCCATGCCCCGGCTGATGATGCTCACCTTGGCGACCGGGTCGCACTTGGGTAGGATGCGCTGGACCAGCGCGTGGCCGCCCTCGTGGTACGCGATGATCGCCTTCTCCGCGTCGCTGATGACCCGGCTCTTGCGCTCGGGTCCGGCCACCACACGCTCCAGCGCCTCGCTGAACTCGGAGGTCGTGATGACCTTCTTGTTGCGGCGCGCGGCGAGGATGGCGGCCTCGTTGACGAGGTTGGCGAGATCGGCACCCGAGAAGCCGGGCGACTGCTTGGCGATGTGCGGCAGGTCGATGGCCTTGTCGAGCGGCTTGCCCTTGATATGGACCTTGAGGATCTCCAGGCGGCCCTTCATGTCCGGTCGGTCCAGGATGACCTGACGGTCGAAGCGACCGGGTCGCAGGAGGGCTGGGTCGAGCACATCGGGCCGGTTGGTCGCGGCGACCACGATGACGTTGGTGTTGGTGTCGAAGCCGTCCATCTCCACCAGGATCTGGTTGAGGGTCTGCTCCCGCTCGTCATGTGAGCCACCCAGGCCGGCGCCGCGCTGGCGCCCGACCGCGTCGATCTCGTCCACGAACACGATGCACGGGCTGTTGCGCTTGGCCTGATCGAACAGGTCGCGCACGCGGGACGCGCCCACGCCCACGAACATCTCCACGAACTCGGACCCGGAGATGCTGAAGAAGGGCACGCCCGCCTCGCCCGCGACGGCGCGCGCGAGGAGCGTCTTGCCGGTGCCCGGGGGCCCGACCAGCAGCACGCCGCGCGGGATGCGGGCGCCCAGCGAGTTGAACTTCTCGGGGTACTTGAGGAACTCCACGACCTCCTGGAGCTCCGTCTTGGCCTCATCGACGCCGGCCACGTCGCTGAACGTCACCACGGTCTTGTTGCCCAGGAACATGCGTGCTCGGCTCTTGCCGAAGGACATCGCCTGGTTGTTGGTGCCCTGGGCCTGACGGAACATGAAGTACAGGAACGCGCCGATAAGGAGCACGGGCAGCAGCGCGGAGATCAGGATGCCCAGCCAGGCGCCACTGTCGTTGGCGTCCTCGGCGAAGAGCGTGGGGGTCTGGGCGCACTGGGGGGCTGACGCCGTGCACCACAACGCCATGTCCTGCCCGACGTCCACGAACAGGCTGCCCACCTGAGTGTTCACCTTGACGGGCTTCTGGCTGTTGGGGTCGACCTGGGTCGTGGTGACCTCCAGCTTGTCGCCCCGCTGGATGACCGAGGCGACCTTGCCCTCGCGAACCAGCTGCTCGAACGTGGGCGCCTGCGCGGTTCCCACGCCGCTGTAGGCGATGGCCGTGGTCGTGGACGGCTGGAAGATGAACATGTAGAGCAGCGCAGCGGTGCCCACCACGAGCACCAGGGTCACGAGACCGTTGCGCAGGAAGCGGCTGTTCAAGAAGTCGAAGCCTCCAGGGATGTGCGCCCCAGCCCTGAAGGCCGGGGCGCCGATCATAGCACCGGAGGTGCGAGAGACCCCTTCGGAGCCTTACGACGTCAGCCTAACCGGTCGCCGAGTGCGGTCGTCAGCCCGGGCCTGGCGCTCAGTCCAGTCGGAACGGCGGGTACGGCCCGCTGAGGAGCGCCGCGTAGGCTCCGACACGAGTCGTCCACCTGATGGTCCCGCCGGCAATGCTGTAGACCAGATCCGCCTGGCGCCCGAAGGCGAGGACCGGCAGCCACGCGAACCAGAGCACGATGGCGGTCGCGATCCACAGGAACATCAGGACGAAGAAGTGCGGGATCAGGAGGATGATCCGGACCAGCCAACCCACGACGGGGATGCCCCAGAACCGATTGATCTGCTGGTCCTCGTCGATCCTGACCCGGACGTGCTGCCCGTCGGACTCGCTCCCGGTGAATGGCGGGTAGGTGCCCGAGAGCAGCTGGCCCCAGGTCTGCACACGGACCGTCCAGCGGAGATAGCCGCCAACCAAGGTGTACGCCCAATGCGCCTGGCGGCCTGTGAACAGGATCGGGATCCACGTGAACAACGAGGCGACCAGAGCCACGATGTAGACCACGTACAGCACGATCACCTGCGGGATCAGGCACAGCGCGCGGACCATGTGCCCGATGATGGGGATGCCCCAGTACCGCCCGATGCGTCCTTCCGGCGTGAAGCGGACGTCGACAGGGTAGCTGTCTGCCGCCCAGGGGTCCGAGTCGTCCCATGCGCTCGGCAGGGTCGGCGCCCACTGGCTGGCGGGCTGGCCCCAGCCCTGCTGCTGGCCCCATCCCTGCTGGCCCTGCCCGGGTTGCCCCCACTGCTGAGGCTGCTGACCCCACTGGGAGCCCTGCTGCGGCGCCTGTGGTGGCTGCTGGCCCCACTGGGAGCCGGGCTGCGGCGCCTGTGGCTGCTGCTGGCCCCACTGGGAGCCAGGCTGCGGCGCCTGTGCCGGCTGCTGGCCCCACTGGGAGCCGGGCTGCGGCTGCTGGCCCCACTGGGAGCCGGGCTGCGGCGTCTGTGGCTGCTGCTGGCCCCACTGGGAGCCGGGCTGCGGCGCCTGTGGCTGCTGCTGGCCCCACTGGGAGCCGGGCTGCGGCTGCTGGCCCCACTGGGAGCCGGGCTGCGGCGCCTGTGGCTGCTGCTGACCCCACTGTCCCGGCTGACCGCCGGGCCCCGATGACGATGCGTCCGAAGTCACGGGCTGCTCC
>DAOTUX010000037.1:0-17980 GCA_034436475.1 Chloroflexota bacterium | reverse complement strand
CGGATGCCCGCCGCGTGGGGCTCGATCTCGCGCAGGCGCTCGGGCCCCACGTCCTCCAGGCCCTCCACGCCGTTGGCGATGGCCCGCTCCTTGAGCGCCTCGAGGCGGGGCAACTCGTCGCGTGTCAGCGCCACGACCAGCTTGCCGGTGCGCTCGACGGGGATGGCGCGCGCCTCGCAGAACCGCTCGAGGTCCGCCTTGCCCTCGCGACACAGGCGTGCCTTGAGCGACCCCGGCTGGTAGTACAGCCCCGCGTGGAGGACGCCGCTGTTGTGCCCCGTCTGATGGGCCGCGATGGTCGGCTCCTTCTCGAGCACGACCACCCGCAGGTCGGGTCTCGCCTCGAGCAGTCGGAGCGCCGTCGCTAGGCCCACGATGCCCGCGCCCACGATTGCGACGTCCGCGCGGGCGTCGACGTCCGCGCGCCCACCCATGGTCACGCCCCCGACGCGGTGCGGAGGATGGAGGGCGGGACGGGCACCCGCAGTCGCTCGCCGAGTGCCACGAGCGAGCGATAGTGCTGGCCATCGACCGCGATGCCTCGCTCTGCCGCCCGCCGCTCGGCATCCGCCTCAGGAGCGCCGTGGACCAGCACGGGGCCTGGGGCATCGGGCGCCAGCGGCGCCTCGACCAGTTGCGCGAGGAGGGTCTCGAGGCGGCGCTCGAACCCGCCGGGCGCGTCATCGATGGCACCGGGGTCGATGGCCAGGAAGGTCTCGCCCAGGTCCGCCGGGCCCTCGTGCGTGGAGAACAGCGACACGATGTTGGGCCCGAACGCGGCCGCCCCCAGGATCCCGGTGAGCAGTTCTACCACCAGCGCGAGGCCATAGCCCTTGTATCCGCCGCTCGCCTCCTCCCCGCCCAGGGGATGGAGCGAGCCCGCGAGGGCCGCCTCGGGCGTGGTCGCGGGTCGGCCGTCCGTGTCCATGGCCCACCCCACCGGCAGTGCCCAGCCCCGCCGCGCAGCCACCTCGATCCGACCGCGGGGCACCGTGGACGTGGCCATGTCCAGGCAGAACGTGCCGAACCGCCCAGCCGGCGCCGCCACGGCGATGGGATTGGTGCCCAGGAGTGGCACTCGCGCGCGCGTCGGTGCCACCAGCGGCGAGGAGTTGGTGAGGCTGACCCCGATGAGGCCTTGGGCAGCCGCACGGAGCGCGTACCACCCGGCGATGCCGTAGTGGTTGGAGCGTCGGACCACGACCGTGGCGGTGCCTTGGGTGCGGGCACGCTCGATGGCCAGGTCCATGGCCACCCGGCATGCGTGGTGGCCCCAGCCGTTCTGGGCGCTCATCAGCACCAGCGCCGGTCGCTCCCGGACGATCACCGGCCGGGCGATGGGATCCATGACGCCCGCCTCCACGAGCGACACGTACTGTGTCAGGCGCGCGGTGCCATGCGACGCGATGGCCCGCATGTCCGAGGCCAGCAGGACCTCGGCCACGTCATCGGCGATGTCCGCCGGCGTGCCCACGCCTCGGACCAGGGCAGCGGTCCAGACACGCAGGATGGACGGGTCCAGGAGGTGCGCATCGACCGGGTCGTCGTACACGGGCATGACCCAAGACTAGCCGCCGGCGAGCGATGTGGATGCGCCGATCGTCGGGACGGTCCGAGGTCAGCCCTCGTCGCCACCCTCCTCGGGTGCTGGTGACTCGCCCGGCTCCGGCACGCCCTCGCTGGGCTGGGGCTTCTTCGTGGGCGCGACGTAACAGTCCCCGTTGATGGGCGCCATGGGGCCGCCTCTGGTCTTGGGGTGGCGCTTCATGTAGCCCCGGACATAGCGCGCCCAGGAGCTGGGCATGCCCGCGTCGGCGGCCGTGAGCTCCACGAGATAGGTGCCGCAGCGCTTGTCATAGAGCAGCCCCGGATCGTCCACGGCCCCCTTGCTGCCGGGCTCGGTCCCCGTGATGAACCACTCCTTCTTGGTGCTTCGCGTCCATTTGCCCGGCCTGCCGCCACTGAAGGCGTCGATGGTGGCCTGGGTCACGCCCTTGGGGCGCTTGAAGTCCGCGACGGGCATGCCGTTGGTGTAGTCGCGCATGAACGACTTCCAGAGCTTGCCCGCGGAGTCGGTTGCGAACACCTCGAGGCTGGTGAAGCGCGGGGACGCGTGGTCGCTGTTGCCCATCCACACGCCCACCGCGAGCGCGGGCGCCTTCTTGTTGGATGGCTGGGGCAGGAAGCCATACGTGGAGACGTCCTTGACGCCGTTGGTGGTGCCGGTCTTGAGCGCCATGATCCGGCGGCGGCCACCTGGGCCGTTGCGCAGCTGGAAGTTCTTGCCCCAGTACGGGTTCTGCTTGGGGTCCGAGTTGCCCGCCAGGATGTTCGCGGTCAGCCATGCCGCCTGCGGGCTCCAGACCTTGCGCTTGACCGGGTCGTCCGCCTTGTACACGGTCTTGCCCCTGGCGTCTGTGACCGACAGGATGTAGCGTGGCTCGGTGACCTGCCCGTCGTCACCCAGCGCGCCGTAGGCGGCCGTCAACTCGAGCAGGCGGACCTCGATGGTGCCGATGGCGGCGGCCAGGCCCGCCTGACTGACCATCTTGCGACCCGCGAGGTACGTGATGCCGGCCTTGTGGGTGTACTGGTCGAGCGCCTTGCTGCCCAGCTTGCCCAGGGCCCGGATGGCCGGGATGTTGAGCGACTGCTGGAGCGCATAGCGCGCGAGCACGGGACCGCGGTTGAGGCCGTCCGCGTCCTTGGGGCTCCAGCCTGGGGCGAAGGCGGTGGTGATGTCCAGGAGCACGGAGCCGGGGGTGAGCACCCGCTCGTCAAAGGCGCTGGTGTAGACCATGGGCTTCCAGGCCGAGCCGGGCTGGCGGTACCCGATGCCGGCGACGTCGTACTTGGGGTCGAACTTCCTGCCCTTGAGGTGGTATCGGTCGTAGTAGTCGGCGCTGCCCACGTACGCGAGGATGTCCCCGGTCCGATAGTCAAGGGCGACGAGGGCCGCGTTGTGGCTGCCCCTGCCTCGCAGCCGGTTGATCCAGGAGCGGTCATCCGCCCCGACCTTGAGCGTCCGCACCGCCTTCTGGTAGCGCGAGCCGCCCAGGAACGGGAGCGTGGCGCCCATGGTCACGGACTTCTCGGCGATCTGCTGTGCCCGCCAATCGAGCGTGGTGATGACCTTGTAGCCACCGATGTCGGCTGGGTCACGGTCGGACAGGATCGCGTCAAGCTTGGTCTTCATGGCCCACACGAAATGGGGGGCCTTGTAGCGCAGCACCCTGTCGCCCACGAGCACGATGGGCTCGTTGAGGGCGTCCAGGTACTGCTGCGGCGTGATGTGCGTCCAGCGCGTGTAGTCGTCCAGGATGGCGCGCAGGATGAAGTTGCGCCGGACGACCGGGGCGACCTCGGTGCAGCCTCCCTTCGCCTGGGCGCGACCCGTCGCATCGAGCGTGTACTGGCAGGTGGGGACCGTGATGCGGGTCTTGCCCTTGCGGGTGGTGGTCTTGGCGTACCGGTACGGGTCGAGCACCGAGGGGGACTGCGGCAGGCCGGCCAGCAGCGCGACCTGGCTGAGCGACAGGTCAGCCATGGATTCGCCGAAGTACACCCGCGCGGCTGCCGCGATGCCATAGGCGTTGTGGCCGTAGGGGATCTGGTTGAGGTACGCGGTGATGATGCGTTCCTTGCCGCGCTCGCCTGGGAAGGCCTGGGTCAGCCTGGTGGCCTGGATGATCTCCTTGGCCTTGCGGGTGTAGATGTCGGCGCCCGGCGCGAACAGGTCCTTGGGCAGGAGGCGTGCCCGCACCAGCTGCTGGGTGATGCTCGAGGCGCCGCCACGGTCGGCCGCCTTGGTGAGGTCCGCGAGCGTGGCGAAGACCGTGGACTGGAGGTCGAAGCCCTGGTTCTGCCAGAAGGTCCGGTCCTCGACCGCCGTCGTGGCGTCCAGGATCAACTGGGGGATCTGCTTGTACTGCACCACCGTGCGCTTCTCGCTCAGGAACGTTGCGAGGAGGTGCTTGCCCGAGCGGTCGTACACCTTGGTGGGCTGGGGGAAGGTGAGCGAATCGAACGCCTTGACGTCCGGCAGGCCCTGCTCCAGCGAGGCGATGAGCCCGGCCGTGGCCCCGCCGATGGTGATGAGCGCGGTGCCCGTGACCCCCACCACGATCAGCAGGAACAGGGTGAGCACGAGCCCCACGACGCCGCCACGCCGCCGCGCGCGCGATCGACGCGTGACGCGTGCGATGGCGATGCGAGCGCCGGGCGATCGTGTGTCGACGCTGGTGGTCGGTGGGATCTGGCCGCTCCGGCGCCCGGGCGACGTGGGTCGGGTGGATCGGGCCACCCGTGGAGTCTGCCGCATATCCGCGTGGGGCGCGCTATAGGGGACGTTAAGGATCCCTGATCTTGGGTGGTTCTCAGGAGGCGGCGAGGCGCGCCCTCGGTCCGCCCGGGCCATCCACCACCACCTCGACGAGGCCCTCCGATGCCAGTTCGCGGAGCGCCTGGTCCGCGCGATCGGGGGTCACGGCGAGGGCATCCGGCACGACAGGCGCCCAGGTCCCGACGGGTGCGGCGCGCAGGAGGGCGAGGATCCTGCCGCGCACATAGCGGTTGGTGTCCCGGAAGGGCGGCGTCCGTCGCCCGGCACGCGGCACCCGTCGCCCGGCATGGTGCGACCCGGTGCCCGGTGGGGCCGACCCGCTGCCGACAGAGGTCGACGCGAAGGCGCACCAGCGCGCGATGGGGCAGGCGGCACAGTCCGGCGCCGGCCGACACACCAAGGCGCCCAGGTCCATGAGGGCGTGGTTCCAGTCCGCCGCGCGGTCGACGGGAGCGAGGGCGTCGGCGCGCGCCTGGGACCCTGGCGAAGGCGCGGGCGGCCATGGCGCACCGTCCAGGAGCCGGCCCATGACCCGTCGTGCGTTGACGTCGAGCGCGGTCACGGGTGCGCCGAACGCGGTCGCAGCCACGGCCCGGGCCGTGTACGGCCCGATGCCACACAGTGCCAGGAGCGCTGGCACGCCCGTGGGCAGCTGTGCCCCGTGTCGCTCGACCATCAGGCGCGCCGCGTCACGCAGGGCCACCGCGCGGCGCGGGTACCCCAGGTCGCCCCACGCTCGGAGGACGTCGCCAACGCCCGCTCGGGCGAGCGTCCCCACAGTTGCGAACCGCGCCAGGAAGGCGGGCAGGGCCTCGTCCACGCGCCGGACCTGCGTCTGCTGTGACATGACCTCGGCCACCCAGATGGCATAGGGGTCGCGCAGAGCCCGCAGCCCCAGGCGTCGGCCGTGCTCCGCGTACCAGGCGAGCAGCGGGGCCACGAACGGTGCCGGGGCGGTCTGACCGCCTACCATCGGTGTGTGACCGACCTGCCGCCCCTGCCGACCACGGACCCGTTCCTGGTCGCGCCCGGGCCCGACCTGGACGCCCTTGCCGCTCATTGGGCGCCGCTCGCCGCACGGAGCCCCATCACGGGTGAGGTGATGCGGGGCATCGATGCCCGGGCGCAGCGGCTGGGCGTCGCGGGTGAGACGCTGATGGAGGAGGCGGGCAGGGCCGTCGCGGCGGTCGCGCTCGCGATGCTGGGTGGGCCGGGCGAGCGGCGGCAGGGTCGCGTGCTCGTGCTCGCGGGTCCCGGCAACAACGGCGGTGACGGCCATGTCGCGGCGCGCCATCTCGCGGCCGCCGGCGTGCGCAGCGTCGTCGCGCTCGCCGCCACGGACGTGCGGCCCACGACCCGGGATGCCGCGGCGAACTGGGACCGGCTCGATGGCCTCGACCCCGTCACGCGGCTGCATCTGGCGACCGCCCACGAGGCGCGCCTGCTGCTCAACGGGATCGAGCGTGCCACGCTGGTCATCGACGCCCTGCTGGGTACCGGTGTCCAGGGCGCGCTCCGGGAGCCCGTGCGTTCCGCGGTCGAGGTCTGCCTCGCCGCCCGTGCGGCCGGCGTCCCGGTCCTCGCCGTGGACACCCCCACCGCGGTCGACCTCGGCAGCGGCGCCCCGTCCGACCCGGCTGTGCGTGCCGACGTGACCGTCACGTTCCATCGGCCCCGCACGGGCCTGCTCACGCGCACCGGTGCCCGCCTCGCGGGTCGGGTGCTGGTGGCGCCCATCGGCATCCCGGCACAGGCGGACCGGACATGAGCGACGGCCGGCGGTCGGCCCGCGACCGGGACGTGGTGCTGCTGGTGGCCGCGCTCGTGGTCGGGGTGCTCGTGCTCAACCTCGTCTCGGGTGTCGTGCCAGGCCTCGATGCGCTGCTCGCCTCGGCGCCCGTGCTGATCGTGGGTCTCGTGGTGGTCAGTGGGGTGGTGCTCCTGGTGACGCTCCGCCGTCCGCGTTGACCCCCGCGTTGGCCGTTTCCGCGCGCGGCTCGCCGATGCGGCGCTCGGTCCCCGCCAGGAGGCGACCGATGTTGTCCGCGTGAGCAACCCACACGACGGCCACGGCGCCCAGCGTGAACAGCAGCCACCCAGGGTCCAGCCAGCCGAGCAGGACGAACATGACCGACACGAGGGCCCCGGTCGCGGTCCCCAGCAGCGAGCCCAGCGACACGAACCGGGTCACGTAGATGAGCCCGAAGAACACCGGTGCCGCGAGGAGCACCACGGGCACGGAGATGGCGAGCATCCCGCCCACGCTCGTGGCGACCCCTCGGCCGCCCCGGAAGCCCAGGAACAGCGACTTCCAGGCACCGAGCACGGCCGCGAGCCCGGTCAGGGCCGCGACCGCAGGGGCCGCCCCCAGGGCGTTGGCGATGAGGATGGGCACGGCACCCTTGGCGACGTCCGCGAGCCCCACCACGATCGCCCGTCGGGCGCCCATCGCTCGCAGCGCGTTGGTGCCGCCCGTGCGCCCGGAGCCCACGGTGCGTGGGTCCACGCCACCGGTGACGCGGGCCACGATGACCCCCATCGGCAGCGAGCCCACGAGGTACCCGAGGGCGATGAGGGCGATGGCCTGGAGCGACTGGTCGGGCATCGGCGGGAGCATAGCCTTGCTACCATCGCGCTCGTGATGCCCGATACCACCCGCACCCCCAGCACCCATGTCCGCTGAAGCCGCCCAGACCGACACCTTCGACTTGGTGATCCTGGGTGCCGGCACCGGCGGCTACTCAGCCGCGTTCCGGGCCGCCCAACTGGGCCTCTCGGTGGCGCTTGTCGATCGCGACCGGATCGGGGGCACGTGCCTCCATCGCGGCTGCATCCCCACCAAGGCCATGCTGGAGTCCGCGGACCTGCTCGACCGTATCGGCCGGGCGGGCGCATACGGCGTCAGCGTGGAGGGCGGCGCGACCGGCGACCCGGCAGCCATCGCCGAGCGGCGGACCCAGATCGTGGAGCGGCTCCACAAGGGCCTGCTCTCACTCGTGCGCAAGCACAAGGTGAGCTACATCCGGGGCAGGGGTCGGCTGGAGGGTGCGACGACCATCCGGGTCGCCACCATCGACGACCAGGACCAGCCGAGCGGCGAGCGACTCCTGCGGAGCCGCGACACCATCCTCGCGACGGGCAGCCGCGTCAAGAGCCTGCCGGGCCTCGTGCCGGACGGCAAGCGGATCGTCACCTCGGATGACGTGCTCCGATCGGCGGACCTGCCGGGGAGCGTCGCGGTCATCGGGGCGGGTGCGGTGGGTCTGGAGTTCGCCTCCTACTACCGTGACCTGGGCGCCGACGTCACGATCCTGGAGTACCTGCCGGCGGTCGCGCCGCTCGAGGACGCCGACGTCAGCAAGGAGTTGGAGAAGGCGCTCGCCAGGCGGGGCATCCGCATCGTCACATCGGCCCGCTTCGACCCCGCCGCCGTGAGGGTCGATGACTCGGGGGTCCACATCCTCGTGGGCCCCGACGGCCAGGAGCCCTCCGAGCTGGTGGTCGAGCGGCTGCTGGTCGCGGCCGGCCGGGCCGCCAACACCGAGGACGTCGGGCTGGAGACCACCAAGGCCGTCGTGGAGCGGACCATCGTCAAGGTCGACGCGCACATGCAGACCGCGGAGCCGCACCTGTATGCCATCGGCGACGTCATCGGCGGCCTGTGGCTGGCGCATGTCGCGGCGCACGAGGGCATCTGCGCGGTGCATCACATCGCGGGCGCCGAGTCGGAGCCGGTGGACTACCTCCGGATGCCCCGGGCCACCTACTCCCGGCCCCAGGTCGCGTCCATCGGTCGGACGCAGGCTGAGTGCGAGCGGGATGGCATCCCGTTCAAGGTGGGCCGGGTGCCCTTCCAGGCCATCGCCAAGGCGCTCATCGCGGGCGAGCACGAGGGCTTCGCCAAGGTCATCGCCCACGCTGAGACCGACGAGATCCTGGGTGTCCACATGATCGGTGGGCACGTGACCGAGCTCATCGCGGAGGCGAGCGCGTCCATGCTGTTCGAGGCCACCGCGCTCGACGTGGGCGCCGCGGTCCACCCGCACCCCACGCTGTCCGAGATCCTGGGCGAGGCCGCGATGAACGTCCACGGACGGTCCATCAACTTCTAGCCAGGCGACAGGGTCGGACGCCATGCGACCCCTGGGCAAGCCGTTCGAGGACATCGTGGCCGGGCGCCCGGCCACCATCGCGCAGGGCGGCCAACGGCTGCTGGGCGGCCGGATGCTGACCAAGGAGACCGCCTTCACCGACGAGGAGCGCGACGCGTTCGACCTGCGGGGTCTGCTGCCTGACCGCGTGCTGACCATCGAGCAACAGGTCGAGCTGGAACTCGACCACATCCGAGTGAAGACGGACCCCCTCGAGCGATACATCGGCCTGGCGGCGCTCCAGGACCGCAACGCGACGCTGTTCTATCGGCTGCTCGCGGACCACCTCGACGAGTTCCTGCCCATCGTCTACACGCCCACCGTGGGGCGAGCCTGCCAGGAGTACAGCCACATCATCCGGCGCACCCGGGGCACCTGGGTCACTCCCCGGGATGTGGCGCGCATCCCCCGCGTGCTGCGTCAAGGGCCGTTCCCGGACGTCCGGCTCATCGTGGTCACCGACGCCGAGCGCGTCCTCGGACTCGGCGACCAGGGAGTGGGGGGCATGGCCATCCCCATCGGCAAGCTCGCGCTGTACACCGCGGCCAGCGGCATCCACCCATCGCTCACGCTCCCGGTGACACTCGATGTGGGCACCGACAACCAGGCCTTGCTGGACGACCCGCTGTACCTGGGGGTCCGCGCGCCGCGTCTGCGCGGCGAGGCCTACGACGCCCTCGTGGAGGCGTTCGTGGCGGGCGTCCAGGAGGTGTGGCCCGGCTGCGTCATCCAGTTCGAGGACTTCAAGCAGCAGAACGCGCTGCGGCTGCTCGAGCGGTATCGGGATCGGGTCCCGGCGTTCAACGACGACATCCAGGGGACGGCGGCGGTCGTCGTGGCGGGGGTGCTCGCCTCGCAGCGGGTCACGGGTCGGGGCTGGGCGGACGAGCGGGTGGTCATCGCGGGTGCCGGGGCGGCGGGCATCGGCATCGCGCGGCTGCTGCGGGCGGCCATGACGGCTGCCGGTGTGTCGGGGGAGATCGCGCTCGTGGATTCGCGTGGGCTGGTCCACGCGGGGCGTGACGACCTCGACGCATGGAAGCGCGAGGTCGCCGTCGTCGAGGCAGGCGCGCCGGCCGACGAGCCCGGTGACCTCGCGGCGATCGTCACCGCGCGGCGTCCGACCGTGCTGGTGGGCGTCACCGGTACCGCGGGCACGTTCCACGAGGGGGTGGTGCGCGCGCTGTGCGCGGCGCTCGAGTCGGGTCAGCGGCCAGTCGTCATGCCACTCTCCAACCCGGACACATCGATGGAGGCGCGGGCGTCGGATGTGCTCGCCTGGTCGGCTGGTCGAGCGCTCGTGGCCACCGGCTCGCCGTCGGCTCCCGTGACCATCGGTGGGACGACGGTGGAGATCGGGCAGGCCAACAACGCGTTCGTGTTCCCGGGCGTGGGTCTGGGTGCGGTGGTCGCCGAGACGCGGTCCATCACCGACCGGATGTTCCTGCTCGCGGCACGAGCCCTCGCTGAGGCGGTGCCCGACGCACGGCTGACCGCCGGCGCACTGTACCCGGCCCTGTCATCGATCCGGGACGTGTCGCGAGCGATCGCGGTCGCAGTGGCGGGGGAGGCGGTCCGCGCCAAGCTGTCGGTCGCGGCAGAGCGGGAGGGCGCCCGGTTCGATCCCGCATCTGCCGTGGCTGCCGCGACCTGGTGGCCAGCCTACGTGCCCTACGTCCGCGGCTGACGAGCGCGTCCGCGGTCAACAGGCCGGGTGATCGCGCACCCCATGAGCGTTGTGGCGGTCGGGACAGCCCAGCCTCGACTCCGGGCCCCCGATCGGGCCACGTCGCCGTCCCGCCGTCGGTCGATCGCGCAGTCCACCAGCGTGAGATCCCGGGAAGGACCGACGAGTTGTGTCCGTGTCGAGCCGCGCGGCCGCCGGGCGGCTCTCCGCCCGCTGTATCGCTCACCCGGTGCGCACACCGGCCCGTCTCGGATCGATCGCGCGCTGCTCCCAGACCGATGCCCTCGGACCCGGGGCGCAGCTCAGGACCGCAGGATCTTCTCCAGCGGCCTGCCCTTGGCCAGCTCGTCGACGAGCTTGTCCAGATAGCGGATCCGCCGCATCAGCGGGTCCTCGATGTCCTCGACTCGGACCCCACACACGGCACCCGTGATCTGGGTCGCTCGTGGGTTGAGCCTGGCCTCCGAGAACAGGGCCTCGAAGGTCGTGCCCGCCGTGAGATGGTGCTCGAGCCACGTGATGGCATGGGCCATCCAACGGCGTGGCGGGTATCATCGAAGGCGCGAACGTATCGGAACGGATCGGAGGATCGCACCGCCCATGCCCACGGTGACCATGCCCCAGCTCGGTGAGAGCGTCGCCGAGGGGACCATCGGCAAGTGGCTGAAGCAGGTCGGCGATCAGGTCGCGGTGGGCGAGCCCATCGTCGAGGTGGTCACGGACAAGGTCAACGCGGAGGTGCCCTCGCCCTTCGCGGGCACGCTCACCAAGATCCTGGTGGAGGAGGGGGCGACGGTCCCCAATGAGGCCGAGATCGCGGTGATCGAGGCGAGCGGGGCCACCGCGACACCTGATGCCCCGGCCGTGCCATCGGCACCGCCGGTCGCACCCGCCCCGCCCACCGCGCCGGCGCATCAGCCGACCCCCGCGACGCCGCCACCCACGGCCCCCATGCCCCCGGCACCAGCGTCTGGGCCGGCACCCACGGCCCCCGTGGCGACCGCCACCCCGCCCGCCTCGTCGACCGATGTGTCCGAGGCGCTCGCCGCATACACGGGGCGGATGACCCCCTCGGTGCGACGGCTCGCGCGCGAGCACGGCGTGGACCTCGCGCGCGTGCAGGGGAGCGGCTTCGCAGGCCGGGTGACCCGCGACGACATCGAGGCATACATCTCGGCAGGCGGGAACGGCGCGTCTGCCGCTGCGTCCCCGGTGCCGGTCGGACCTGCGCCTGTCGCACCCACGCCAGCCTCCCCGCCTGTCACATCAGCGCCGACCCCTGCGGCCCCCGGCCAGGACTACCTCAAGCCGCTGTCCAAGCTGCGCCGTGGCATCGCCGCGCAGATGACCCGCGCCAACAGCGTGCCCACGGCCTACGAGACCGTGGAGGTCGACATGTCGGCGGTCATGCGTCACCGCGACAGGAACAAGCGCGCCTACCAGGAGCGCGAGGGCATCTCCCTGTCGTACGTCGCGTTCGTGAGCAAGGCATCGGTGGAGGCGCTGCGCAGGCAGCCGGACCTCAACTCCCACTGGACCGACGAGGGGCACTGGATCCGCTCGGCCATCAACCTGGGCATCGCGGTCGCGGTGGAAGATGGGCTGATGGTGCCCGTGGTCCGTGACGCGGACACGCTCAGCATCCATGGTCTCAACAAGGCCATCAACGAGGTGGCGGCGCGGACGCGCACGGGCAAGCTCAAGGCGACCGACATCGGCGGCGGCACGTTCACCGTGGACAACACCGGCTGGACGGGCTCGATCCTGACGCTGCCCATCCTCAACGTCCCGGAGGTCGCGATCCTGACCATGGAGGCCATCGTCAAGAAGCCCGTGGTCATCGAGTCGCCCGCCGGCGACAGCATCGCCATCCGACCCATGATGGCGATGGTCCTGGGCTTCGACCATCGGGCCACCGACGGAGCCCAGGCGGGTCGCTTCCTGACCGATGTCAAGCGGTGGCTCGAGTCCGTCGACGACCAGACCCCCATCTGGTGATCCCCCGAGCGCCCCGCGAGCGGCGCGAACCCTAGACGAAGGCGAAGGTCCCGATGCAGCGCGAGCTCCCTCTCTTCACGCCGCCCGGGCAGGGCGGGGTCGTGGCCCACGAGCCGATCACCATCGCCATGGGCGGCGGCCGGTTCGAGGAGGTGGCGGACGGCTCGGTGGCGCCCCGGCGTCATCCCGACTGGATCCGCGCCAGGCTGCCCACGGGCGCCAACTACACCGAGATCAAGGGCATCATGCGTGGCCTCACGCTCAACACCGTGTGCGAGGAGGCCCGCTGCCCCAACATCGGGGAGTGCTGGGAGCAGCGCACCGCCACGGTCATGATCCTGGGTGACACCTGCACCCGCGCCTGTGGCTTCTGCGCCGTGAAGACCGGCCGCCCCTCCTGGAACGACGAGGATGAGCCACGTCGCGTGGCTGAGGCCGTGCGTCAGATGGCCCTCGAGCACGTGGTCGTGACCAGCGTCGCCCGGGACGACCTGCCCGACGGGGGCGCCCACATCTTCGCGGAGACCATCCGGGCGCTCCGGCGCGAGTCACCGGGCATGGGCGTGGAGGTCCTCATCCCCGACTTCAACGGAGAGGCCGAGCCGCTGCGCACCGTGATGGAAGCCGGGCCGGACATCCTCAATCACAACGTCGAGACGGTCGAGCGTCTCCAGAAGCCGGTCCGCAAGCGCGCTCGGTATCACCGCTCCCTCGAGGTGCTCCGGGTGGCCAAGGCCCAGGCACTGGAGATCGCTGGGAGGCCGGGGACCGTGCACACCAAGTCGAGCCTCAAGGTCGGCCTGGGCGAGACCCGCGAGGAGCTCTCCGTCACGTTCCGGGACCTGCGCGCGGTGGACTGCGACATCCTGACCATCGGCCAGTACCTCCGACCGTCCGAGGCGCACCTGCCGGTGGAGCGCTACGTCCATCCCCGGGAGTTCGCGGAGATGAAGGAGGAGGCGCTGGGGCTCGGCTTCAAGCACGTGGAGTCGGGCCCGCTGGTGCGGTCCTCGTACCACGCCCGCGACCAGGTGCCCGAGGAGGCCAAGCGGAACCGGGGCTCGATGGCCGCGGCGCTCGCCGCGAACGGGGTGGGCCCGGCGGCCTGAGCGCCGCCAGTCTCAGGTGGTGGCGGCCGTGGCCTCCGTGACGCGGCTGCGCACCCCGTCGAGGAAGACGTCGAGACCGTAGCGGAAGTCCGTCTCGGCGGCCGGGCCGTGGCAGCCCTCCTGGTGCCACTGCGAGCTGCCTGAGAGATACGCCAGGAGCGCCCGTTGCGCGCTCTGTGCGTCCTCGAGGCACAGACCGGCGTGTCGCCAGACCTCCACCATCCGATCGTGGACGCTCACGAGCACCGGGTCCTCGGGCGACCTGGTGGTGAGCAGCGGCATGAGGTGTGGGTGCTGGCGGGTGATGCCCCGGAACGAGACCGCGAAGTCGCGGATCTGATCCTCCCACCCGTCCGCGTGGCGTGGGTCGGGCAGGGCGAGGTCGCGCAGGAGCCGACCCACGACCGCGTCGAGGAGCGCACCCTTGCTGGGGAAGTAGCGATACAGCGACATCGCCTCGACACCCAGCTCGCCCCCCAGCCGGCGCATCGAGAGCTCATCGAGGCAGTTGCTGTCCACGTAGCGCACGGCCGCCTCGATGATGCGCACGCAGGACAGCGGCTCGCGCCGAGTGACGCCCGGTTCTGCCTCCGGCGACACGGTCGCATGGCGCCGCTGATGATCGGTGGGCGCGCAGGCCACGCGCTGGGCCTGCGCAGCCGCGCGATGCTGGACTTCCATCGCGCCTGCGAGTCTACATCGGTGGTCCCACACAGGCGCGCCTTCCCCGGGACGTTCCCACGCCCGTGATCGGACGCGATTGCCGACCATCGAGCGTGGGTCTATCGTTCCCGCAGAGGGACACCCGGTGCACAGCGATATGGAGAGGCAGATGAGCCAATGGTTGCGGCCCGGTGGTCACCCGGGTCCGGGGTGGTCGACGCGATGGTTCGGGCGCCGCTGCGGACCGCCGTCGGTCGCCGCCCGCTCCCTGGCCATCGCGGCTGCGCTCCTGCTGAGCCTGCCCGTCGGCGCACCAGTCGCGAGCGCGCAGTCGGAGGAGGTCGACCCGGTCGGATGTGGCATGGGGGTGTCGGCTGTCGCCCAGACGGTCACCGACCCAGACGGACCCGAGGCATCGACGGCGCCGGTCGTCGGGGGCACGGGCGACACGACACCCGGTGTCCGCGCGGTCGCTGGCATCACCCTCATCCCCCCGACCGCGGCGGCCGCGGGCATCGCCTCCGGGGCACGCAGCTTCCGGACCACGGCGGGGACCAAGCCTGCCTACCTGACGCCCTTCCTGGGCAGTCTCGTGTTCTCGGCGCGTGACGATGCCCGGGGACGGGAGCTCTGGATCGCGACACCCACCACCGCGCGCCGCCTGCGGGACATCGCGCCTGGGGCCGCCAACTCGTCCCCGCGCGACTTCGTGCTGTTCGGCGAGCGGATGTTCTTCACCGCGAGCGATGGGACGCATGGGCGGGAGCTGTGGCGGACCGATGGCACCGCCGCGGGCACGCGCATGGTCAAGGACATCCGACCCGGGGCGCGCGGCTCCAACCCGGGCGCGCTGCACGTGTTCGAGGGGGTGCTGTACTTCGTGGCCGACGACGGCACCCACGGGGGGGAGCTGTGGCGCAGCGACGGGACCAGCGCGGGCACCCGGCTGCTCAAGGACATCGACCCCGAGGGCTCGGCGATGTACACGCCCGACACCTGGGAGCCCGACACATGGGCCGTGATGGGCGGTCTGCTGTACTTCCCGGTCCGGCGGCGATACGGCGAGGTGTGGCGCACCGATGGCACGACGGCGGGCACCCGCCGCGTCGTGGCGCGAGTGGACCTCGCGAGCCCCCTCGTCGCTGTCGGCGATCGCCTGTTCTTCACGGCCAGCCATGACGATGGCGGCTGCGCGCTCGACGGTCCGTTCCTGTTCACGAGCGATGGGACTTCGGCTGGCACCGAGGAACTGGAGCCGGCGGGGTACCCGTGGGGGTCGTTGGTGGCGTACCGGGGGCGTGCCTGGTTCGGCAACCACGTGGAGCGCCGCGGAACGATCTCGGAGCGCCCTCGGCTGTGGCGGTCCGCGGGCACGGACGCCACGACCGTCCAGGCACGGCCCGCGGTGGCCATCGATTCCGATGAGCCCATCCAGGCGGTCGGGGGTCGGCTGTTCATGTCCATCGGCGGCGGGCTGGCGGCGTCTGACGACCGAGGTCGGAACATCACGGTGCTGGGCGACACCGCGGACGGCTGGCGCTCGACCATGGACGTCGTCCAGGCAGGGAGCCGCTGGTTCTTCCCGGCTGGTCAAGGGAGGGTGCGGGAGCTCTGGCGCACGGACGGGACGCCCGCCAGAACGCGCCTGGCACTCAACGTGAACCCCAGCGGCAACGACGCCGTGGGGTCCCTGGTCTCCTCCGCTGGCGTGCTCTGGTTCGTGGGCGACGATGGCATCCGCGGCCCCCAGGTGTGGAGGTACGTGCCCTCGTCCCGCTGACCGGCGGGGACTGCGACCTGACCGCGGGCTCGCGGTCGCATCCCGCGGGCTCGCGGTCGCATCGCGCGGGCGCCAGGCGTGGAGGTCCGTGCCCACGTCCGCTGACCCGCGGGTTGGGTCGGGACCACGCCGTGTGCCCCGGACCCGCTAGCATCGGGACGTGCCCACCGTCCTCCCGCGCACCGTCCCCCTGACCGAGCTCCATTGCCACCTGGGTGGTGCCGTGACGCCCGCGGTCATGTGGGGCATCGCGCATGCCCAGGGGATCCGCCTCCCAACCAAGGACTACTGGGAGTTCCGGGACATGATCACCGTGTCGCCCAGGCGCGCGCGGTCGTTCGACGGCTACCTCCAGCTGTTCCACTGGACCGAGCTCATCCAATCCTCGCCGCTGGCGGTCGAGCGCTCGGTGTACGAGGTCATCGGCGGCGCCTACCGCAGGAACAACGTGACCACCTTCGAGCTGCGCTTCAACCCCATGAAGCGCAACCGGGGTGGCGAGCAGGACCTGGACCACATCATCAGCGCCGCGATCCGGGGCATGGATCGGGCGAAGCTGGAGTACCCCGTCACGCCCGGACTCATCCTGTGCCTTGACCGCGCGTTCCCGCTCCATCTCAACGAGATCATCGCGGAGAAGGCGATCGCGTACCGCGACCGGGGGGTGGTGGGCATCGACATCGCGGGCCCAGAGTCCGCGGCGTTCCGGCCCGCTGACTACAAGCGCCTGTTCGACCGCGCGCGTCGCAAGGGGCTGGGCATCACCGTCCACACCGGCGAGAGCGGACCGGTCGATGAGATCGCCGAGGTGATCCGACAGCTGGAGCCGTCACGTCTGGGGCACGGCGTCAAGGCGGCCTTCGACCCACGCACGATGCACATGATCCGGGAGCGGGGCATCACCCTCGAGGTGTGTCCCACGAGCAACCTCAACACCCGGGTCGTGGCGGGCTGGGACGAGATGCGCTGGATCCTGGGCACCTTCAAGCAGCACGGCGTGCGCTTCACCATCAACACCGACGGCCCCGAGATGCTCAAGACCTACATCCGCGACGAGCTGTCGAGCCTTGGGCGCCTGGGCATCCTGTCCGTGGAGGAGCAGCAGTTGTCCGCCGAGTGGGCGCGCCAGGCCTCGTTCGTGGCGGGTGTCTCGGGGCTGCCCCTGCCGCGTCGCCGACCGGCGCCCAGGGCCGAGGTCGAGCGCGAGGAGACCTGAGAGACGGGGTGCGCCGCTGTCACCATTCGGCGACCGGCGGGGGCCGTGGGTCGCCCGGATGGACCTGCGCACCCCCTGATCATTGTGACGGTCGAGCGACCTGCTGACCGGCCTGCCGACCGGCCTGTCTCCTCCCGCACCGCGCGCCATCGGTCGATGGGACCCGATCCCAGGCGCGGATCGCGCAATCGACCGACGACGGGGGCATGGGCGATGGCATGGGGGCACCGCCCCAGGGTCTCCATGACGGCCCACCCGTCACAATGCGCACCCCCTGCGCGATCGCCTTCGCGACGCCACCCCACCATGGTCGAGATCGGGTCCGCGTTCTGGCGAAGCCAGCAGGTCGGGCGACCCACGCCTACAGGCGACCCCGGAGAAGAGCCATAGCCCGCAGCCGTGAGTGCTCGCGCAAGGGGTCGTGCGACGATCTCGGCGAGCATCGGCGGCACGGCGTTGCCCAGCTGGTGGTGCCAGGACCTCCGGTTCCTCGCCACGATGACGTACCCGTCAGGGAACGTCTGCAGCCGCTTGACCTCGAGGAGCCTGAGCCGCCGGTTCTCCCAGTGGAAGGGTCCCACGTAGGGTCCGGGCTGGCTCTGGATGGTCGTTGACGGGCGATCGGGATCCAGCTTGAGGAGGAACGTCCAGTACCGCCCCCGCCATGCGAAGAGCGGGTGCGGATGGCCGAGTCGCTCCGTGAAATGGAGGTAGTTGCCGCCCGCGGGGACCTCCGGCAGGAGGTGACCCCATCGGCCATCGACCAGTTCGTCTGCCTCGACGAGGTCCGGCCGGTCCTCCAGGTCCCCGATCGCCTGGCGGCTGGTCACGTAGGGCAACAGGCTCCGGTCAAAGGAGCGCTTGGTCTCGGTCCAGCCGGCATGCGTCGGTGATGGGAGCTCGGGCGGTGTCCCACCGCGGAGCCCATACAGGATCAGCCGCTTCCGGAGCTGCGGGACCCCGAAGTCGGCGGCGTTGAGCACCTCCCAGCGCAGGTGGTAGCCCGCCGCCTCGAGCCGCCCGGTGAGCCGCGC
>DAOTUX010000036.1:0-23294 GCA_034436475.1 Chloroflexota bacterium | reverse complement strand
TCGCCGCCCGGTGCCGGCGCGGGCCGCGGACGCCGGTCGCGGTCCACGCTCGCCCTCCCGGCCCCGGCCATGACGATCACCCCTGGTGCGCCGGTCTGTCACGGTGGGAGGCGCGCGCTGGCGGCGTGTACTCCCACGACGTCGGATCGTCATGGTCCCGCGGCGGGCGGGCAGGACGCCGGGTCCGACGGCGCGCCGCGCGAATCGCGCGGGTGGCTCAGCCGTCGGAGCCTCAGCCGTCGGAGGCTCGGTCGAGCGGGCTGCGTTCGCCGAGGCCGCGGACCACGGGCAGCACTTCGCGCCCGATCAGGTCCAGCGCTGCAGGGTCCCATGCGTTGCGCACCGAGACGATGGTGTGCATCGAGCCCGCCTCCGCCCATGCGCCGAGGCGGTCCGCGAGGGCGGTCGGGGTGAGCGACCCCGCGCGCCCCGTCGCGGTCACCGAGCCCCAGGTGAGGTTGGTGCGCTCGATCGAGGCGTAGTCGCGGTCCTCCGCCTCACAGTGGTCGCGGAGCACCGCGTACTTGTGGGCGACCTGCTCGGGTGTGCCGAACACGTTGCACGCGTCTGCGTAGCGGGCCACCAGACGCAGGGTCCGCAACTCGCCGCCGCCGCCCACCAGGATGGGTGGGTGCGGCCGGCTCAGCGCCTGGGGGCTGTTCAGCACACGCGTGGCATGGACCGAGTGACCCCGGAAGGGACCCTCGGTGCCACGGGTGCCGGTCCAGCCGTCCCGGACGAGCCTGAGGGTGTCCTCGAGCAGCTCGAAGCGGTCCGCGAGCATGGGCATCGGGATGCCCAGGCCCCTTGACTCCTCCTCGTTCCAGGCGGCCCCGATGCCGAACCAGGCACGCCCGCCGGAGAGCACATCGAGCGTGGTGACGGCCTTGAGCCACATGCCGGGATGGCGGTAGTGGATGCCGCCCACCATCAGGCCCAGTCGGATCCGACGGGTGTGCGCGGCGAGGTACCCGAGCGTCGTGAGGCCCTCCAGCATGGGCTCCTCGCGGGCACCGATGCTCCGGATCTGGAACAGGTGGTCCATGACCCACAGCGAATCGAAGCCCACCTCGTCCGCCTGTCGGGCGATGCGCGCGAGGGTGGGCCCGATGGCGGCGTCGCCACCCGGCCATGTGAACGATCCCAGCTGGAGGCCGACCTTCATGGTGTCAGCGGAACATGTCCGACGCGGCGTCCATGACCACGTCGCGCACGACGGACCCATCGCCCGCGGGCAGGGTGGCGCCGCGCACGAGGACCAGCGGTCGGCCGCTGGTCTTGCCTGACGCCAGCTCCGCGGCGGATGCGATCTGGTCGGCCACGGCCACCACGGTCGCCTGCATCGTTCGGCCGGCCGCGTCCGGACGACCGCGCTGGTCGTCGAGGGGCAGGAATCCCGCGACCCCCAGAGCGACATCCACGATCCCCCAGCGCCAAGGACGGCCGAAGGAGTCGGAGACGATGATGCCAGGCGCGGTGCCCAGCTCGGCGCCGATGCGGTCCCGGATGGCGCGCGCCGACGCGTCGGGGTCGAGCGGCAGGAGCGTCACCTCGTCCCGGCGCCCCACGTTCGAGGCGTCGACCCCGGCGTTCGCGCACACGAATCCGTGGCTGGTCCGGGCGATGAGCACGCCTCGGTCCATGCGCAGCACCTCCGTCGCCTCCCGGAGCACCACCTCCACCTGCCGAGGGTCGCGACCCCACCGCGTGCCGAACGCCATCGCCTCGGGTCGGGGCTGGACGGTGTTGAGGTCGACGATGCGGCCCTCGGCCTTGGACACCACCTTCTGGGTGACCACGAGGACGTCGCTGGCACGGGGTGCGAGGTCGGGCTCCTGGGCTGCGAGGTCGCGCCAGGCCGCGACCACAAGACCCGCCAGGTCGTCACCCGGCCGGATCTCCGGCAGCGGCGGCAGCGCGACCGCGACCAGACGGTCATCCGAGAAGCGATCGGGCATCAGGCTGCGCCCCGTCCACCGCGCGCCCCGCCGACCTCGAGCGCCTGCCCGTCCCGGACCAGGTCGCGGAGGACCCCGGGGGGCAGCAGCTCGAGGTCCTCAGGCGTGTCAAGGTCGAAGCCCAGCGCGTGGTCGGTGACCACCTGGAGCGTGGCATCCGCGCTTGCCGTCGCGCGCACGTGCGTCTCGAAGCTGTGCTCCCCGAAGCTGGGCCGGATGACGTCGGGGGGAAACAGCAGCAGGGCGTTCGTGCCGTTGCGTGCGTCGGAGGGGGCGATGGCGACGAGCGGCCCACCGGAGCCCGCGGCGAGAGCCGCGTCCGCCGCCTCCAGCAGCCGATCGAGCGCCTCGACGCTGACCAGGGGCAGGTCGGCGGGCAGCACCAGTGCCGCCCTGGCACCCTGTTCGCGCGCCGCGCTGATGCCGAGCGCGATGCCCTCGTTGAGCCCGTCCGTGGGCTGGGCGATCGTCTCGACCGCGGGCCCGCCCATGGTGCGGGCCACCCGCAGGTCCTGTGTCACCACGTGGACGCGGGCGCAGGGTGTCCACGAAGTCAGGACGTCCAGGGTCCGTCGCAGCATCCCCAGGATGAGCACCTCGCGCTCCTCGGCGTCCAATGCCTCTCCCAGGCGCGCCTTCCCACCCGCCACGCTGCGCAGCGGCACGACCGCGTGGATGGGGTCGAGCGAGGTACGCAGAGGGCTGCCGGGGCGGTGGCGGTTCATGGTCACCCGATGCATGGTAGAGGGCGGTCAGGGCAGCCAGCGGGCCAGGATGACCTCGGCGAGCCGCTGGCGGTCGGCATGGTCGCGCATCACCGTGGAGGAGACGAGGGGCTCGATGCCCGTGGCGCGCACCGCGTCCACGAGCGCTGCGTCCTGCGTGTCGATGACGAGCGCATCGAGGAGCCCCGGATACCGCTGCTGGTAGTGGGCCGCGACACCGGCCGCGGAGGGCTCGCCGCCGAGCGATCGGAACAGCTCGTCCGCGGGCCCACGCAGCGCGGCCCCGCCCACGATGGGGCTCACGCCCACCACGGGCGCTGCGACCGCGAGGAGCGCGTCCCCGATGCCTGGCACGGCCAGGATGGTCCCGATGGACAGGAACGGGTTGGAGGGCGCGAGGAGGATGAGCTCCGCCCCGGCGAGGGCATCGAGCACCTCCGGGGTGGGCCGCGCCTCCGCGGCACCCGCATGGCGGATGGCGCTCACCTGATCCTCGTGCCGCCGGTGCACGAAGTACTCCTGGAACTCGAGCCAGCCGTCCGCGGTGAGGAGCTCGGTCCGGACGGCGTCGTCGGTCATGGGCAGCAGGCGCGCCTGGACACCGAGCGCGTCCGTCAGCCCGGCGGTCACCTCGGTCAGGCGCTGCCCGGCGCGCAGCCGCTCGGTGCGCAGCACGTTGGTGGCGAGGTCACGATCACCGAGCCGGAACCAGGTCGGCGCCCCCAGCCGCTCGAGCATCGTGGCGCCGCTCCAGGTCTCGTCACGGACCCCCCAGCCGGTCTCCTCGTTGGCGAGCCCGGCCAGCGTGTACAGGAGGGTGTCCAGGTCGGGCGAGACGGCCAGCCCGTGGACCTCCAGGTCGTCACCCGTGTTGACGACGACCGACAGCTCCAGGGGCTGCTCGCCCCGTGACTCGCGTGCGCCCGACGCGAGCGCCAGGCCGTGACTCAGCTTGGCGCCCCCGTAGCCTCCCGCAAGGACCGTGACGCATGGTCGCATCGGACGCTCAGGGATGGTAGGTCACGGACCGGGGGCGGAAGCGGAACGAGGTCCGCTGATGGCCTCGGAAGATGGTCAGCATCTCCTCGAGGTGGTCACCGGTCTCGTACATCCGGGCGAGGCGCTCGATGTCCTGGTGTGCCGCTGCGCCGTCGTGCAGGTGCTCGGCCGTGCCACGCAGCGCGACCTGGGCGGACCCATCCGCGACGACCATCGCGAGCCGCGGGTCACGCAGCAGGTTGGCAGGCCAGCGTCGACCGATGGCCGAGTTGACGAGGATCGTGTCGTCATCCTCGAGCGCATACCACACGACGGCCTGTCGTGGGCTGCCATCGGGATCGATGGTCGCGATCGTCGCGTATCGACCCGGTGTCGAGAGGAACGCGCGAAAGCGAGGCTCGAGGACGGACATGCGGGTTCTCCCTCCGATGGGTCGAGGTGCTCCGGGGATGGCGCGACCAGGACGATGGTCAGGGCCTCTTGCCCGTGATGCGATAGAGCGTGTTGCCGGGGCCGTAGTCGGCGATGTACAACTCCCCGTCCGCGTCCTCACCCAGGGCGCTGAACTGGAGGTCCGTGTCCAGCGCCAGCTTGGGTCGTTGGCCGCGCTTGCCAGCCGAATCGAGCAGGTAGACCCGGCCCGAGCAGTAGTCCGCGAACACGTACCAACTGCGCAGCCTCGGGTAGCGCTTGCCGCGGTAGACATAGCCGCCGGTGACGGCGCACACGCCGGCCTTGTGGGCGAGCGACGAGAACGGCATGGTCAGATCGCCCGAGCGGCATCCCTTGGGCGGGTTGTAGCACACGGGGCCCTCCATCCGACGCCAGCCGAAGTTGAGGCCCTTGCCCGCGCGGGGAGCCTTCGCCCGGTTGACCTCCTCCCAGCGCCACATCCCCACATCGCCGATCCACATGTCGCCGGTCACCCGGTCGAACGACCAGCGCCAGGGGTTGCGGAGGCCATACGCCCAGATCTCGGGCTCCGCGCCGCGCTTGCCCACGAACGGGTTGGAGCTCGGGATGCCGTAGCGCGCCCCGCCCTCGCGGCCGCGTCGTGGCGAGATCCGGAGCATCTTGCCGAAGATGACCCCCAGGTCCTGGGCGCGGTTCTCGGGGTCCCCCGGGTCGTCGATGCCGCCGCCGAAGCCGCCATCCCCGATGGTCACGTACAGATAGCCGTCAGGGCCGAAGTGGATGTCGCCCGCCCAGTGGTAGTCCCTCGGCTTGTAGACGCGGATGAGCCGCCGCTTGTAGTCCGGGTCGGCGCGGTTGGGGTCGCTCCTGGACACCCGCCGCTCCTCCAGGTTCCACGTGTGGCCGGTGCCCGCGAACGAGACGTAGAAGTACCCGGTCTCGGCGTAGTCCGGCGGGAACGCGAGACCCAGCATGCCCTTCTCGCCGCAGCAGATGACGCGGCTGCGGATGTCCAGGAAGTTGCCGGCCCTGCGATAGGTCCCGTCCCTCTTGCGCTTGAGCACCACCACGTAGCCTTCCTGCTCCACCACGAACAGGCGGGCGTCACCTGCGCTCACGATGCCATTGGCGTTCTCGAAGCCGTCCGCGACCTTGACCAGGCCCACGGCCACCTTCTTGACCTTGGGCACCTTGGCCGGCCTCGCCGTCGCCGAGGGCGTCGGTGTGGGCTCGTCCGAGGGCGTGGGCGTGACCGAGGCATCAGGCGATCTGGATGCGTCCGGTGCATGTGACCCGTCCGGGCCCACCGCTCCCGTGGTGAACTCGGGCATGTCCGCGATGCACGACGCGTCTGGCTCGGTCGTGGGGTCCGCGACGAAGTCGCCTGCGATGGACAGGGCGCAGGCGCTCGCCTGCAGGGTCCCGTGGCCGATGGCCGGGAGCAGGAGGCCATACGACGCGCTGAGGCCCGCGCGCACCGCATCCGCGGCGGCGCTGGTGGACCACGGGTCGAACTCCCCGGTCAGGGTGAGGACCGGGACATCGCTCGTGATGGGGTCATGCGTGGCGCCACCCGCATCCCCCACGCCCAGGGCGGCGCACGTCTCCATCACGGCATCCCGAGGACCGATGCGTCCCGAGAGCGGCAGGAACGCGTCGGGCACGCCCTCGGCCTGGATGTCCGCGGCGCCGGCCAGGTCCTGCGCGCACCGCAAGGTCCACGCGAGCGCGTCAGCACGCGTCGCATCCCGTGCCTCGGCGAGGAGCAGGCTCGCGACCGGCGCGACGTCCCCCTGGCTGGTGGCCGCCGCGACGAGACGCGCAACCGCAGCGACGTCGCCCGCATGGACCCGGAAGCCATCGACCACGGCCCTGATCAGCGCGTCGCCGTCCACGGTCGCCTCCACCGGTGCCCCGCCGTCGTCCACGGTCACCAAGCCTGGCTCCAAGGCGTACCGCGCGGCGGCATCGACCACGCCACCAGCGAGGTCATCCAGCATCGCGGCGCACGCGGCGTCCTCCGCGCATGCAAGCGACAGGTGGTCCACGACGGCCGCGGCATCCCGCGCGAGGACCGCGGTCGCGGAGACCTGCGGGTCGACCGGGCCGTCCAGTGTCACGCTGCGCAACCCGGGTGACCCAGCGCGCAACGCAGCCACGGCAGCGCGCGTGCCATCACCCACGGCCACCAGGTCGTACCCATCCGCATAGCCCAGGGCCGTGACCACGTCCGTGATGTCCGCACCGGCCTCGCCCGGCTCGAACGCGGCGAGGTCGAAGCCCGCGTCCCGCAGCCGCGTCGCGCACGCGGCGTAGGCCGGGGGCCGCCCATCCAGGGCCGCGCTCCCGCCGATCCGGCCGAGCGCCTCGTCCACGCCGGTCGGCGTGGCCTCCTCGCACCGAAGGAACGGCGTGGAGTATCGCCCGCCCCGATGGTCCATGAGGACCAGGTCACGGTCCGGGAACGACGCCTGCCACGCGGTGACGCCGGGCGCCAGGTCGAGCGCGCTGCCATCGGCACCGCCCGCGAGCACCACGACGGGCGTTCTCGATGGCTGGTCGCTTGCCGCCGGGACCGCGATGACACCCAGGGCCAGGGGCGCACCCGCGCTCGGGTCCGCATGACGCTGTGGGACCGTCACCCGCCCGCATACCGCCGATCGGCCCTCGGCCAGCGCGGTGACCGCGACGGGGCAGTCCGACGGCGCGAAGGCCGTGGTTGGTGCCGGGGCATCACCGACCGGTCGGGCGACCGGGACCGGGTCGCCTGGGGCGAGTGTGGGCGCCGCCGCCGACCCGCCCGGCAAGCCACCCATGAGCAGGCTCACGGTGAGCAGGGCGACAGGCAGGCGCGGCGATCGCATGTGCGGAGGGTCCTCTTGGGCGGCTGGGATGGGGCGTCCGGATGTGACGGGTCTGGTGACGATACCCGGAGACGCGTCTCGATGCGGTCGAGGTGCCCGATCGTCTGCGGGTCACCCTGGGCGGGTGGGTTGCCCCTGGGTCAGTACGCCTCCACGCGGACCCCGGTGAGGGCGAAGTCCCGCAGGTTCCGGGTGAGCACGATCGCATCCACGGCATGCGCCGCCGCGGCGATGAGCGCGTCCGGCAGGCTCAGATGCTGGCCCCGACGACGCGCGGCGCTGCGCCATGCGCCGGCCAGCAGGGCCGCGTCAGGCCCGGGCTGGATGAACTCGACCGGCTCGAGGAAGGCCACCAGGTGCGGCACGTCCGAGTCACGCATGCCTGCCCGTACCTCGCAGCAGATGACCTCGCTCACGATGGGTTCGTCGCCGTCCGCGAACAGCCGCCCGTACCGAGCGACCGCCTCCGGGAGGCCCCGGAGGTGGTCGATCACGAACGCGGAGTCGAGCAGGTAGCGCACGGTCAGGCCGGCCCCGTATCGGTCTCCTCGGCGCGCAGGGCACGCACCCAGGCGACGACGTCCGAGGACGTGCGCCAGTCGGGGTAGTCCTCGGTCCGCAGCACACCGGCGGTTCGCTCGATGGCCAGCCGCAACCGCTCTCGTCGGAGCGCGTATCGCGTGGCGTCCTCGATGAAGCGGCTCCGGCCGCGCTCGCCGGCCACCGCATCCACCTCCGCGACCAATGCTCGGGGCAGCGTCAGGTTGGTGGGGATGCGCTCCCGCTCGACCTTGGGTCCGCGGGTCCTGGCTGGTGTGCGTACGACCATGCGCACATCATCGCGCAATGTGCCCTCGCACGTCAACGCGCGAGGGCGGCCACCGACCGCCGGCGACCGCCCCCGGGCTGATGTGGGTTGGCTGGGTGGTCTACGGGCTCGCCGACGCGCCGGTCAGGAGCCCCTTCGAGGCCAGGAAGTCGCGTGCCACGACGTCCAGGTCCTCATGATCCACGCTCACGCGCACGTTGAGCGCGGTCAGCTCGGGAGTCGTGATGGAGGCGGACACGGGGTCGAGGATCGCGGCGACGTCCACGCCCTGTGCCGCGAGCGCTCGCAGGAGGTCATTGCGCACCACGGGCGCCAGCGCATCCGCGGGCTGGGTGGCGAGGTCATCGGTCAGCACCACGAGGTCGTTCTGGGCGATGTCCGGCTGGGTGGAGCACAGCTCGCCCACCTGGACCCCGCCGTTGACGAGCGCTGCCGCGATCTCGCCACCGCATGCGCCCAGCTCGGTCACGTTGAGACTCGCGACGTCGATGCCGTAGCGCGCGAGCGCGCCCCCGCACAGCGGGTTGGTCGCGCACTCGGGCGGCAGGCCCCAGGACAGCTGACCGGCGACCTTGGCGACGTCGCTCATGGTCACGAGGGAGTACTGGTCCGCGGTGGGCCGTGTGACAACGAAGGCGTTGGTGTCCACTGCGGGCGTCTGGAGGAGCACGCTCATGTCCACGACCGCGAGTCGCGCCGCCAGGGCCGCCCGGGTGGCGTCCGCGTCTCCGCTGGCCTCCCCCGCGTGGTTGTTGATGGTCTCGAGCAGGCTGCCGATGTACTCCGGCATGAGGTTGATGTCCGACCCCGCCTGCATGGCGGCCCACGTGACCTCGCGCGGGCCGATGCTCAGATGGCGCTCCACGGGGGTGCCGGCGGCCTGGATGGCCTGTGCGTACATCTCGGCGACCAGGGCCGACTCGTCGAAGCCGGCCGATCCGATCTTGATGACGCCGTCGCCCACAGGGCCGGACGGCAATGGCGAGCTGGCCTCTCCCACCGTGGCGCCCCCTATGACGAGCGCCAGCGATGCCCCAAGGACCAGCGTGCGGCGGATCCGCATCGGGTCGTACCTCCTGTCCGCCCGCGTCGCCCTCTGCGACCTCACGGGCACCTCTGAGCCTAGCACCCGGTCGGACAGGGGCTGTCAGGATCGGCGGTGAGCGTCGAGCGCCCGGGCGAGGTGCCACCCGGTCTCAGGCCGTGCCAGCCTGCTCCCGTGCCTGGGTGTCCCGCCGCTCGTCGCGGGTCGGGCCTCCTCCGCTCCGACGCGCGGCGTGCCTGATCCAGAGGGCGATGCCAAGCTCCGTGCCGATCGCCAGTAGGGCCACCATGATCGCGCCCGCCCACAGCCGCGCATCGTCGTGGCGCGCGAACCCCTGGACGATGTAGCGCCCCAGGCCGCCGCCACCGAACACGGCACCCAAGGTGGCTGTGGCGACCACCTGGACGCCGGCGATGCGCACCCCGGCGAGGATGACCGCCAGCGCGAGTGGCACCTCGATGGAGCGCAGCACCTGCCGACCATGCATGCCCAGCCCGTGTGCGGCCTCGCGCAGGTCTGGGTCCACGCCTCCGATACCGACCCAGGTGTTGGTGACGATCGGCGGCACCGCCAGCAGCACCATGGCCACGAATGTCGCGATGAACGCGAGGTTGCCGGCCACGCCGATGCTCAGGGCGATGGTGACCGGGTACACGATGGCCATCAGCGCGTAGGAAGGGACCGCCCGACCAACGTTGGCCACGGCCTGCGCGACGAACGCGAACCGACCGGTATGACCGATGTACAGGCCGATGGGCAGGGCGATGACGAGCGCCGCGACCATCGAGACCGTGCACATCACGAGATGCTCCGCCAGGCGGTTGGGGATCCCGTCACTGCCGGTCCAGTTGGCGGGGTCGCCGAACCAGGCGATGACCGCCGCGACGTCCCCGACGAGCCCGCCGATCATGTCGACGGTCGGCCGCGCGCCCGCGACCATGGTGTCAGCGCTCGCAGCGCGAGGACGAACCCGATGTCCGCGATGACCGCGAGCACGACCGAGAGCACGGCACCCGTGATGGTCATGGTCGGGAACGCCCGTCGCAGCCCCTCGTTGATGAGTCGCCCGAGGCCACCCTGGCCGATGAGCGCGCTCACGGTCACCAGACCGATGGTGGTCACCGTCGCGATGCGCAGCCCCGCCACGATCACGGGCGTGGCGAGGGGCAGGTCGACGCGCCGCAGGCGCCCGCCGCGCGTGAACCCCATGCCATCGGCCGCGTCGCGTGCCTCGACCGGGACCCCGTCGATGCCCGTCACGATGTTCCGCACCAGGATGAGGATGGTGTAGCTGACCAGTGCGATGAGGGCCGACGTCGCGGTCAGGCCCGTGATGGGCACGAGCGCCGCGAACAGCGCGAGGCTGGGGATGGTGTACAGGATCCCGGCGACCGCGGTGATCGGACCGTATGCCCCACGCCATCGGACGATGAGCAGGGACAGCAGGAAGGAGATCGCGAAGCCCACGCAGACCGCGATGACGGTGAGCATGACGTGCTCGACCGTGAGGGCCCACAGGTCGTCAAGGTGGGACGCGATCCACGCCCAGTCGATGAGCGGCCGTTCGCTCATGTCGCTGTGCCGCCGTCCTCAGCGCAGGGCCGCGGCGAGCTGGTCGATGGTCAGGATGCCAGTCGCCCGGCCGTCCCGATCGACGACCACACCCGTGATGACCTGCTCGTCGAGCATCACCGACAGCGCGTCCCTGAGCGACATCCAGGGCGTCAGGATGGCGCTCGTGGGCTCGGCGAGCCCTGCCTCGAGGCTCCCCTCGACGGGGATGCGACGCTCGTGGACCCACCCGACCGGTCGGTCGTCGGTGTCGAGCAGCAGCAGCCAGGGCGACTCCGGTGCCGCCAGCGCGCGAGCGCGTGCCTCGTCCGCCGTGTCGCCCACGTGCGCGCTGACGATGGGCGATGCCACGAGGTCCCGCACGCGGCTCAGTGACAGACGCTTGAGCCCTCGGTCCACGCCCACGAAGCGAGCCACGAAGTCGGACGCAGGTGCCGCGAGGATCGTCTCCGGGGTATCGAACTGGGCAAGGGTGCCGCCAGCCTGGTAGACCGCGACCAGGTCGCCCAGCCGGATCGCCTCGTCGATGTCGTGGGTCACGAACAGGATGGTGCGAGCAGCACGGGCCTGGAGTCGCAGCAGCTCACCCTGGAGCCGCTCGCGCACGATCGGGTCCACCGCCCCGAACGGCTCATCCATGAGCAGCACAGGCGGGTCCGCGGCCAGGGCGCGCGCGACGCCCACGCGCTGGCGCTCGCCCCCGGAGAGTTGTGCCGGATAGCGGTCGCGGTATCGCGCGGGGTCGAGGCCCACCAACTCCAGGAGCTCGTCGGTGCGGGCGCGGCGACGCTCGGGATCCCAGCCCAGGAGCAGGGGCACGGTCGCGACGTTGGCGCCGACCGTCTGATGGGGGAACAGGCCCACCTGCTGGATGACGTACCCGATGCGTCGGCGGAGCGCGATGGGGTCCTCGCGGGAGACGTCCCGACCATCGAGCAGGATCGAACCGGACGTGGGCTCGACGAGCCGGTTGACCATCTTGAGGCTCGTCGTCTTGCCGCAGCCCGAGGGTCCCACCAGCACGCAGATGGCGCCCGCCGGTATGGTCATCGAGAGGTCGTTGACGGCGCCCGGGCCCTTGGTGCCAGGCGCGTCGTGGCTCGCCGACGCGTCGTGTCTCGCCCCAGCCGCGTAGCGCTTGGTGACGTGGCGGAACTCGACACTGGCACCGGGTGTGGTCGCGACCGGGGTGGCCTGCTGGGGGGCGGTCATTCGATCGACCCTAGCGGACGAGCACGAGGGCGGCAACCGCGGCGGCCGGCGCCGTCACGCGTTGCTCGGACGGGTGCCCCGGGTAGACTCACCGGCGCCCGTCGTGATCCGACCCACCCAGGGAGACCGAGATGCCCCAGATCCACCTGCGTGCCGAGCCCGGTGACTACGCACCCCTCGTGCTGCTCCCTGGCGACCCGAACCGCGCCACGCGCATCGCGGGCATGTTCGACGGGGGCCCTGCGGGCGCGCGCCGGGTCAACGAGCATCGTGGGCTGCTGGGCTACACGGGGACATGGGACGGGGTGCCGGTGAGCGTGCAGACCACCGGCATGGGGACGCCCTCGTTCAGCATCGTGGTCGAGGAGCTGCTACGGCTGGGTGCGAGCCGTCTCATCCGCGTGGGCACCTGCGGCGGCATCGGGAGAGGCATCCACACCGGCGACCTGGTGGTGGCAACAGGTGCTGCCCCGGTGGATGGTGCGACCCGGACCTACCTGCATGGCGACCCGTTCGCGCCGGTCGCGGACTTCGGGCTGACCAGGGGGCTGGTGGACGCGGCAGCAGTCGAGGGGACGACCGCGTTCGTGGGTCCGGTGGCCACGGTCGACGTGTTCTACAACCCGGATGCGGACTACGTCACCAGGTGGCGCTCTCGCGGCGTCCTGGGCTTCGAGATGGAGGCGGCCGCGCTGTTCTACCTCGCTGGCCGGGCACAGGGTGGCGGCACCGACGTTCGAGCCGCCTGCGCCCTGACCGTCTCCGACACCCTGTCGGAGGAGGAGACGTCCGAGGGCACCTACATGTCCCTCGAGGACCTGGAGCGGGCGACCGACACCATGATCCGGGTCGCGCTCCGGGCCGGGACGACGGATGCGCGTGGCTGATCGGCGATTGCCGATGCACGTGGCTGACCTGCCGCGCCTGGCCGCCCGTGGCGGAGCGTTCGACCGACGGCGCATGACGCACCCCCGATGACCGTTCCGCCCGCAGTCCCGGTCGGGGTCAACCTGACCACCATCGGCGTGGACGTCCGCTGGTGGCTCGATGCGGCCCGACGACTGGAGGCAGCCGGGTACGCCGGCGTCTGGGCCTGGGATCACTTCGTGAGCCGCGGCCGACTCCACGACCCAGTGCTCGAGTGCTGGACCACGCTCGCGGCGACCGCTGCCGTCACGCGACGGGTCCGTGTGGGCAGCTTCGTGAGCAACGTCATGAACCGTCACCCCGCGGTGCTGGCACGCATGGTCGCCACGGTTGCCGACCTCGCGCCAGGGCGGGTGGAGCTGGGCATCGGCATCGGGGGGCACGCCGCCGAGCACGTTGCGTACGGCATCGACTTCCCGGCCCCGCCGGAGCGCGCGGCCCGTCTGGTCGAGGCGGTGGAGGTCATCCGCCGACTGTTCACGGGCGGGCCCGTGAGCCATGCGGGCACCTGGTATCGCCTGGACGAGGCGTACGCGTCACCGGCGCCCCGGCCCACGCCGCGCATCGTCATCGGTGGCGAGCGCCCCGAAGGCGCGAGATTGGCCGCCCGTATCGGCGATGCCTGGACCTGCATGGAGGAGGCCTATGACCGGCTGCTGCCCGTGTTCCTGGATGCGCTCGCGGCCGCCGGCCGGGAGCGCTCTGAGGTCCAGGTCATCGTGGGCTGTGGCGTGGCCCAGGGAGAGGCTGCTCACCGCGCGCCCGTGATCCTCGATCAGGCTGCCTGGGCGGCGGCATGGCGCGACCGGGGAGCCGACGAGCTGGTGCTCCACTGGGTCCGACCCGACCAGATGGAGGCTGTGCTGGAGGCCGGCGAGCGCGCCTGGGCGTAGTCTTGCGTCATGTCCGGACCCCCGAGCCCCTCAGAGCCCGCCCTGGCCCCCGAGTCGGGGTTCCTCGCGCCTTCTCCCGCGGGTCGCCCGACGAGCCACTGCTACCGTTGTGGCAAGGAGACGCCCCCGGGCGTCGCCCTGTGCGATGCCGACAACCCGGGTCATGTCAAGGCTCCGAGCGCGACCCAGCTGCACGCGACCATCCTGGTCGGCGTGGTGGCGGGCTTCGCGCTGTTCCTGCTCCTCTTGCGGTTCGCCGTCAACCAGGGCGGGCCGTACGGGACTGCCATCACCGGCCACATCCAGCTCGACGATGGCGGTGTGCAGGTCGCCGTCAGCGTGACCAATGGGGGCGACACCGAGGGCATCGCCACGTGTCGCATCACCCGGGACGGCACCCCTCGCCCGGATGACCTCGCGTTCCGAACCGAGCGCCTGGCACCGGGCGCCACCGTCACCCTGACCCGCACCGTGCCTGCGCCCACCGGACCGTGGGTCCTGAACCCGCAGCGGATGACCGCGATCTGCTCCTGATCCGGCCGCTGCCCGCCGGCGCGACCCGTCGGCCCACCATCTGGGGCGGCGCCATCGCCCCGGGGTGCCGCCCTGGCGCGCCGCCGATGCGGGGTCACTCGGACACGGCGGGTCCTGGGACGATCGCCGTGCCCAGGTCTGGGGGCGCCTCCCGGCGCAGGCCGAGGCCGTTCACGGTTGCTCCCGCGACGAGCAGGCATGCGTCGACGAGCATCGCCAGCCGGAAGGCATCGGTGGACGCCTCATCGATCGCCTCGGCGAGCGCTGGATCGGAGCCTGCCGGCGGCGGGTTGAGCGGCTGGATGACCGACCGGATGGCCTCGGAGTCGGTGTCCAGGCTCGGCATCGAGCCCGACAGCGCCCCATAGAACACCGCACTGACCCCGATGTAGATGCAGGCAAGGAGCAGGGGCTGCCCGACGCGTGACACCGCGTTGTTGATGGCGGACCCGATACCCGCGTTCGCCACGGGCACCGAGCCCATGAGCGTCGTGGTCAGCGGCGCCACCACCAGGGTGATGCCGATGCCGAACAGGATCATCGATGGCAGGACGTCCGTGAGCGTGGACATGGGTGGGAGCGCCATGCCCCCACCCAGGTCGGGTCGCCACGGTGCGCTCGTGGAGGGGATGCCTGAGATCCACGCAAGGCCCGCTGCCATGAGCAGCGGACCCACGACCAGGAACGACCAGGCGCCGACACGACCCGCGACCACGCCCACGCGCGTGGAGAACAGGGTCAGCAGGATGCCCACTGGGAGCGAGATGGCGGCGGCACCCAGGGCGCTGTAACCCAGCACCCCCTGGAGGAACACGCTCTGGAGGAAGGTCGATGTGTACAACGCCCCGTAGATCAGGAAGGTGGACACGTTGATGACCGTGAACGCCCGGATCCGGAAGAGCGCCGGTGGCACGAGGGGGTCCCTACGCCGGGTCATGAGCAGGGGGAACGCGACCGCGGCGACAACCCCGATGACCAGCGCCACGATCGCGGTCGGGTCGCTCCACTGCTGCTCCTGACCCCGGATGAGCCCGAAGCTGATGCCACCCACCGCGACCGCGATGACCAATGACCCCATCCAATCGAGGCGCCTGGGTGCGTCCTCGTTGCGCGACTCCGGCACGTGCCGCCACGCGGCATAGAGGGCGACCAACACCAGCGGCACGTTGACCAGGAACGCGAGCCGCCAGGTGAGCGAGTCCACCACGAGCCCGCCCGCCAGCGGCCCCAGGATGGTCAGCGCAGCCGTGGCGGCCGACCACAGGCCGAACGCGCGGGCCCTCGCGACGCCCTCGAAGTTGGCCGTGATGAGCGAGAGCGGACCCGGCACCAGCAGGGCCCCCGCCGCGCCCTGGAGCAGTCGGAACACGACGAGCCACTCCATCGTGGGCGCCAGGCCGCACAACGCCGAGGTGCCCCCGAACGCGACCAGGCCGATGATGAAGATGCGGCGGCGCCCATAGCGGTCGGCGAGGGCGCCGGCAAGGATGAGGAACGCCGAGAGCGTGGCGAGATAGCCCGACGTGACATACGCCTGCCCCTCGAGCGTCCCCAGGACTGACGTCGGCAGATCCTGCGCGATCCGCGGGAGCGCCACGTTCACAACGGTGGAGTCGAGGAAGACGATGCCCGATGCCAGGATGACGGCGGTCAGGATCCAGCGGGCCTCGCGACCGGTCGCGGATGGCATCGCCGGATGGTACGCCGGCATGGGGCGCCTGCCAGGCGTCCGGCGCCGGGATCGGCCCTGGCCCGCCCACGTGCGCTCCCGCATGGTCCGCGCCCTCTGAGCGTGGCTGCCCCGTTCGCAGGTAGCATCTGGGTCATGTCCCGAACGGCCCTCGCCCCCATCCGGCACGCCTTCGAGCGCGAGCTCGGCGTCGCAATCGCCGCGGCGCGCGCCGCGGCCGCCATCCAGATCGAGCGCTACGAGCGCCTCGAGCACATCGTCAAGAAGAGCGCCAAGGATGTGGTCACCGAGGCGGACCATCGGTCCGAGGAGGCCATCATCGCGATCATCCGTGACGCGTTCCCCGCCGACGCGATCCTGGCGGAGGAGTCAGGGCACTCGGAGGCGCGCCATGGCGCCGGGCCGACCGACGGCGCGGGTTCGGCCCAGGCGGTGGGTGCGGATCACCGCATCTGGGTCATCGACCCCCTCGACGGGACCGTGAACTACGCCGCCGGCATCCCCCACTTCTGCACCAGCATCGGCTTCGTGGCGGGAGGTCGGCCGGCTGTGGGAGTGGTCCTCGACCCCACGCGGGATGAGGTCTTCAGCGCCGTCGTTGGCCAGGGCGCCCGGCTTGACGGCCGGGCCATCCACGCCTCCCGTGGCGACCTGGGCGATGGGGTCATCTCCCTCGCCCTGCCCCCCCACGGGTTCGCGCGTCGTGAGCAGGCGATCCGGAAGGCCGTGCGTGTGCCCCGCTCCATGGGCAGCGCCGCGCTGGGGCTCGCCTGGACGGCCAATGGTCGGTTTGACGCGTTCGTCCAGTGGCGTGGCCTGTCGTTGTGGGACCTGGCGGCCGCGGGGCTCATCGCAGAGGAGGCGGGCAACACGGTCACCACCGTGGAGGGCTCGTCCTGGTTCGACCTCACGCGGCCCACCCGGTCCACGGGACTGGTTGCCGCCCCCGCGGCGCACCACGCGGCGCTGCTGCGGATGCTGCGAGCGTCGTGACTCAGCCGGCCCAGCGCGGCACGCGGCCCATGAGCGAGGGTGCGGCGAGACGCTCCACGAGCGCCTCGAACCGCTGACGCGGCACGCCCCGCCAGCGTAACTCCTCCACGCCCCGCTGCGGGATCGGGGCGTCCAGGCGCAGTCGAGCCAGCTCCCGGAACAGCAGCGCGTTCGTGCGATGCTCCCGCAACGAAGCCGCCAACGCAGCACCGCCACGCACCGAGACATCCCAGTGCCCGATCGCATCGGGGACATCCTCGAGATGGGGATATCGCTGCAGGACCGTCGCGGTGGACACCGCGCCCCAGCCTGGCAGCCCAGGGTAGCCATCGGACGCGTCGCCCACCAATGCCAGGTAGTCGGGGATGCTGTCTGGTGACACCCCGAACTTGGCACGCACCCCGTCCGCGTCCATGAAGGCGCGCCTCCGACGGTCGTAGGTCACCACCCGGCCGTCCTCGCGGACGCATTGCGCCATGTCCTTGTCGGGGGACAGGATGACCACCCGCCCCACGGCAGGGTCATCGGCGAAGCGTGCCGCCGCGGCGCCCAGGGCGTCGTCGGCCTCGAACTCGACCATGGGCCACAGCACGACACCGATGGCCCCCAGCGCCTCCTCCGCCAACGGGAACTGGGCGAGCAGCTCTGGGGGCACGCCGACCTCTGTCTTGTAGCCCGCATAGCGGTCGTTGCGCCAGGACCGGATGACATGGTCGGTGGCGCACCCCAGGTGGGTCACGCCGTCGTCACGCAGCAGCGACAGCGTGCTCTCGATGAGCCCCACCGTGGCACCCACGGGCACGCCATCCGTCCCCGCGTGGGGCGGGCGTCCGAAGTGCGCCCGGAACAGCTCATAGGTCGCGTCCAGGAGATGGAGCTGGACGCCGGTCATCGCCCGCGGGGCTCAGGCATCCTGCGGGACGACGACCTCGGCGCCCCTCGCTTGGTCGCCCGTGGGGACATCGGTGCCCGTGAGGGCGTCCGACCCCGTGCCGATGGGTCCATGGACATGGGCGCCGCCCGCGTACGCCGCGCCGATGATCCCGGACGTGTTGAGGAAGCTGGCCGTGATCACCTCGCAGCGGGTCCTGAGCAGCTTGCCCCACTTGGCGTACTCCTTGGACACACCGCCCCCGAAGATGATGAGGTCGGGCGAGAAGTACAGCTCCAGGCGCTCGAGGTACAGGTTGAACTGCCGTGCCCACGCCTTCCAGCCCAGCTTGCGTCGCTCGCGAGCCGCCCCGCTGATGAGCGTCTCCGCGTCCTGGCCATGAAACTCGAGATGCCCGAACTCGGTGTTGGGCACCAGGCGACCGTCGATGAACAGGGCGGAGCCGATGCCTGTGCCGAGCGTGAGCAGGATGACCGTGCCGGCACGCCCGCGTGCCGCGCCGAATGCGAGCTCGGCGAGGCCGGCCGCATCCGCATCATTGACGATGAGCACGGGTCGCCCGACGGCCGCGCTGATGTTGTCTGTCGCGGGCCAGCCGACCCAGCCTGGGTCGATGTTGGCGGCGCTCGCCAATCGCCCGGCCTTGACGATGCCCGGGAGCCCGCAGCCGACGGGCAGCGGGTCGGGGATGTCGAAGCCCGCGAGCGCCGTGGCCACCACGCGCGCGATGGTCGCGGCGACGGCCTCGGGCGTGGACGGCTGGGGTGTCTTCTCGCGCACGCGCGGACTGAGCAGCGCCGCCGTGGCGAGATCGACCAGCGCCGCCTTGACACCCGTGCCGCCCACGTCGATGCCCAGCGCGGGGCCTGACAGGTGGGTGGCGGGGGACGGCAGGACCGGGTCGGCCCCCGGGTCCGCGGTCGGATCCCAAGGCAACTCCCTGCGCTTGGGGCGCCTGGTCGCAGCCACCACCGCGTCATCCGTCATGGGCGCAGGATACGACGCTCGGCCACTGCCCCGTCGCGTGTCGGTAGGTCGATCGCCGGAACGGGCATGATCGATGGAGTCGATCATGGTGATCGATACCGGCCCGTGATCGGCGTCCGCCCTACACTGACACCGACATGATCGACCACGACCTCGACTTCAAGCAGCAGCTCCCCGATCGCGACCCAGCGGAGACCGACGACTGGATCGAGTCCCTCGACTCGATGGCCCGCAACGATGGCGTCTCACGCGCCCGGTTCGTGCTGTATCGCCTGCTCAAGCGCGCGCGACAGCTCGACATCGGCCTCCCGGTGCTGACCCAGACCCGGTACATCAACACCATCTCACCGGAGCAGGAGCCGCCCTTCCCGGGCGACGAGGCGATGGAGCAGCGCATCCGGCGGATGGTCCGCTGGAACGCGGTGGCCATGGTCCTACGTGCGAACCACGCCTCGCCGGGCATCGGCGGGCATCTGGCCACGTATGCCTCGGCGGCGAGCCTATACGAGGTGGGCTTCAACCACTTCTTCCGGGGCAAGGACGCGCCGGGCATGGGGGACCAGGTGTTCTTCCAGGGGCACGCCGCGCCAGGCTTCTACGCCCGGGCGTACCTCGAGGGGCGCCTCTCCCAGGACCAACTGGACCACTTCCGTCGTGAGGTCGTGCCTGGCCAGGGCCTGAGCTCCTATCCCCATCCGCGCCTGATGCCCGACTTCTGGGAGTTCCCCACGGTCTCCATGGGCCTCGGTCCGATCGCGGCGATCTACCAGGCGCGGTTCAACCGATACCTGCTCCACAGGGGCATCAAGGACACCAGCGGCAGTCGCGTGTGGGCGTTCCTGGGCGATGGCGAGATGGACGAGCCCGAGTCCGTGGCAGCGCTCTCGCTCGCCAGCCGGGACGGCCTCGACAACCTCACGTTCGTGGTCAACTGCAACCTCCAGCGCCTCGATGGCCCGGTGCGCGGCAACGGCAAGGTCATCCAGGAGCTCGAGTCGGTGTTCCGGGGCGCGGGCTGGAACGTCATCAAGGTCATCTGGGGCCGGGAGTGGGACGCCCTCCTGGCAGCGGACATCGATGGCCTGCTCGTCCAGCGCATGAACGACGTCCTGGACGGCGAGTCGCAGAAGTACACCGTCGAGTCGGGGGCCTACATCCGAGAGCACTTCTTTGGCAGGGACCCGCGCCTGCTCGCGATGGTCGGGCACCTGACGGACGACCAGATCAAGGGGCTTCGGCGCGGCGGGCACGACTACCGCAAGCTGTACGCGGCCTATCAGGCGGCCGTCATGCACGCCGGTCAGCCCACCGTGATCCTGGCCCAGACTGTCAAGGGCTGGATGCTGGGCCCGGGCATCGAGGCGCGCAACATCACCCATCAGGCCAAGAAGCTCAACGAGCAGGAGCTGCGCGTCTTCCGCGACCGGCTCCAACTGCCCATCCCTGACGAGCAGCTTGGTGACGCCCCCTACTACCGACCGGCCCCTGATTCGCCCGAGGTGCGCTACCTCCAGGAGCGCCGCGCGGCGCTCGGCGGGCCCATGCCACGGCGCCTGGTGATCCACAAGCCGCTCGAGCTGCCCCCGGCCAAGGTGTTCAGCAGCTTCGATGCGGGATCGGGGACGCAGGAGGCGTCGACCACGATGGCCTTCGCGCGCCTGCTGCGCGACCTCATCCGGGACCCGGGCATCGGGCGGCGGGTGGTGCCCATCATCCCGGACGAGGCGCGGACCTTCGGGCTCGACCCGCTGTTCAAGGAGGTGGGGATCTACTCCACCCACGGACAGCGCTATGTCCCGGTCGACTCCGACTTGGTGCTGTCGTACCGCGAGGCGACCGACGGCCAGGTGCTGGAGGAGGGCATCACCGAGGCGGGGTCGATGGCGTCGCTCCAGGCGGCCAGCACCTCCTACGCCACGCACGCCGAGCCCATGATCCCCTTCTACATCTTCTATTCCATGTTCGGCTTCCAGCGCACCGGTGACCAGGCATGGCTGCTGGGTGACGCCCGGGCGCGCGGGTTCATGCTGGGTGGCACGGCGGGTCGGACCACGCTCAACGGCGAGGGCCTCCAGCATGAGGACGGTCACAGCCTGGTGCTGGCGTCCACCATCCCCACGATGCGCGCCTACGACCCGGCGTTCGCCTACGAGACGGCCGCCATCATCGCGGACGGCATCGCACGCATGCACGGGGAGCAGCCCGAGGACGTGCTGTACTACCTCGCGCTGTACAACGAGAACCACGTGATGCCGGCCCGTCCCGCCTGGGTGACCGATGCGGACATCGTGGGCGGCCTGTATCGCTTCCGGCCGGCGCCGGACCTGCCCAAGGACGCGCCGAGCGCCACCATCCTGGGTGGCGGGTCGATCATGCAGCAGGCCCTCCGGGCGCAGGAGCTGCTGGCGGGGCAGGGCGTGGCGGCAGAGGTCTGGAGCGCCACCAGCTATCAGTTGCTGCGCAACGAGGCGCTCGAGGCGGAGCACTGGAACCTGCTGCATCCCAGCCAGACGCCGCGTGTGCCGCGGGTCCGGACCTTGCTCGCGGAGCGCGCGAGCATCGGCCCGGTCGTGGCGGTCAGCGACTGGGTCCGGGCGTGGCCCGACATGATCGCCCGCTGGGTGCCCCAGTCGGCTTGGGTGAGCCTGGGCACGGACGGCTATGGGCGGAGCGACACCCGGGAGGTGCTCCGACGGTTCTTCGGCATCGACGCGGAGCATGTGGCGGCTGCGACGCTGGCCGGCATCGCACGCTGTGGCCAGATGCCCGCCGAGACGGCCGCCGCGGGCATCGGCCGCCTGGGGATCGACCCCGAGGCGCCCTTCGCCCTCCGCCACTGACCGGCGCGGGCGCGTGGCCGCCCGTGGGCCGTTCCGTCGGTCGGGGTATCCTGCCGAGCATGACCGCCTCCCGCACCCTGGCCGCTGCACTCGCGGCGTCCCTCCTGCTCCCTGCCGCGAGCCTGGCCGCGGCGCCCTCCGGCTCGCCGGTTCCCGTCCCGTCGGATGGGTACCGTCCCGGGACCGTGGCGGTCATCCTGGAGCCATTCGTGGATGGCCTGGACGCACCCGTGTTCGTGACCCCCGACGGCACGGGCAACGGACTGCTGTACGTGGTGGAGCAGGCGGGAGCCGTGCGAGTGGTCTCGCCCGACGGGACCGTCGCCCCCGAGCCATTCCTGGACCTTCGAGGCCGCATCTCCGCAGGCGGTGAGGAGGGCCTCCTGGGACTCGCGTTCCACCCGCAGTACGCCGAGAACGGCCGCCTGTTCGTGTACTACAGCCTCCAGGGTGGTGATGCCCAGGTCGTCACAGAGCTCCGTGCGTCCGAGGGTGTGGTGGATCCCGCATCGGAGCGACTCGTGCTCCGCATGGATGACTTCGCCAGCAACCACAACGGCGGGATGCTGCTGTTCGACCAGGACGGCATGCTGCTCATCGGCACCGGGGACGGCGGCGGTGGCGGCGACCCCGAGCGCAACGGTCAGGACGACACCCAGATGCTGGGCAAGCTCCTACGCATCGACGTGGACTCGGGCGACCCGTATGCCGTCCCGGACAACGACCCGGACGATCGCCTGGGCCCCGACGCATTGGGTGAGATCCGCGCCACGGGTCTGCGCAACCCCTGGCGGTTCAGCGTGGACCGAGCCACCGGTGACGTGTTCATCGGTGACGTGGGCCAGGGGGCATGGGAGGAGGTCAACGTCCTGCCCGCCGGTCAAGGAGGCTGGAACTACGGCTGGTCGATCATGGAGGGCCCAGACTGCTTCGAGGCCGAGTCATGCGACACGGAGGGCCTGACCCTGCCGGTCGCGGCGTACACCCATGACAGCGGCGATGGCTGCACCATCATCGGCGGCTACGTGTATCGCGGGACCGCGTACCCCGACCTCGTGGGCGCCTATCTGTTCGGGGACTACTGCACCGATACCCTCTGGGCGCTCTCGGCGGCGGATGCGATCGCGACCGGTGAGGCGCCCCATGAGGTGGTGGGAGCCCTCGACGGCGAGAACCTCTCGTCGTTCGGGCAGGACGAGGCCGGCGAGCTGTATGCGCTCGACCTGGGCGGCCGTCTCCTCCGCGTGACCGCGGCTCCCCGGTGACGTCGCGAACCCTGCCTCCCAGCCTGCGCCGGATGGTGGCGCTTGCGTGCGCAGCGACGCTGGTCGCGAGCGGGTGCACCTTCGTGGGTCAGGCGTCGCCCGCGCCCGAGCAGACGGCGCCCGTGAGCGCGAGCCCGCCGCCCACCGAGGCAGCCTCCACCCAGGCCCCATCGACTGATGCGCCGCCCACATCGGCGCCACCCACGGACGCGCCCCCGACCGAGACGCCCCCTGCCGACCCCACACCGACCCCTCGGCGGACGAGCAAGCCCGGTTCGAGCGGGTTCAAGGCCAGCAAGGTCAAGCTGCGACTGGAGCCGCTCATCGACGTGGGCGCCGACGCGGCCCCGTGTACATCACCGGGGACGGCACGGGAGAGGGGCGCCTCTACCTGGTGCAGCGCGCGGGCCTCATCCGCATCCTGAACAAGAAGGGGAAGGTCACCGGGACGCTGCTCGACCTGCGCGGTCGCGTGGGCATGCAGGAGAGCAGCGAGCGTGGGCTGCACGCGGTGGCGTTCCACCCGAGGTTCGCGAAGAACGGCAAGTTCTACGTCCACTACAACACGCCAGCGGGTGACACGCGCATCGTGGAGTACCGCCAGCGGCGTCCTGGCCAGGAGGTGTCAGCGGGCGCGGGCCGGGTGATCATGGAC
>DAOTUX010000035.1:0-5342 GCA_034436475.1 Chloroflexota bacterium | reverse complement strand
AGGCGACCCGGGCGAGCCGACCGGACGCGATCACGCACGACCAGGCCACGGGCCTGGTCGAGTCGTGGCTTCGCTTCCCGGTCCAGGACCTGACGCCCGGGGTGATGGTCGCCGCGTTCGAGACTCGCCGTCGGTTCGGGATCTCCTATTGGGATGCCGCGATCATCGAAGCGAGCCGGGCCCTGGGCTGCGCGGTCATTCTGTCCGAGGACCTCGACACGGGCACCGACTTCGGCGGCGTCCGCGTGCTGAACCCGTTCGCCGGCGCGTAGCGGCGGCGCTGACGCTCGTCCGGCCGGTGAGCCCACCGCATGACGGCGGCGGTGCGCCCGGCGTCTGCCGCCGGACGCCCCATCACACCCGGGCGCGACCTGTCGAAGCGTCAGGTACCCGCGCCTGCGTCGAGCGTGGCGAGCAGCTCGTCCAGCTGCCCGAGCGACTCGGGCATCGCGGAGATGCCCGTCGCCCCGGACGCGACCGCGGCGTCGAGGGCCTCCTTCGAGGGATACCGGTCGTGCACCGCGACGAGCGTCGAGCCACCCCGCTCCTCGAAGGTCACGGTGGTGACCGGCCCGCCGTCGTCGCCCTCGTCGTTGGTCCAGACCAGGCGGGAGGGCGGCGCCACCTCGAGGTACCGGCCGAAGAACTCCATGGTCGAGCCCTCGTGGCCGAACACAGGCGGTACCTTCCGCCGACCCGCGGGTCGGTCTCGCAGGAGAGCAGCGCGATCGGCAACGACCTGGGCACCCACCACCGCTCCAGCAGCTCTGCCTTGGTCCACGCCTCGAACACGAGGCGTGCGGGACCGCCGACGGCCCGCGTCACCATCAGCTCGCGCTCGGACGCCCGCTCCACCGTCGCGCGCTCCCCCACCCCGGCGGCGTCGCCCTCAGTGGTCCCGTCCATCGACCTGCTCCCCTCGGGCCACGTCCTCGACCACCTGGCCCAACGCGTCGAGGCGCGCGCCCCACAGCTGCCGATACCTCTCCATCCACCCGCGCTCCTCTGTCCCTGGCCTCGGTCATCTCGTTCGCTCGCACGCCGACCATGCCCGCTGTCGTAGACCTCCTGACGATACAGACCGTGCGGGTGGGTCGAACGGACCGGTCGCTGATCGAACCTGGCCTCCGAGAGGCGTCTCATCGGGCAGAGCGACCTCGAGCATGCGGACCACCGAGGGCGTGGTGATCGGGAGCGTGACCTTGGGCCGGGCCGCTGAGACGACTGGCACGTGCCGGACGCCGGTACTCGTCAATGGGGCCCATGCCCCCCGGCGCGGCGCCGGGCGGCTACGACACGTGGATGGTGAGCTCCAGCGTCCAGGCGCCCTTCTCGCCGCCCTCCCAAGGGCGGTCATAGCTCGCGGAGATCACGGCCGTGCCGGCCGCGTCGGCCGCGATGGTGAGCACCTGGGACCCCGCCGCCCCTGGCATCGGCTCGGCCGGGGGCACCGAGACCCATTCCCCAGGCACCGCGACCGCGGGATCCGACGAGGACGCCGCCGTCCACACGAAGCCGGTCGAGGGGTTGGAGCACACGATCAGGACGACCTCGCTCCTCACGGGCGCATCGACCGCCACGACCACGGCGCCGCTCGCGTCGAACGCCGCGCAGTCGATCCCGACGGAGATGGCTTCGCGCACGACGACGTCCAGCGCGAGGGTCCAAGCATCCTTCTGGCCCCCGTCCCACGGCTGGCTGTAGCTGAAGGTGACGCTGGCGTGGCCCGGGGCGCCCGCGACCAGCGTGAGCACCTCGGTGCCACCGGCGCCTGGCTGGGTGGCGTCCGCGGGCGCCACGTAGGTCCAGCCACCCACGCTCGCAACCGACGCGTCGGACGAGACCGGGTCATCCCAGCGGAAGCCGGTCGAGGGGTTGGAGCAGAGGCTCACGACGACCGCGCCGCCCACGGGCGCATCGACGGCCGCGGTGGCGTCCGGCGTGGCCTCGAACGCGTCGCAGCCGATGGTCACGGCGGCGGCGGGCAGCGGGGCGACCGGTCCGGGCGACTGGGCGGCGGTAGGCGCCGCGAGCACGGCGCCGAGCAGCGCGGTGACGGCCACGAGGGCCGGGAGGGAACGAGACATGGCTTCCCCTACTCGTGTGGCTGAGCGAGGCACGAAGCATCGGCGCCACCAGCTCGAGCGGCAAGAGCCGAACGTCACGAAGCCATCGAGCGCCTGCACCAGACGCGGCAGGCACGCGGCGCCGCTCCGGACCTTGTCGCGCTCGCAGGTCAGACCAGTGCGTTGGGTCACGTCCCCGGGCACGTCGCGCCCGCCCCCGCTGGATGGGCACTCGACGCCCCGAGGCTCATCGACCCGGGATAGACTCGGACGGCATCCCGGCGATGGCACAGGGGATCACGGCCGCGTTCGTGTCCGGCCCGCTGACGCCGGCGAGCGACCCAGGAGTCCGTCGTGAGCAAGCCCTACACCGCATTCGCCGACCTGGTCGCGGAGGCACCGGTCCCCACACGGGGCATCCTCAGCCAGACCCTCTCCGACGACGCCGGCGTCGAGTTGGTGTTGTTCGCGTTCGCCGCCGGTGAGCGGCTGTCGGAGCACACCTCGACACGCCCAGCGATCATGCACGTCCTGTCGGGCGAGGGTGAGCTGACGATCGCTGGGGACACGCTCCCGGCGGTCCCCGGGACATGGGTGCGGATGCCATCGGACACGAGACACGCGTTGGTCGCCCGCCAGCCCATGGTCATGGCGCTCTACCTGCTGCCGCAGACGACCAGGTGATCCGGGTGGCAGTCCGCCCAGAGTCCGCACATGGCCGCTGAGGCGCGCCCGATCCTGCGGGTGGCCGCCGAGCTGGGCCTGCGGCCCGAGGAGGTGGAGCCCCACGGCGACCTCATCGCCAAGGTCCGCCTGGCGGCGCTCGATCGGCTCGGAGGCGTATCGCCGGGCCGCCTGGTCCTGGTGACCGCCATGACGCCGACCCCTGCCGGGGAGGGCAAGACCACCACGGCCATCGGCCTGGTGGATGGCCTCGCCCGCGTCGGCCGGCGTGCCGTCGTCACATTGCGCCAGCCGACGCTCGGGCCCGTCTTCGGCATCAAGGGCGGCGCGACCGGCTCAGGCCGGGCGTCCCTGGTGCCGGCACAGGAGGTCAACCTCCATCTCACCGGTGACGCGTACGCCGTGGGGGCGGCCCACAACCTCGGCGCGGCCGTCCTCGACAACCACCTGCATCATGGCAACGCTCTGGGCATCGACCCAGCCACGATCACCTGGCCGCGCGTCACCCACCACAACGACCGGGCGCTGCGCCGGGCGCGCATCGCGATCGGCGACCCGATCGGGGAGCGCGATGCCACGTGGGAGATCACCTCGGCCTCGGAGGTGATGGCCATCCTCGCGCTGGCGGACGGCCTCGCCGACCTCCGATGCCGGCTGGGCAGGGTCGTGGTGGCCGCTCGGGGGGGCGGGGACCCGGTGACTCTGGACGACCTGGAGGTGGCCGGCGCGATGGCCGCGCTCATGCGCTCGGCGATCCAGCCCAACCTGCTCCAGACCGCGGAAGGCACGCCCGCCCTCGTCCACGCTGGGCCCTTCGCGAACATCGCCCACGGCAACAGCTCGATCCTGGCGGACCGGCTGGCCCTGCGGCTGGCCGACATCGTGGTCACCGAGGCCGGCTTCGCCGCCGAGCTGGGGGCCGAGAAGTTCTTCGACATCAAGTGCCGGGTCGGCGGCCTGCACCCTAGCGCGGCGGTCGTGGTCGCCACCACCCGCGCGCTCGACGCCCACGGAGCGCGGAACCTGGCACACCACGTCGGGATCGTCCACCGGTTCGGCGTGCCCTGCGTCGTGGCCCTCAACGTGTTCGCCGACGACACCCCCCAGGCGCTGGGGCGCGCCTTGGCCATGGCCGGCGAGTGCGGCGCGGAGGGGGTCGTGGCGACCGATCACGTGGCGCGCGGCGCGGCAGGCGCCGAGGAGCTGGCCCGGGTCGTCGACGCGCTCAGCACCACCCCGAGCGACTATCGAGCGCTGTATGAGGATGAGCTGCCACTGGCCGACAAGGTGGTCGCGATCGCGACCGGGCTGTACGGCGCGGACGGTGTCGACTTCGCGCCGGAGGCCGCGACGGAGCTCGCGCGGCTCCAGGCCGATGGGTATGGCTGCCTGCCAGTGTGCGTCGCGAAGACCCCGCTCTCGATCGGCCACGACCCGTCGCTGGGCGGCACGCCCACCGGCTTCCGGCTCCCGGTCCGGCGCGCCCGGCTCTTCGCGGGGGCGGGCTTCGTCACCGTCTATGCCGGGTCCGTGCAGACGCTGCCGGGCCTGCCGACCACGCCCGCGGCGAGCCACATCGACATCACGCCCGACGGACGCATCACCGGCCTGTAGCGATCCTCGCACGGTCGCGGCGGCAGGTTCGCAGGCACCACACTGGGTCGTCTGCGGGGCTATGGACGCGCGCGGTCCGGCGGCGCATGCTTCTGGGACGCGCCGAGCGGTTGTCGCTCGAAGGATGGCGCCGGGGGCGGATGAGGGACGCGTCATGCACGGTCGTCACCTAATCTCACGCGTGGCGGTGCTTGCCCTCGCCGTGCCGATCACAGGTCTGCCTGGGATCGCAGCCTCACCATCCGCCCCACCATCCGCATCGACCCCTCCCAACGTGACGGCCACGGGCGCTACCCGGAGGCCCACGGGTGACACTGCGACCCAGATCCCCTTGGGGCCCCTCGCCGATGACCCCTATGACGAGGCGCAGCCCACGACCGTCGACGGTCTCGTTGCCGGGCCTTCGGGCTACGTGGCGGTCGGGTCCACGCCCCGAGGTGCGGTCGCCTGGACGTCAGCCGACGGGGCATCGTGGGAGCGTGTGCCGGACGCACCGGTGTTCGACGATGCCCGGATGCTCGACGTGGCATACGGCCCGACCGGATTCGTGGCGCTCGGGACAGGGGATGCCGCCGGGACCTCGGATGCCGCCTGGACCTCTGAGCTCCCGCAGTGGCGTACGCTCGCGACCGCGCTCGACGGGCTCGGCTGAAGGCGAAAGGCGACCTCACGCCCCGGGCGTGCTGCCCGGTGATGGCGGGGCCCCTCGGGCCGATGGCGCGGGCGATGTGGCGACATCCGATCCGCCAAAGACTGCGTAGTCATCGAACAGGATCGAGAGCCCGGCCTCGTCCGCGGTGGCGACCAGCCCGGCGCGCAGGAACGGCCCGACCGGCTCGTCCACCACGTCGGCGACCTGGACCCCTTCGAACCAGACCGTGTAGTGATCGGCCCCTTCGGGGTCGACAGTGCACTCGAGCGTCACGAGCACTGGATAGGGTGCTCCGACCGGTACGTCGTGCCGGCGGACGATCGGAG
>DAOTUX010000034.1:0-9380 GCA_034436475.1 Chloroflexota bacterium | reverse complement strand
CGGATGCCGCTGGCGGTCTCACTGGCACCCGACAGGACGTCGGTGGCACCCGCGATGACCGAGAAGAACGAGGGGCCGACGGGCGACGGCGTTGGCACCAGGTCCGGTCGCAACAGGCGATTGAGCGAGAACACGACATCGTCCGCGGTCATGTCCCGCACCACCTCGCCCTTGCGCACGAACGGGACGTCCGTGCGGATGTCGAACGTGTATGTGAGACCGTCCTCGGAGATGGCGGGCATGGCGGCGGCCAGGCCCGGCACCAGGGTGGTGCCCTCGTCGTAGGTGACGAGCGTGTCGTACAGCGCGTGCTCCACGGGGAACGACAGCGCGTCATACCCGATGGCGGGGTCGAACGTGGAGATGTCCGACGCGAACGCGATGGACAGTGGCTCCGCCTGGCCTTGGGCGCCCACCGCCGGGGCCAGCGACGCCACGCCCAGGGCGATCGGCAGAGCGAGCGTCGCGGCGCGCGCCAAGATTGGGATGCACGGGGCTCGCATGGGTCTCCTCATGGGTCGGCTCGGGGAGGGGTCGTGGCCCCGTGCCACGATGGCGCCCACGGCGGGCCTCGTCAAGCGGAGGCGCGCCGGGTCAGCGCGCCTCGGGGGGGCCGTCGAGGGTGACCCGGGGGTCGAGCAGGGCGTGGACCACATCGACCACGAGGCTGGCGACGACGATGCACACGGTCCCGACCAGGAGCGTCCCCATGAGCACCGGCAGGTCCTCCTGGCTGATGGCACGCACCGCCTGGGACCCGATGCCGGGCCATCCGAAGACCGATTCGATGACCACCACGCCACCCAGCATGAAGCCGAGGTCGAGCCCAGCGAGGGTGACGATGGGCAGCATCGCGTTGCGGAAGGCGTGTCGCCAGATGACGCGGCGCTCGTCGAGACCCTTGGCGCGCGCGGTCCGCACATAGTCCCGACCCAGCTCGTCCAGCGTGGAGGCGCGGGTGACCCGCACATAGAAGGGCATGGACACCAGGCCCAGGGTGAGTGCCGGCAGCGCGAGCGCCCGGAGGTCCAGCGGGTCGAAGCCGGTGGTGGCCAATGGGAAGAGCCGCCACTGGTAGGCCAGCTGGTAGAGCAGCAGGATGCCCAGCAGGAACCCCGGCACCGCCACGAGCACCGACCCCAGGACCGCGCTGACGCGGTCGAGTGCGCCGCCGGGCCGCGTGGCCGCACGCACGCCCAGGGGCACCCCGATGACGAGCGCGACGCCCAGACCCGCGATGGCGAGCTCGACGGTGGGCGCCAGCCTGGCCAGGATGAGGTCGAGCACCTTGACGCCACCCTGCTGATAGGAGGTCCCGAGGTCCCCGCGCAGGAGCGCCCCGAACCAGGCGACCAGTTGGTCAAGCGCCGGCCGGTCGAGTCCGAGCGAGGCCCGGATCCGTTCGACCGCGGCCGCGGATGCGTTGGGTCCCGCGATGGAGCGCGCGGGGTCCGCGGGTGCCACGAACGTGAGCAGGAACGCGACCGAGGCGACCACGACCAGGACCACCAGGGCGGACACGAGCCGTCGAGCCAGCCACGAGAGCATCAGCCGCGCCCGGCGCGTGGCTCGGCGGCGTCGCGCACCGCCTCGCCCAGGAGGGTGAACGCGAGCACGGTGAGCGCGATCGCGAGACCCGGCAGCAGCGGCAGGCGCAGGTCCGTGCGGTACCACGGGACGGCCTCGGCGAGCATCCGGCCCCACGTGGGCTCCGAGGCCGGCGTGCCGGCGCCCAGGAACGACAGAGACGCCTCGAACGCGATGGTCGTCGCGATGCCCAGGGCGCCGTACACCAGGACCAGTGGCAGGACGAAGGGCAGCAGGTGCCGTCGGAGGATGTGGCGGTCACGGGTGCCCAGCGCCCGTGCCGCGATGACGAACTCAGCGGTGCGGAGCGTGCGGACGCGCCCGTAGACCAGGCGCGCCGTGGTGGTCCACAGGACCGCGGCGATGATGACCGCGACAAGGCCCAGGCTGCGGCCCAGGACCGCGGATGCGGCGACCGCGAGCAGCAGCGCCGGGAACGCGAGCGCCACGTCCGTGAGCCGCATCAGGGACCCCTCGACGGGGATGGGCAGGTGGCGGCCGAACGGCAGGGGCACGCGCACCGTGCCGGCATACCCGGCGACCAGGCCCACGAGCACGCCGACGCACACCGCGACCAGATTGGCGCCCACGCCCACGAGCAGCGTCGCCCGGGCCGCGAACAGGAGGCGGCTCAGGTAGTCCCGGCCGTCAGGGTCCGTGCCCAGAGGGAACGCCGCGGACGGTGGCAAGGCGCTGCCGTCGGGGGGCATGAGGTCCCGGAACGCCTCATCGGGGTCGTGGGGAGCCAGCACCGGCGCGGCCAGGCTGAGGCCCACGATCAAGGCAGCGAGGCCAAGGCCCACCCAGAACGAGCCATCCCGTCGCAAGGCGCGCCACGTGCCCGACCCCGGGTCGGCGCGAAGGGCCGGCTCATCGTCGCGGGCTGGCCCGACCCCAGCGTGCCTGGTCACGCGCCAATCCTGCGCCATCGAGCGGGCCCACGTGGACATCGTGACGTGCCGGCGATGCGCGGGTGGCAGGCGAGGCCGCGGTCCGGGGGCCGGGCGTAGAATCGGGCCGGACGTGTTTGACCGGCACGTGCGATTCGCAGAGGCACATCACCCGCGACTTCAGCCACGAAGGAGCACGCTGTGACCCAGCAGATGGACCACACGCAGCTGGGGCAGGAGGCCGATGCGGAGTCGGTGCCTGCGCCTGAGAGGGTGCTGGCCGGGCAGGCTGAGCCGGCACCTGAGCCAGCGGCGCCGCCCGAGACGGGCGCGCCACCCGGGCAGGAGGCGCCACCCGAGCCGGGGGCGCCACGCGAGCAGCCTTCGCTGTGGAAGCGCTTCAGGCTGTTCGCGTTCCGGACCACGCTCGGTCGCACCCGCAGCGACAAGAACGAGGTCTGAGCACAGCGGCTCCCACCGAGCCGGCGTCATCGGTGCCCGGGCCGCCGCGATACGTCCGACGCCGGCCGGCCACCCGCGTGGGCGCGCCCCGTCGACGCTATCCGATGGCCACCATCCGCTCGATGGCGCCCCTGGCCTGGGCGGCCAGGGCCTCTGGCACCCGGACCTCGTATCGCAGGTCACGCAGGGAGTCGCGGAGCTTCTCGAGCGTGATCATCTTCATGTACCGACACACGGCGTCCTCGCGGATCGGCTCGAAGCGCGCCTCGGGCACCTGCCTGCGGAGCCCGTACAGGATGCCGGTCTCCGTGGCGACGCGGTAGCGCGCCGGGGTCGCCGCCTCGCGCGCGTGCCGGATCATGCCCTCGGTGGAGAGGATGTGCGTCCGGTCGTTGGCGAACGCCATGGCCTGGCTCGCGCAGCCGCACTCGGGGTGGACCAGCAGCTCCGCGGACGGGTCCTCGTCGGTGATGCGGTCGATGTCGTCCGGACGGATGCCCGCATGGACGTGGCACTCGCCCGACCAGATGGTGAGCCGCCGCCCCGTGACGCGTTCCAGCCACAGGCCCAGGAACATGTCGGGCAGGAACAGGATCTCGCGGTCCTCGGGGATGGCCTCGATGACCGCCCGCGCGTTGCCCGAGGTGCAGCAGTAGTCGGACTCGGCCTTCACCTCCGCGGTGGTGTTGACGTACGACACCACCACCGCGCCCGGGTGCTTCGCCTTCCAGGCTCGCAGCTGGTCCGCGGTGATCGAATCGGCGAGCGAGCAGCCAGCCTCGAGGTCCGGCAGGAGCACGGTCCGTCGGGGGTTCAGGATGGACGCGGTCTCGGCCATGAAGTGGACGCCGCAGAACGCGATGACATCCGCCGTGCTGGCCGCCGCACGACGCGCGAGGCCCAGGGAGTCGCCCACGAAGTCCGCGACGTCCTGGACCTCCGGCACCTGGTAGTGATGCGCCAGGATCACCGCGTTGCGCCGTCGCGCGAGGTCACGCACCTCCGCCGAGAGCTCCGAGATGCGCTCCAAGCGCTCGCGGGCCTCCGCGTCCGTGCGCGGCGCACCCGGGTCGATCATCGGCAGCTGGGTCATGGTCATGCGTCGACCTCCAGGGCGACATCGAGGGAGCGTGCCCCATGGGTGAGCGCACCCACGGAGATCTGGTCGACACCCGTCGCCGCGATGGCGGCGACGTTCTCGAGGGTGACACCACCGGAGGCCTCGAGCGGGACCCGGCCGGCGGTCATGCGCACTGCCGACCCCAGGTCGGCGACGGTCATGTTGTCCAACAGGATGCGCTCGGCCCCCGCATCGAGCGCCTCGGCCACCTGGTCCAGCGTGTCGCACTCGACCTCGACCGGCAGGCCGCTCCCCTGGGCCAGCCGCACCGCGGTCGCGAGGTCGGGCGCGTGCAGCAGGTGGTTGTCCTTGATGAGGATCGCGTCATGGAGGCCCATCCGGTGGTTGGTGCCGCCACCGCAGCGCACGGCCCACTTCTCCGCGACCCGCAGGCCCGGCGTGGTCTTGCGCGTGTCGAGGATGACCGCACGAGTGCCTGCCACGGCGTCCACGTAGCGGCGCGTGAGCGTCGCGATGCCCGACAGCCGACCGAGCAGGTTGAGGGCGAGGCGCTCCCCGGTGAGCACGGCACGGGCGCGCGCCTCGAGCCGCCCGACCGCTCCAGGCAGGACACGCTCGCCATCGGCAGCGATGGGCTCCCAGCGGAGGTCGGGATCGAGGGCGCCGAACACCTGGCGGGCCAGGCCCAGGCCGGCCACGACACCCGGCTCGCGGACGACGAGGGTGGCCGTCGCCCGAGCCTCGGCCGGCACGATCGCGTCCGTGGTCCGGTCGCCATCACCCACATCCTCGGCCAGCCATCGGCGGATGTCCTCCGCCAGGGGGGGCGCCTCGAGCTCCGCGCGGGCGGGGGCAGGCGCGATCATTCCCATGCCTCGAGGAGTGCCGGCCCCTGGCCTCGGACCAGCGTGTGGCAGCCATCGAAGGAGGTGTCCGGCTCGGGGAAGTCCGAGCGGAAGTGCCCCCCTCGTGACTCACGGCGCGCGAGCGCCGCAGCGGCGACGTGGCGGATGAGGGTGACGGGTGAGGCCGCCTGGCGCGCCAGTCCCGAGGCGTCCCTGGTGAGGCCCACGTCCCGCCACATCGCCTCCCGGTCGTCCTCCGAGGGCGCCACCCCCGACACCGCGAGGGTGCTGGCGAGGGCCACGGCAGGGTCGCCCGGCGCGGCGGCGAGGTCGCCGAGCGCCGCGAGCGCGGCGCGGCGCCCGAACACGAGGCATTCGGCCAGCGAGTTGGATGCCAGGCGATTGGCCCCGTGGAGCCCGGTGCAGGCGCACTCCCCCGCGGCGTACAGCCCAGGCACGTCCGTGCGCCCATGCAGGTCGGTGCGGATGCCACCCACCGTGAAATGGGCGGCCGGCGCGATGGGGACCGGGTCGCTCGCCGGGTGATAGCCCGCGGCCTCGATGCGCCCCATGAGGGCACCGAAGCGCTCGCGTGGGATGGGCCGCAGGTCGAGCACCGCCGTGCCCTGGGCGCCGACGGCACGGGCCACCACGTCCCGTGGCGCCAGCTCATCGACGAAGCGCGCCCCGTCGCCGTCCAGCAGGTGCGCACCCTCGCCCCGCAGGGCCTCGGACAGCAGCAGCGACGAGGCGGCGAGCACCGTGGGATGGAACTGCACGAACTCGAGGTCGGCGAGGGCCGCCCCGAGCGCCCACGCCTGGACGAGACCCTCCCCCACCGAACCCACCGGGTTGGTGGTCCTGCTCCACAGGGCGGCGTAGCCACCCGTGGCGAGGATGGTCCGGGGCGCGGTAACGAGACCGTGGTCGGTGATGGCACCCGTGCCGGGCACGAGCGCGCGGACACGGGTCAGGGCTCGCAGCGTGATGCCCGGATGACGCTGGGCATGCCCCAGGAGGGCGGTCGTGACCGCCTGACCTGTCTCCGCGCCGGCGACATGCGCGATGCGCCGGCGGCTGTGACCCCCTTCCAGGGCGAGGTCGGCCTCAAAGGGCACGCCCATGGCGCGCAGTTCCGCGACACGCTCGGGGATCTCGTGGACGAGCACCTCGACCGCGGACCCGCGGCACAGGCCACGCCCGGCCTCGAGGGTGTCTCGCGCGTGCAGCTCGGGCGTGTCACCGGGGTCCTGGGCCGCGGCGATGCCACCCTGCGCGAGCCAGCTTGCCGATGCGTCGAGTGCGCCCTTGGACAGGACCGTCACCCGAGCCCCCGCATCCGCCGCGGTCAGGGCGGCCGTGAGCCCAGCCACGCCGGCACCAACCACGAGCAGGTCGCTCGCTGGGAGGGGGTCGCTCCCCACGCCCGACGTGTGAGCCCTGGCTGCCCTTCCGCTGCCGCCCCGGTCAGTCATCGGAGCGCTCCACGAGGAGCTGGAGTCGCCGAAGGGCATCCTCCGCTGCATCCAGGACTTGCTCGTGGTCCGCCTCAAGGGTGTGGACATGCTCGCCATCGGTGAGCTCGGACAGCAGATGGGCGTGCGTCTCCTCACGGCGGGCCGCCCACATCTGGACGTCACGCCGGGAGCGCAGGTCGAGCTCGGCACGCAACTCGCCGTACACGGGGTGGGCCACGATGACGTCGACGACCCGCGCACCCGTGTCCACCAGCGCGGTCAGCTCCGCGATGGCGTCCTCCGGCCCGTGTCGTACCGCGATGACGCGCCGGACCGCCGCCGGGTCGGCGCTGGCGGCGAGGAGGTAGCCCCGCACCGTGGCCACGATGTCGAGGCCGCCGGCCCGGAGCACCGCGATGTCCTGGACGATGACCTGCCGACTGACGCCCAGGTCCTGGGCGAACGCATCGCCAGGGATACAGGCGCCATCCGCGAGCAGGGCGGCAATGCTGGCCCGGCGCTCCGCGGCCGAGATGCGACCGGATGGCCGGGGGGCCTGCGGCTCCGGCGATGCGTCGTCCGACTCGGCGATGGGGGGCGTCTGGAGGGCCACGTCCGTGATGTTACGACATCTGTCTTGTCAGTTGTCAAGCCCCAATGTGGCAGCATGACCCGCGACAACGGGGGGTTGCTGACCGTGACAGGCCGTGTACGCTGGAGTCCCAACCGACGGACGATGCGGGGCGCGACGATGGCGGATGACACACGGCTCGTGGACACCCTGGCCGGGTTCGCGCTGTTCGCGGACCTCGAGCTGCCCGCGCTCGAGCGTGTCGCGCACATGACCGAGGAGGTCGTGTTCCCGGCTGGCGACCGGGTCATCCGACAGGGGCTCACGGGATCGGGCCTGCACATCATCCTCGAGGGGGTGGCCGCGGTGATGGTCGATGGCACCGAGCGGGCACGCTTCGGGCCCGGCGACTTCTTTGGTGAGATCTCGGTGCTCCTGGGCATCGCACCGGTCGCGGACATCGTGGCCATCCAGGACCTGCGGGCGCTCGTGCTCGCGGCACCCGAGACCGAGACGTTCCTGGTCACCAACCCGCGGCTCATGTACCGGATGCTCCAGGCCATGGCCCGTCGCATCCGGGCGGCCAACCGCTGGTCCGGCTGATCGGCGCGCTGCGGCCGGACACGGCGATGTCGCCTCCGCCCGGGAGCTACCCGGTCGTGGTCGTGGGGAGCGGCCCCGGTGGGCTCCAGGTCGCCGCGGAGCTCCGGGCGCGTGGCGTCAGCCATGCGGTCATCTCGGCCGACCCGGCCCCCGGGGGCATGTTCCGGCGATGGCCGCACTTCCAGCGGCTGCTCTCATGGACCAAGCCATACGTCACGGACGACCCTACGGACACCATCGCCGAGCGCGCCGACTGGAACAGCCTGCTCACGGACCTGCCCGGTGCGCGCGGGCTCCAGCGCGGCCTCATGGATGGCACGAGCTCCTTCCCCACCCGCGCCGAGATGGAGGCGAACCTGGCCGCCTTCGCGGACCGCGTGGTGCCCGACGTGCGCTACGGCTGCACCTGGGTGTCCACCCGCGCCATCGAGGGCAGCGACGGCGCGAGGTTCGCCCTCGTCACGAGCGACGGCGACTTCCAGGCCCGGCACCTGGTCATCGCGGTAGGTGTCGCCGAGCCCTGGATGCCGCCCACCCCCGGCATCGAGCTCGCCGAGAGCTATGCCGACGTGCGCCCTGCCGAGGCCTATCGGGGCCAGCGAGTGCTCATCATCGGCAAGCAGAACTCGGGCTTCGAGCTCGCCAGCGGGCTGTTGCCGTGGGCGCGCTCCATCGCGCTGGTGTCCCCCTCCCCCACCACGCTGTCGGTGGTGACACGGACGCTGGTGGGGGTGCGGGCCCGCTATCTGCAGCCGTACGAGGACGCGATGCTGGGCGGTGGGGTGACCATCGTCGACGCGTCAATCGAGCGCATCGAGCGCGTGGCTGACGGCTCGCTCGCGGTCCACCTCCGACGCACCGACCGAGACGCTGCCCTGGTGGCGGAGGTCGACGCGATCATCGCCGCGACCGGCTTCCAGACCCCGCTGCGGGACCTGCCAGACCTAGGGGTGAGCGTGACCGGGCAGAGCCGACTGCCGGTCCAGACGAGTTGGTGGGAGAGCGCCTCGGTGCCCGGCATCCACTTCGCGGGCACCATCACCCAGGGCGCGCGTGGCCTGCGGCGACATGGGGTGCCGGCCAACTCGGGCGCGGTGCACGGTGCCCGCTACAACGCGCGTCTCCTGGCGCGGCGGCTGGCGCTCGCCCTGGGTGGGGATGCGCCGGCCCGACCGGTGCTCGCCCGGGAGGCGGCGGTGGGCCTGGTCACCCGGGAGCTGGCGATGTCGGCGGAGCTGTTCCACCAGCGCGGCTATCTGGCCCGAGTGCTCGCTACGGACCTGTCCGGGGGCCTCCGGGACGAGGGCACTCAGCCGCTCACCCACTTCCTCGACACGGCAGGCCCGGACGCGGTCGCGGTGACCCTCGAGGCCGATGGCACAGGGTCCATCCGCCCGGCCTTGTTCACACGCATCGGCCAGGCCACAGGGGAGCACCTGCTCGACGTCGAGATGGGACAACGCCCCGACGATGCAGGGACCCGTGCGGCCGTCGAATCGATCGTGGGACGCCTGCCCGTCTGAGCCCGGCCCAGTCGCCCGGCCGCGGGCAGGGCGGCGGATATCGGTCGGTCAGGGCGGAGACAGCCCCGGCGGCGCAGCCCCGGTCAGCTGGTCGCGGGCAGCGCGGCGGGCACGCGCTCCTGCGCCGCACCCTCGCGGAGCGCCGCACCGAAGGCCCGCAGCGCACGCTCCAGGACGATGCCCACGGGCGGGAGCACCACCATCCAGTACCCGTAGCTCATCCAGTAGTCCGTGGTCATCATGACCAGGAAGATGGCAGCGCCGATGAGGACCATCCCCTCCCAGCTCCGGACCAGCAGGGAGAACGCCGCCAAGGGGACCGCGAGCACCCTCAGGATGGGCATGTCGAGGGTGTTCTGGA
>DAOTUX010000033.1:0-2145 GCA_034436475.1 Chloroflexota bacterium | reverse complement strand
ACCTGCCCACCCTGCGCGACCCCGACCGCTTCGACGCGTGGCTCAATCGGCTGTTTCTCAATGCATGCCGGGATCAGCTGCGGCATGCACGGCGCCGGAGTGTCGAGGTCTCGCTACCGGAGATCCTTCCCGCCGCGATGCCGGACGACCAGTCGGCCCTCGCCGACCGGGACCTGATCGAGCGTGGCGTGCGCCGGCTCGACCCCGAGCACCGCGTGGTCATCGTCCTCCACTACTTCCTGGACCTGCCGCTCCCGGACGCCGCGGCGGCGATGGGCATCCCGCTGGGGACCGCCAAGTCGCGGCTCCATCGCGCCACACAGGCGCTGCGGGCAGCCCTCGACGCCGATGCTCGGGGCCAGCTGGTGGCCACGGAGGGTCGATACGCATGAACGAGCGCGACCGACTCGACCGTCTGCTCACCGCCTGGACCGACGAGGCGTGGTCCCCGCCAGCCCCGGCCTATCTGGGCGAGGTACTGGCCAGGACTCGGCGCACCCGGCAGCGGCCGGCCTGGGCCAGCGTCGAAAGGTGGCTCCCCATGGAACTCACGCTTCAGCGCCCGATGCTCGCGCTGCCAATGCGGCCGCTGGCGATCGTGCTCCCGCTCCCGCTCCTGCTCATCGCCGCGATGAGCGCCCCGCTCCTGTTTGGCACCAGGTCGCTCCCGGCGACCGTCGCGACACAGTTCCGCAACGGCCTCGTCGCCTACGAGTGGCTTGGCGACATCCTCGTCGGTGACCCGGCGGTCGGCTCCGAGAAGGTCTTGGTTGGGGGGATGACCGTCGACACCGAGCCCGAATGGTCCCCGGACGGCTCGCGGCTCTCGTTCTGGCGCGGAAGCGGCGATGCCCGCGCCCTGATGGTGGTCGACGCCGATGGCTCGAACCTGATCGCCCTCACGGCGACACCCGCTATCGACCCCGGCTCCAAGAGCTGGTCGCCGGATGGGTCGCGCATCGCATTCGTGTCGCTGGTCGATGATGTGGCTACGGTGTCGCTTGCCATGGCCAACGGTAGCGGCGACGAGCCCATCGACGTCGGGGTCCCCGTGGTCGAGGCGGCTTGGCACCCCGCCGGTGACGCGCTTCTGGTGCGGACCAACGACGATGATGGGGTCTCGTTGCGTCCCCTGACCCTGGATGGGATCCTCGGTCCCGCCCTCGCCCGGTCGGACACGTCGTCGGAGCTGCTCGCCGCGTACGGCAATGACTTCGACCTGTACGGGGCGACGTACTCGCCTGACGGGTCGTCGATCGCCTACACCAACGGCGTCACGCTGGACGGGCGACCGTCCACGCGCGGCTATCCCTTCTCGCGCAGCTACATCATCCGAACCGACGGTACCCCGCACGACGACATCGAGTTCTCGTCGGCGTCGGACGACGAGGATGGCATCACCTGGTCCCCGGACGGGAGCCGAGTGTCGATACACGTGCGGACTGGCGCGGACGACCAGGTGGAGATCCGGTCGGTGGACGGTTCGTCGCCGCTGGTCCTCACGGAGCGGGTCCGCAATCCCGAAAGCTGGCTCGGGCACGCATGGGCACCCGATGGGATGACGCTCCTCATGTGGACAGGCGGCGGACGCTCGTGGACGGTCGATTCGACGACGGGCGAAGCCACCCCGCTGCCGTGGACCGGAGCGCCCTTGGACTGGCAGCCGATCCCCGTGACGCCCTGACCCGAGGCACGCCGGGACGCACATGACCCCGGGCATGCCCGGGGTCATGCGATTCGGGAACCGATCCGGCGCGAGAGCGTTCATCGTTGGCAGCACGGCAACCCAGGCCGCGCACCCACCGCAGGGACCGCCAGCCCGATCCTGAGCTTCGACAAGGGCCCGGGCGGCGTCCCCCCCGGAGTGGAGGGTGCCGAGGCGGCAGGGTGGGTCCCGCTTGCGCATCACGCAAGGATCCGCGCCTCACCGGGGTATCTCTCATGACGCCACACATCGCATCGGTGGGTGGGTCGCGGGAACTACGAGGTTCGTCATGAGAACCATGCAACGGCTCGGCGCTGCGGCTGGCATCGCGGCGCTGGCCATGTCCGCGTCCACCGCGTGGGTCGGCGCCGAGGCACCATCGCCGGACGGCGAGTGTCGATACTCCATCTCCACGCTGGAGCACATCGAGCCAGGCAGCG
>DAOTUX010000032.1:0-3742 GCA_034436475.1 Chloroflexota bacterium | reverse complement strand
CCCTGCCCCGCGTGGAGGCGCGCGTCATGACCACCGCCAGCGCCAGCGCATCGGCGACCTCCAACCGGACCGAGCTGCCCGCGGCGGTGCTTCGGCGCACCCGGTCACCCAGCGACCCACCGGAGCCCACGGTCGACCAGGCGCCCTCCCAGGCGCCCGCCTCCAGGGCATCCTCGTCCACGACCTCCGGGCGCACCGTCGGACCGACCGCCCATGCGCTCCGGTGACCCTCGTCGTTGATGGCCCTGACCCGGTAGCGCACAGCGCGCCCGGGCTGGACGCGATCGTCGACGCCGAACGTCAAGGACGCCCCGAGGGGGACCTTCACCCAGGCACGACCCTCGTCTCCCTCCGAGCGCTGCAGCTCGTAGCGCACCACCCTCCCCTTGTCCTCCGTCGCGGCGGGCCAGGTGATGGAGAGGCGCACCGAGTCGCCCGACACCTGGGCCCCGCTCCGGATGGCCATGCGGGGCGCGGCAGCCACCGGCGCGGTCGAGTCGGGGTCCAGTCGATCGACCAGGCGCTCCGCGAGCCGGTCGGTGACCTTGCCGGTGTCGTGCGGCCAGCGGTTCCACATGACCACCACCGACGCGTCGATGGCAGGGAGGTACCACATGCCCGTCTGGAACCCGTCGAGGGAGCCCCCATGGCCCCACGCCACCCGATCGCCCTTGCTGGTCCGGCGTGCCCCCAGCCCGTACCGGTGGCTTCCCTGGAAGTCGGTCATGAGCGCCAGCGACCCCGGCGTGAGCACACGGCCGCCGTAGAGCGCACGCGCCCACCGGGCGAGGTCGGTGGGCGTGGACATCATGGCCCCCGCCGCCCAGATGAAGGTTGCCATGGAGGTCCAGGGGCGGAGGCCGGCGCGACGGCCGTAGGCGTCCCAGCCACCCGAGCGCCGGGCGTAGCCCATGGCGCGTCGGTCGGCCATGCCGGCAGGCGCGGGTTCCTCGCCCTGGAACCAGGTGTGACTGAGACCGTAGGGCTCGAGCAGCATCGTCCGGATGACGCTCGCGATGCCACGGCCGGTCACCCGCTCCACGATTCGGCCGAGCAGCACGTAGTTGGCGTTCGAGTAGTGATAGCCGGACCCGGGACGGGCGTGGGGTCGCCCGATGCGGCGCACGATCTCCCGGAACGTGAGCCGCCGCCCCGGGTGGGCCTCCAGGTAGCGCTGGTTGGCGGGGTCATCGAACAGGTCCGCGATGCCACTGCGGTGCGACAGCAGTTGGCGGACCGTGATGCGCCCCGCGTATGGGAAGTCGGGCATCCAGCGGGACAGCCTCGAGGAGAGCGACAGCCGCCCTTCCTCCACCAGCCGGAGCGCCACGGCCGCCACGAACGTCTTGGTCACGCTGCCCGCCTCGAACGCCGTCAGGGTGGTCACGGCGCGCTCGGGACGCAGGCTCGCCTTGCCCACGACGCCGGTCCACAGGCCGTCCGGTGTCTCGATGGCCGCGGAGGCACCCGGCACCCCATGCGCCCTCGCGTCCTCGAGGGTGGCCTGGAGCCGCTCCGCGAGACCCGCATAGGGCACGTCAGGCCACGTCGCTCGCCAGCCCGCGCCGACAGGTGCGGGGATGCCCCCGAGCAGCACCAGCGCCACGAGGATGCACAGCGCGCGCGCCGCCGCGCGCGCGCGGCGGCGGCCTTCCCTGAGCGGTCCCTGTGACATGTCCATGGCGCGTGTCATGCGCTCGGCCTCGGGTCCTCCCATACCACGCGACCATCGACCATGGTCAGCAGCACGCGTGCCTGCGCGAACGACCGACCCGGAGCCGCGAGCGGGTCGCGGTCCAGCACGACGAGGTCGGCAGCCCGTCCGGGCTCGATGGTACCGGTGTCGTCCAGACCGTTCGCGAGCGCGGAGCCACGCGTGTAGGCGCGCAGGACGACCTCGGGCGAGAGACGCTCCGCGGCCGGTCCCAGCGGCTCCAGGTCCGGGCGCTCGGGAGCGGCCCGGTGGATCGCCACGTGGAGCACCCCAAGCGGGTCGGCGGTGGCCGCCGGCCAGTCCGAGCCCACGGCCAGCGAGGCGCCGAGACGCGCGAGGCTCCCGTACGGGTACATGGCATCCGCTCGGGCGGGACCCACGAGGGAGCGTGTGAGCTCCTCCAGCCTCCCCTCCCGACGCGCGCGCGATGGCTGACAGGTCGCGATGACGCCGAGCGCACGAAAGCGGGGCTGGTCCGCGGGGTCGACGAACTGGAGGTGCGCGACCTGGTGGCGGCCGTCCCGCGGCCCGTTCGTGAGACGCGCCGCGGTCAGGGCATCCAGCGTCTCGCGCACGGCGCGGTCCCCGATGGCGTGGGTGTGGATGGCGAAGCGCGCACCATCGAGGGCGACGAACATCGCGCGCAGGGCATCGGGGTGGTACACGCTGGACCCACGCCCAACCGTGGGTCGCCCCGCGCCATCGAGGTACGGTGCGAGCATCGCGGCGGTCCGGCTCTCCACCACCCCGTCCTGGAACACCTTGACCAGATTCGCGTGCAGACGTGCTGGGTCGATCGCGGACACCGCCGCGCGACGCGCGACCAACCCGGCCACCTGCTCGGGGCCGCGCCCGTGGTCCCACAACAGCGCCAGCGCAGCCCGACCCGTGAGCTGACCCCGGCCAAGGACCGTGAGGTAGGTCGCCTGGTGCACGTGGTCGACGAGCGCCTCCTGCCACGCACCGACGCCCAGACGGTGGAGTTCCGCCTGGCCACGCACCAGCGCCTCCTCCCACTCCTGGGCCCCCACGCCCGGCAGGCAGCGCGAGACGAGGCCCATGGCGGCCCCGTGCAGGGTGCCCACCGCGCCGCCACGCTCGTCCCGCTCGATCCGTCCGAGCGGCGGGTCCGGGGTGGTCGCGGTGATGCCCGCGATCGCGAGCGCCGCGGAGTTGACCCACGCGCTGTGACCGTCGCGGGTCTCGATGTAGGCGGGACGCGACCCGGTCACCTTGTCCAGCATCGTGGCGCGAGCCACGCCTCGCGGGAAGGCCGCCATGGACCAGCCACCTCCCTCGACCCAGGGTCGCTCGGGGTGCGCGGCCGCGTACTCCGCGATGGTCCGAAGGTACGCCGTGGGCACGTCCGGGTCACCAGCCAGCCAGCAGCGCGACATCTCGAGGCCCGCCAGGATCGGATGCGCGTGCGCATCCTGGAACGCGGGCAGCAGCAGCCGCCCGGCGAGGGGGATGACCCGCGTGCGCGGCCCGCGCGCCCAGGCGAGGTCTGCTGCCCTGCCCATGGCCACGATACGGCCGCGCCGCACGGCGACCGTGTCAATGGGGTCAGGTCGGTCCAGACCCGTCCAGACATGCCCGCCCGTGAGCAGGATGTCTGCTCGCTCCTCCTCCGACATGGTCGCAAGTCTAGGCCGGACCCCCAGCGGTCCGCGGCCGTCGAGGGCGCCGTGTGGCGCAGCGGCGATCGGCGGTCGTCAGCAGCGATACATGATCGCGAGCGATCGCCACTCCGAGCGACGACCCACCCCTCCAGGACCGACGGCGCGCACGCTCCAACGGTAGGTCTGGCAGGTGGCGAGCTCGCCGGCGGGTGTGAGACGCCGGACATCGCCGCGGACGCGCCTGCGAATCACCACCGCGCCATCCGCATCCCGGAGCTCGAACACGAAGCCTGTCGGGCGGCACGAGGGCTTGCGGACGTACCCCCAGCGGAACGTGGGCGGATTGCCTGCCGGGGTGTCCACGAGGAAGAAGTCGGGTGGCGAGTCGAGGCGCGGCGCCGGCGGC
>DAOTUX010000031.1:0-6642 GCA_034436475.1 Chloroflexota bacterium | reverse complement strand
CGGATGCGGCGATCGGGCGGTCCCGGCGGTCGGATGCGGCGATCGGGCGGTCCCGGCGGTCGGATGCGGGGATCGGGCGGCCCCGGCGGTCGGATGCGGGGATCGGGTGGTCGGATGCGGGGATCGGGCGGCCCCGGCGGTCGGATGCGGGGATCGGGTGGTCGGATGCGGGGATCGGGCGGCCCCGGCGGTCGGATGCGGGGATCGGGTGGTCGGATGCGGGGATCGGGCGGCCCCGGCGGTCGGGTGCGGGGATCGGGTGGTCGGATGCGGGGATCGGGCGGCCCCGGCCGTCGGGTGCGGGGATCGCCGCTGTCGGATGGCCATGGTCTCACGCAGCTGTCGGATGGCCATGGTCTCACGCCGCTATAATCCCGAGTATGCCTATGGAGAAAGTAGCAAAGCACGCCGCCGGAGCCCTGCGACCCACGTGAACTCGACCGAGCCCGTCACCGAACCGGCCCTGGGCATCCGACGCCTGGCTTGGGATCCGCTGCTTGTGCGCGCCTTGCCGGTCCTCGCGGCCATCGTCATCGGCGCAACTCTGGTCCTGGCGCCGCCCGAGGAGCGGCCAGCCATCCTTGCCGCGACGCTGGTGGCGGCGGCGGCCGGCCTCGCCTCGACGGCCATCGGCGTGTATGGCGGGGTGCTCGTGCCGGGGCTGCTGCTCCTGGGCGTGGATGCCCGGTTCGCGGCTGCGGCTTCGTTGTTCCTCCAAGTCCTGGTCATCCCGCTCGGGGCGGGTGCGCACTTCAGGCTCGGCAACTTCGACAAGGCGATCGCACGGCCGCTCATCGTGGGCGGCATGATCGGGGCGTTCATCGGGCCCTACTTCGCTACAGCGCTGCCCAAGGACATGATCGCGCGCCTCGTGGCGGCGCTCATCGTGGGTGTCGGGGTGATCGTGCTTGCCACGCTGCACTGGACCGGGTTGGGTCAGGTCCGGCCACCAGGGGACGTGCCTCGGGGGAAGGTGGGGGGCATCGGGCTCGTCGCCGGCTTCTCGTCGGGTATCTCGGGCGCCGGATGGGGGCCCATCGGCGTCAAGATGCTCATCCTTGCCCGGCTCGAGCCTCGCAAGGCGATCGGGTCGTCGCTGGTCGGACGCGTGTTCATGGCCATCGCCGCCGTCGTGGGGTACCTGCTGAGCGCGTCCGCGTTCGATGGCGTCCGCCCGGACTACTGGCTCCTGATACCCCTGTTCGCGGGGTCTGTGGTGGCCATGATGCCGGGCGCGGCGCTGGTCTCGCGCCTTGGTCGCGAGCGCGCGACCATCGCGATCACCCTGCTGTCCATCGCGCTCGCGTTGCCGACCCTGGTCTGGGGATAGCTCCTGGCGGGGCGATCGGGACGGGTCGCGGTCATCAGCGATCGGGCGCGCGGGCGGCCACCGTCATCGACGCCATCGCGACGTCCGGCCCCGTGGGCCCTCGACCGGTGGGCCCTCTCGGAGCACATGGCGTCAGCGACGTCTGAAGCAGCCCGGGCGCGGCGGTGCGAGAATCACCAGGACCGATAGCCGAGGAACGAGGAGTCGAACATGGATCTGCGACGCGCGCTGGCACCCCGACGGACCGCGCATGCCCACTGCGACATCCCGTGTGGCATCTATGACCCCGTCCAGGCACGCATCGAGGCCGAGTCGTGCTACCGCATCATCGAGAAGTACCACGCCTCGTCCGACGAGGTGTTCCGGGCCCGCTGCCTCATCGTCAAGGAGGAGCGCGCGGAGCTCGCCAAGCATCACATCGATGTCCTGTGGAGTGACTACTTCAAGCCCGAGCACCTCGAGAAGTACCCCGACATCGCGGACACCTGTTGGAAGGCCGCCAAGCAGGCCTCGCAGGTGAAGCGGACCGTGGACCTCGAGGAGGCCCGCAAGCTGCTCGAGCTCATCGACCGAATCGACGAGGCGTGGAAGGGCACCGGCGGCCAGACCTCCACCCGCCTGCCCGCCTGAGCCGACCGCCCGGTCATCCCGGGCACGCCGCTCGACCGCCGGGGTCTCACATGAGGCTCCGGCGGCCCATGCCCACGGCCATGGCGATCGCGTCCTCGCTGGCGCGTCTGGGTCGCGCATGAGGCTCCGGTGGCTCGTGCTCGCCGCGGCCGCGATCGGGCTGGCGCTCGACCTCGCCACGCCGCGTGGTCGCGTGCGGCGCTTCCTCGTGTTGCTGGTGCGGTCATGGATGGCGCGCGTCGCGATCGAGGGGCCAAGCATGGAGCCGACCGTGCGCGCGGGCGATTGGCTGCTGGTCGACCCCGACGCCTACGCGCACCGAGCGCCGGAAGCCGGCAGCCTGGTCCTGGCGCCCGACCCACGCCAGGGCGACCGCATGCTCATCAAGCGTGTCGGCTCCGTCGACCCGGACGGCTGGCTCCGGCTGGTGGGCGACGACACGGACCACTCCACCGACTCACGCATCTTTGGCGCGGTCGACCCAGCGAGGGTGGCCGGCGCCCCCTGGTTCCGCTACTGGCCTCCGCGCAGGGTCGGCCCGATCCGCTGACCCCGCGGAGGGTCCGATCCGCCGAGAGTCCGCCCGAGTTTGTGGCGCCACGCGCGACGCGTGTTCAGCCAGGATGAACGCCAGAGTCGCTCCTGCTGACCCAGCGACTCGTCCGGAGACCCGAGGGCGTCGATTGGGTCGCCGATCCAGACAGTGGTTCAGCCAGGCTGAACCGGTGCGCACGATCGCGGGCCCTGGAGTGCCGGAACCCAGCAGCGGCGCCCGTGGCGTTCACCTGCGATGAACTCCGGGCGAAATGGCACCGGAGCGCCCTCGTCCCCCGCCCAGGAGCGCGGGGGCCTGCCAGGAGCGCGGGCGCCTGCCAGGAGCGCGGGCGACTGAGCCCGCCACGCGAGACACCCCGCGAGGTCCGCACAGAGCGCCCCCACTCACCCGCGAGGTCCGCACAGAGCGCCCCCACCCCCGCGCGACACACGCTCCGAGGGCACGTCAGCCCTGGATGAGCTCACCCATGAGCGCCACGTGGTCGAGGTCACGCGGGATGAAGTCCTGGAGCATCACCCGCTGCACGCCCGTCTCGGCGTACTCGGCGATGCGGGCGCGCGCGGCGTCCAGGGTGCCCACGACCCAGCGATCGCGGCGCGCCTCCATCCAGGCATCGGCCTGGGCCGGGTCGTCCTGGAACATGGCGACCTGGGCGGCGACCCTGGCACGGAACTCCTCCTCGTCCCGCCCGATGAGCACGCCCGCCATGACCGAGCGCCGGAGCGTGCCCGGGTCACGGCCGACCGCCCGGCACTCCGCGTCGATGCGGGCGTTGATGTCGCGCACCTGCGCGGGCGTGGAGGAGGACACGTTGTACTCGTCCGCGTAGCGCACCGCGAGCCTGATGGAGCGGGGACGGCCCACGCCGCCCACGATGATCGGGGGCCTTCGCCGCCCGTCCGCGCGGGGCGCCGAGCCGTCATATCGGGGTCGGAACAACGACCCGCCCACCCGCCAGTGCCTGCCCTCGAACGTCCAGCCGTCGGGCTCATCGAGCAGGCCCACCAGGATCGCCAGCTGCTCCTCCAGCATGTCGACGCGCGTGGCGGCCTGCGTCGGATACGGGATGCCCAACTGGACGTGCTCGGGCTCGTTCCAGCCTGCGCCCACGCCGATCTCCACCCGACCACCGCTCATCTCGTCCACGGTCGTGACCAGCTTCGCGAACGCCCCCGGGATGCGGAACGTGACGGGTGACACGAGCGCCCCGAGTGCGACCCGGCTGGTCTCCCGTGCCAGGCCCGCGAGGGTGGCCCACGCATCGGTGGTGTGCTCGCCCGGGGGGCCCGGGAAGCTGGTGAAGTGGTCGGAGCGGAAGAAGCCCTCGAGACCAGCCGACTCGGCCGCGCGCGCGACCGCGAGGATCTCGAGATAGCTGAGGCCCTGCTGGGGCTCCGTCATGAGGGCGAGGCGCATGGCTCCTCCCAGTTCCTTCAACTTGCCAGAACCATCCTGCTTGACAGGATGATCCATCCGTCTATGATCATGCGGATGAGCACGACCATCACGCACGGCACCCAGTCCGAGGGCCGGGGCAAGGGACCGTCCGTCGATGAGGTCATCGAGGCGCTGCTGCCCATGATGGCCTACCAGCGGCGGTCGATGATGCGTGTCTGGCAGGACAGGTCGTTGAGCAAGCTCAACCTGCACGTGCTGCTGCTGCTGGACCATCACGGCCCCCTGCCCATGTCCAAGCTCGCTGCGCTCGTGGATGTCTCGGTCTCGAACATGACGGGGATCGTCGACCGGCTGGAGCAGCACGGCGTGGTCGAGCGGGTCCGTGACGATCGCGATCGGCGCCTCGTCCTCGTCCGCGCGACCCCCACGGGGGCCTCGAGATGCGAGGAGGTCGAGGGGCTGCGCCGGGAGCACCTCCGTCGGCTCTTCGGGGCCCTGGACGGTCGTGAGCGGGCCATCGTGGTGCGGGCCGCCCAGGTGCTTGCCAGTGGGGTGGCACGCCTGGAGTCGGCAGAGGGCACCGACCACTCGGACGCGTAGCGGCCGCCGGCCGCGCCCATCGGAAGGAGTCACCTCAACCCATGGAAGCCATGCCCTCCGCCGAGGAGTGGACGGCCAAGGACCCAGCGCTCCAACTGCCGCACCGGCGGAAGATGGAGATCCTGTTCGCGATCATGCTGGGCATGTTCCTGTCTGCCCTCGATCAGACGATCGTGGGCACGGCGCTCCCCAGGATCACCAGCGACCTGCACGGCACCAACGAGCTGTACACGTGGGTCGTCACGATCTACCTGCTGACCAGCACCATCACCGGGGTCTTCTATGGCAAGCTCTCGGACATCTTCGGTCGCCGGCCGATGCTGCTCATCGGCATCTCGGTGTTCCTGCTCGGCTCCGCGCTGTGCGGGCTCGCCTGGAGCATGGAGAGCCTCATCGTGTTCCGGGGCATCCAGGGCGTGGGCGCCGGCGCCATCTTCCCCATCTCGCTGGCGGTCATCGGTGACCTGTTCACGCCCCGCGAGCGGGGCAAGTACCAGGGCCTGTTCGGTGCCGTGTTCGGGGTGTCCGCCATCCTGGGGCCGCTCCTGGGCGGATGGCTGACCGAGAATGCCAGCTGGCACTGGATCTTCTTCGTCAACCTGCCCATCGGCCTCGTGGCGCTCCTCATCATCTATCGGCTCCTGCCCACCGTCCACGGCGAGCGGCCCACACGCGACCTGGACTACCTGGGGGCGGCCGTGTTCACGGTGGCCGTGTCCCTGCTGCTCATCGGCCTGACCAACAAGCAGACCATGGACTGGACCGACCCGTGGGTGGGTGGCGCGATCGGCGCGGCGATCGTCGTGGGCCTGGTGTTCCTGGCGGTGGAGGCACGGGCGGCCGAGCCCATCGTGCCCCTGGGCCTGTTCCGGAACCGCGGCTACACAGTGACCATCCTCACCTCGTTCCTGACCGCGATGGGCTTCTTCGGGGCCATCGTGTACCTGCCCCTGTGGTTCCAGACCGTCCGCGAGATCAGCCCCACCGATTCGGGGCTCCAGACGCTGGCCCTGTTGGCGGGCCTCATCCTGGGCTCCATCGTGTCCGGTGCCCTGGTCAGCAGGACCGGTCGCTACAAGTGGCTCATCACCGGCTCTCTGGCCATCACCACGGTCGGCCTGTGGCTCATGACCCACCTCACGGCCACCACGGACCTGCCCCTGCTGTGGTTCTGGATGTTCGTGACCGGTCTGGGCATCGGGCCCTCGTTCTCGGTCCTGACCATCATCATCCAGAGCGTCGTCCCCTTCGAGCGCCTGGGCGTGGCGACCTCCAACCTGACCTTCTTCCGACAGATCGGGGGCTCCGTGGGCCTGGCCATCGTGGGCACCCTGTTCGCGACGGGGTTCGGCGATCGGTTGGGTCCGGAGCTGGTGAACGCCGGCGTCCCCGCGGAGGTCGCGAATAGGATGGCCGCGGCCGGCGGCACCGACCAGTTCACCCAGATCGGCTCGAGCGTCCGGGCGGGCCTGGAGGCGAGCCTGCCGCCCCAGCTCCAACCGCTCCTGGAGCAGATCCTGGCGGGCATCTACCAGGCGTTCTCGCTCGCGGTCGCCAGCACGTTCTGGCTGGGCGTCATCATGAGCGCCATCGCGCTGGTGGCGGTGGTGGTGGGCCTCCCGGAGGTCCCGCTGCGCGGCCTCAGTCGCGAGCCGAGGCCGAGCACCGCCGGTCAGCCGGCGGGGGTTCCGGCCACGTCCGACTGACGGGCGGGGACCGCGGCCGAGGCGGGCGACTCCAGCCGGGGGCTGGGACGCGATCGTTCGCGGCTCGGCGACCGCGTGGCGTACCGGCGCATGGGCGGGAGCCCGAGCGAGCCCGGTGGCTGCCATGCGAGCCTGCGGAATCCTGGCCGCAACGGCCCGAGCATGCCGTCATCCGCATGGACCCCTGTCTGTCAGGGCCGCTACGCTCGGCTGATGTCGTCCATCGTCGCTCGCGTGCTCGCGGTCGCCCTGCGGGTCCATCCCGTGCTTCGATGGGTCGCCGTCCTCGCGTGGGCCGGCGTGATCTTCATGGCCTCGAACCAGCCGGGTCTGGCGGTGAGTGACGACCCGGGCGTGGACCGGCCGCTGCGTCATCTCGCGCACGTGGCGGTCTACGCGGTGCTGACGGCCCTGCTCGTGTG
>DAOTUX010000030.1:0-4707 GCA_034436475.1 Chloroflexota bacterium | reverse complement strand
TCCTGCCCGCGGACCTCGCCGCGAAGCGCCTCGACTTCCACCCCATCCCGGAGGCGAAGAGCGGCTACGGGCTGGGCGTCGAGAGCTACGACCACGACTGGATCGGGCACAGCGGCCAGCTCATCGGGTGGGAGGCGATCGTCCTCTACAACACCCAGACCGGCGCGGCCTTCACGGCCATCGTCAACGAGACCGGGTCCCTCGCGGCGGCCGAGGTGGTCGCGGCCGAGTCCCTCGACGATCTGCTCAAGCTGCTCAGCTGATCAGGTGACCCGCGCGCCGGCGACCGGTCAGGGTCCGACGACCGCTCGCAGCTCCTCGACCGCCCGGCGCGGCGCGTCCATGCGGTCCTGCAGGCCCGCGGCGAGCTCGCCCGCGACGCGCCGACCCTCGGCCGTCAGCACCAGCCGCGTCCCGCGGCGATCGCCCGTCACCGTCCCGTACTCCCGGATGATCAGCCTACCGCCCTCCGGCAACAGGCGACCGCACCGTCGGGTCGACCGGCAGGGTCCGCACCGCGCCCAGCCCTGCTCTCCGACACCGCCGATGGCAGGCGACTGACGAGACCCTCCGAACGGGAGATGACCTTCGGCTCTTGCCACCACGGCGGGCTGCGCGCAGCCTCGGGGCGGTCAGCTCGCATCGATGGGGCGAGGTCGTCGTGGGTACCACGCTGGGGCAGCGGCTGGTGACGGTCCTGCTCGTGATCAGCGGGGTGTCCGACATCCTCTACGCCGGGTACTCGCCACTCCCGCCGCTGTCGGACATGCCCCTCCCACTGTTCTGGTGGGTCCTTGGCGTGACGTCCTTCGTGGCGGCCTTCGACGTCCTGCGGAGGACGCACTGGGGTCGTGTGCTTGCCATCGCCGTGGTCACGTTCTGGCTGGTGTATCCGATCTGGTCCGAGCTCTACTGGATGCGCGGCAGCGATCTCGTCCGATGGGTCGAAGAGGCGCTCTGGCTGAGCCTGGTCATCTCGGTGGGGACCTCCTCGTTGACGCTCTGGTGGCTCGTGAAGCTCTGGCCAGTCGATCCGCGCCCGGCCGTCTGACCGATCAGGACCGGGCGACCAACTCGACCAGCACGCCGCCGGCACGGGATCGGTCTGTCACGATGGCCAGCCCGGCCTCCGCGATCGCCGCGCGTACGTCGTGGTCCAGGCGGCAGCCCCCCGACGCCCGTGACCAGCCCGGGGCGAGCCGGGTCTGCAGTCGCGCGATACGCCGATCGTCCGAGCGGGCGTGCTCCAGGAACCGCACGGTCCCGCCCGGCCGGAGCACGCGGCGCGCCTCGCGCAGCGTGGAGCTGACATCGCCCACCGAGCACAGCACGAAGGTCCCGATGACGGTATCGAATGAGTCATCAGGGTACGGAAGGGAAGCAGCGTCGCCCGTGACGAGGGTGACGGGTCGCCTCAGCCGGTCGGCGCGCCGGGCGGCGATCGCAAGCGCCTCCGTGCTCGGGTCGATCGCATGCAGGGATACGTCCGCGCCATAGGCCGGGAGGTTCAGACCGGTCCCGATACCGATCTCCAGCACGTCCCCATCGGCTCCCGCGATCATCCGCTGACGCGCCCGACGGAGCCCCACTCGATCCGCCAGTCCCATCGCGAGGTCATAGAGACGCGCGGTGATGGCGTCCCCGATCTGCACTGGCGCGGTCACCCGACGCTCGGGCAGGAAGCGGTTGCCTGACAGATTCGCGAGCTGCATCAGGACGCCGGCCGCTTCGAGCTCACGCCTGTGGCGGGCGCTCAGCCCGGCGGGGGGCGCCGCCCCCGGGCCTTCGAGCGCCAGCGCCCGGCCAAAGGCATAGGCTGCCGCCTCCGTCACCGCGAACTCCAGCGGATCGCCGACGGGAAGACCCGTGGCACGCCCCCATCGCTCGTGGACGCGGGCACATGCGCGGCACCGGTTGACCGATGTGACCCCCAGCATCGTCGCCTCGCGCAAGCTCGGCGGCACACGCCCAGGCACCACGTAGGCCGAGACGAGATCGGGCATCCGCCTGGCAAGCAAGGGCAGCCAGCGTCGCAGCGCCGCCCGCGTGAGCGTCGGTCGGTCATGCGTGGTCATGGCCGACGCGGGATCCGGGCCGTGATGCGCGTCGCGATGGCCGCCTCCACGACCGAGTCGGGGTCGCGCAAGCCACCCAGGAGGGCGCGCACCCCGACCAGGCCCGCGTACAGCGGCGGGCAGGTCGGGCATCCGGCGAGGTGTCCCTCCACGGCAGCCTTCGTGGCCGCGTCGAGCTCCCCGTCCAGGTACCCCGAGATGTGCCGTCGAGCCTGCCAGCAGCGTTGATGGCGCTCGGGGGAATCATCAGCGCGTGGCCACGCCGAGCCGATCGTCCACCCCCAGCCCGGCGTCGCGGCGCACGACGGGCGTCTCGGGATCGCCGATCGTCGTCCGTGCCCTGCTGTGAAGTGTCGTCCGGATCGCGGTCGCGAGATCCACAGCGTCGAAGCGGGTCGCGATGTACGCCATCCGCGCGGCGACCGCCGTGCCCAGGGTCGCACTGATCGTCGCGGTGGCGGCGACATCGGTCTTCTGGAGGGTCCGGCTCAGCCAGTGGTCGACCGAGCGCAGGTCTCCGCAGACCTCCGGCCAGAGCGCGGCGTCGGCGAGGAGTCTCGGTGCGTCCGAGACGGGTACGCCCTCCAGCGTCGGAACCGCGTCAAGGCGCCGGCGTGTGGTCTTGACGACGTGGTAGGCGTGGGACAGCGCGACCGACCCGCCCTGGTCCCGGTCGACGGCAACCGCGTAGTCGACTGGAGGGCGCTCACTGAAGCCGCGGAGAAACGCGGCTCCCGTGCCCACGATTGCCAAGCGGAAGTCGGGGCGCCGCTTGAGCGCAGCCCGCGCCGCGGTCAGCGGATCCCCTGCCGACCATGGGCCACCGCGGGCAGGCAGGAACTCGTACGTGCCTCGCGATGGCAGTGCTCGGAGCCAGCCGAGCGAGAGCATCTCCTGGATCGCGTTCCGAGTCTGGCGCGACGACGACGACGTCTCGAGCGCAGCGGCGACGTCGCTCGTCGTGACGACCGAACGACCCATCATCTCGAAGTCCGCGAGGACCGGAGCGATCCAGCGTGGCGCATGCCGATGTGCGATATCGGATGGTTCTGCCTGTTGCATGTAGGCGATACTATCCGATACTGCAACTCAGACTCCAATCAGCCCGGAACTGACCCTCGATGAACGTCGCCCCCGGGTCTCCAGGCGAGCATGGACTGACTGCCTTGATGCTTCCGCTTCACGACGACATCGCCCGACTCCTGGGGGACAAGGTGAAGGTACGCTCGGTGGTGGTCTGGTACGACCAGCGCGGCGAGTTCCAACCGCTCGTCGACGAGTTGCGCGGTGCGCCGGTCTCTGGCGGCGAGATTGCGTCCGTCAACGTCGCGGGCGGACCGGTCTCGCTGATCCAGTTCGACGGCTCGATGCTCCAGCTGCGGTCACCAGGGCCGCGACCACCAGCAGCAGGCCGCCCCACAGCATGTGTGCGACGTGCAGGCCCCCGCCGCCGACCTTGGGGTAGCCGGCCGCATCGAGGTACACGCGGACGGCCATCACGGTCCGTCAACCGGGTGCTCGGCGGACGGCGGGGGACGATACCACGCACAGCGTGTATCTATGCGAGGCAGTATCGTTGTCGCGGTCGCCGCGGCGGCCATCCGGATGGCCGTGTGTGCGTCGCGCCGTTCGTGTTGTATCGGCCACCGCACGAGGGAGGAACCATCCGTGTCGCTCCGATCGCCCATGCTCGCCGCGCTCCTGCTGATGCTCCTGCCGGCGGGCGCAGCCGTCACCGCTGATGCGTCGCCGTCGGTCACGCCGAGCCAGCCTGCCACCGTCTGCGCGAAGGCGCTCACCAGAACGCCGATGTCCGCAGCGGACGCCGCGACGATCGATGGCCGAGTCCAGGAGGTGATGAGCCAGGTCCCGGACCTGCCCGGGATGTGGATCGGCGTCTGGGACCCGAAGAAGGGGTACTACCTCCAGGCCTATGGTGACGCGGTGAAGGGCGGCGACAAGGCCGCCATCGACCAGCACGGCCGCATCGGCAGCGTCACCAAGACCTTCACCACGACCGCGGTCCTGCAGCAGGTCGCGGCCGGAACGCTCACCCTGGAGACAACCATCGCGGAGGTCCTGCCGGACCTCGCGGCGAAGTTCCCGGCCATCAAGGACATCACCGTCGAGCAGCTCGTCGGCATGACGAGCGGCATCCAGGACTACGCGAACACCGGCGTCACCATCAAGCAGGTCCTCGACGACCCGAAGCACGTGTTCACCGCGGACGAGCTGATCGATGCGGCGATGACCCTGCCGCTGTCGGCGCCCGGGACCGGCGGCTACTCCACGACCAACACCATCATCCTCGGCCAGATGCTCGAGAAGCTCACGGGCAAGCCCGTGGAGCAGGTGGTGACGGAGCTCGCGCGCTCCGCCGGGCTCACCCAGACGGCCCTCGCCGCGCCGGCGGACAACGCGATGCCCGATCCGTCCTCGCACGGCTACGTCGAGAGTGCCGGCGTGAAGACGCTCGAGAGCCTGAAGCTCCCGATCAAAGCCGGGACCGACGTCACCGACTGGACGGTGAGCTGGGGCCAGGCCGGTGGGGGCATGTACTCGACCGTGGCCGATCTCGGGACGTGGGCTGCCACGGGCCTGGGCACCTGCCTCCTGCCCGCGGACCTCGCCG
>DAOTUX010000029.1:0-24092 GCA_034436475.1 Chloroflexota bacterium | reverse complement strand
ACTCCACGGTAACGGACTTGGCGAGGTTCCGGGGCTGGTCCACGTCGGTCCCGCGGGCCACCGCCGTGTGGTACGCGAACAGCTGGAGCGGGATGATGGCGAGCACCGGCGCGAGCGCCTCGATGGTCGCGGGCACCCACAGGACGTCGTCGGCGAACTCGCGGATGGCCTCGTCGCCGCGGGTCGCCACCATGAGCACCCGGGCGTCCCGCGCGCGGCCCTCCATCACGTTGCTGATGAGCTTGTCCTGGTGCCGGGAGCGGGTGGCCACCGCGACCAGGGGGACCTCCGCGTCGAGCAGCGAGATGGGGCCGTGCTTGAGCTCGCCCCCGGCGTACCCCTCCGCGTGGACGTAGCTCACCTCCTTGAGCTTGAGCGCCCCCTCGAGCGCCACGGGGTAGCCGAGGCCCCGGCCCACGAACATGAACCCCCGGGAGTTGACGTAGCGGCGCGCGAGGCCGGCCGCCGGCCCGGCGAGGTCGAGCGCCTCCTGGGCCTGGTCGGGCAGCGCCCGGAGCGCCGCCACCAGGCCCGCCTCGGCGCCCGGGTCGAGGCGCCCGCGCGCCTTGGCGACGGCCGCGGCCAGCATGACCAGCGTCGTCACCTGGGTCGTGAACGTCTTGGTCGCGACGACCGCGACCTCGGGGCCGGCCTGGCCGAACAGCACCGCGTCGGCCTCGCGGGCGATGGCGCTGCCCACGGTGTTGGTGACGGCGATCACCGGGCAGCCCGCGGCGCGCGCCAGGCGCACGGGCGCGATGGTGTCGGCCGTCTCGCCCGACTGGGTGACCGCGACGACCAGGGTCCGCGGCGAGAGCGGCGGCGGGCTGTACCGGAACTCGGAGCCCACGCTCCAGCGCGCCGGGAGGCCCGCCCACTCCTCGATGAGGCGCGCGCCCACCGCGGAGGCGTACGCCGCGCTGCCGCACGCGACGAGCTCCACCCGCTCGGCGCCCGCGATGGCGCCCGTGACGGCCGCCAGCTCCTCGATGCGCACCTCGTCCCCGTGGAGGCGGCCCGCGATGGCGGAGCGGACGGCCGTCGGCTGCTCGTGCATCTCCTTGAGCATGAAGTGCTCGTAGCCGCCCTTCTCGGCGGACTCGACCGACCACTCCACCCGGTGCACGGGGCGCTGGCGGGCCACGCCGTCGAGCCCGGTCACGCGCATCGCGCCCGCGTGGAGGTCGGCCACGTCGCCCTCCTCGAGGAACACGACGCGGCGGGTGTGCGCGAGCACCGCGGCGACGTCGCTCGCGAGCAGGTGCTCGCCCTCGCCCAGGCCCACGACCAGGGGCACGTCCTGGCGCGCGCCCACCAGCCGGTCCGGCTCGTCGCGGTGGAGCACCGCCACCGCGTACGCGCCCGCGGCCTGGCGCAGCGCCGCGCGGACGGCGTCCGCGATGTCCCCCCGGTAGGCCTCCTCGATGAGGTGCGCGAGGGCCTCGGTGTCGGTCTCGGAGCCGAACCGGTGCCCGCGGGCGGTCAGCGCGGCCCGGAGCTCCCGGAAGTTCTCGATGATGCCGTTGTGGATGACCGTGATGGCCCCGGTGCAGTCCACGTGCGGGTGGGCGTTCAGGTCGTTGGGCCGCCCGTGGGTCGCCCATCGCGTGTGGGCGACGCCGACGAGGGCGTCGGGGGCCGAGTCGCCGAGCGCGGCGCGCAGGTTGGCCAGCTTGCCCGCGCGCTTCTCCACGAACAGGTCGCCGCCCGCCGTGACGAGGGCGATGCCCGCCGAGTCGTAGCCGCGGTACTCGAGGCGCGCGAGGCCCTCGAGCAGGATGGGCGCCGCCCCCCGCGGCCCGACGTAGCCCACGATCCCGCACATCCCGGAGCCCTCCGCCTAGACGGGCTGGTTGAGGCGCTCGGCGGCGAGGGCCGCGAGCGAGTCGGCGAGCTCGAGCACCCGCGACGGGTCCTCGCCCTCGACCATGATGCGAAGCGCCGCCTCCGTGCCCGATGGGCGCACCAGGATGCGGCCCCTGCCCGCGAGCTCCACCTCCGCGGCGTGCACGGCGGCCACCAGCGTCTGGTCCGCGTCCCACAGATCCTTGTGACGCACCGGGATCGCCCGCTGCTGCTGGGGATACAGGGGCACTTGGGCAGCCAGGTCGCCCAGGGTCCGGCCCGTGCGCGCCATGATGCCCAGCACCTCGAGCGCCGTCACGATGCCATCACCGCTCGTGGTGTGCTCACGCACGATGACGTGGCCGCTCTTCTCGCCGCCCACGCCCGCGCCGTGGACGAGCATCGCATCCAGGATGTACTTGTCGCCGACCGGCGTGCGGATGACCCGGCCCCCGCTTCCCTCGACCACGGCCGCCAGGCCGCCGTTGGACAGCACGCTCACGACGAGCGTCGACCCCTCGAGCGCGGCTCGACCCAGGCGGTCGAGCGCGATGATGCCCAGGAGCTGGTCACCATCGACCACACAGCCGCGCTCATCCACGGCCACGCATCGATCCGCGTCCCCATCGAGCGCGAACCCCACGTCCGCACCGTCAGCCGTGACGAGCCCGGCCAGGGTGCGCGGCACCGTCGCGCCACAGTCCAGGTTGATGTTGCAGCCGTCAGGGTCGTTGAAATGGACGCGCACGTCTGCGCCGGTCGCCTCGAGGATCTCGGGCGCGACGACGCCACCCGACCCGTTCGCGCAGTCGAGCGACACCCGCAGGTCGCTCCGGGCGCGTGTCGCGAGCCTGGTCCGGTGGGCGCGGTACCGGTCGAGGGTGGCCCGGGCATCCACCTCACGCCCCAGCGCGCCGTTGGTGGGCCCGATGAGCCCGTCGGCTCGTCCGATGAGCGCCTCCAACTCATCCTCCACGCGGTCGTCGAGCTTGAGCCCACGCTCGTCGAGCACCTTGAGCCCATTGTCGTCGGCCGGGTTGTGGGATGCCGAGACCATCACCCCGGCACCATACGCGGCATCGGCCGTCACGAACGACAGGGCGGGGGTGGGGCACACGCCCAGGCGATGCACGTCGACACCCATGCTCGTGGCACCGGCCACGAGCGCTGACGCGAGCATGTCCCCGGACCTGCGCGTGTCCTGACCCACCAGCATGCGGCCCCCCGCTGGCAGGAGTCGCGACGCGGCCGCTCGGCCGAGCCCGTACGCGAGGGGTGGCCGCAGATCCACGTTCGCGACGCCTCGGATGCCGTCGGTGCCGAACAGGCGTGTCATGGCGCGCCCTTCGATGGCTGCGGGACTTGCGACGGGACCGCGGACGGGGACGACGGACGTGCGACATCGACCCGGATGGTGGCAGGGGCCACGCCCAGCATGTCCAGGCCCTCGATAGGAGTCACCGAAACGCTCACCTCGTGTCTGCCGACCGATAGCTCCCCCACCTCGACGGCCGCGACGATGGTACCGGGGTCCAGAGAGTCGAGTACAGGGACGGGCCCCGCGAACGTCACATGGACGGTGGATGCCGACAACGCATATTCGCGACTCGGTCGCGCGCCCAGGAGGCGAACGCCCACCTGCCACGTGCGCGAGCCCGACTCCATCTCGATGGTGACCAGGACCTGGACCGCGCCACCACCCACCAGGGACACGTCCGGGGGCAGGTCGGGCTCCACGGTCCCCTCGAGCGAATCGGTCGAGCCTGTCACGTCGAGGGGGCGCGTGGGGACCGACGAGAGCCCGGCCACGGCGGCCGCCTCGCCGCTCACGGTCACCGTGGTGGGTGTGGCGCCCACCGCGGCCACCCGGTACCCGGGAGCCGGGTCTCCCATGAGTGCCGGCACCACGGGGAGCGTCGCGTAGGCCAGCTCCCGCGCCACCTCGATGCTCACGCGCGCGCGCTCTGGGAGGACCTCCACGCCTGGCACCGACGCGCCTGTCTCGTCGATGGCCTCGAGGTCCACGTCCTGGTCGATGTTGAGCCCGCTCGCGTCGACCGCGACCCGCGCCACCACGGCCTGCACCGCGGCCACACGGGAGCTGGCACCCCGCAGGATCGCAGACGCCGGAGATGTCACGGGTGGGCCCAGGGCGAGTCCCGGCGGGACGGTGCCACGATCCACCGTGATGGCCATTGGCCGGGTGACCAGTTGGTCCACCCGCACGTTGACGGAGCGCGGGGCGTAGTCGATGACCTGGACCCGGGGGTCGAGGGCGATGACACGGACCGGCACAGCGACGGGGTCCCCGCCGGCTGTCGGCACAACGTCCGAGAGGTCGATGGATGCCATGAACGAGCCGTTGGCGAGCGTCACCGCGGCATCGAGGGGGGCGCGATACCGGATGCCCGTCACGGTCCCCGGCAGGTCCAGGACGGCACCGCCCCTCGGTGGGTCGAGGACGTCGATGGACACCTGTCCCGGCCATGTTCGATCGTTCTGGGAGAGCGAGACGCCCACGAACAGGGCCATCGCGAGACCCAGGGCCCCGAGTTTGAGCGGCCAGTCACTGGCCAGGAGACCCATGGCCCGCCTCATCCCGTGGGACCCATCCTGGGTGCCGGCCCGGGCTCCGACGCATCCGTGACCGGATCGGAGTGGGCGGCCTGGTCGGCCTGGGCTGGGGTCGGCGGCACTACCGCGTTCGCCAGCGGGGGGGCTGTCCCCTGCGGGGGGGCGGCCGGGGTCGCGGGCCCGGCGCCGGTCGGCGCTGCTGGCGCCCCGCCGTCTCGCGCTCCTCGCGGGGACAGGGTGCGGGCTCGCTTGCCCCGGAGGGGGACCCCAAGTGCCGAGATGCCCGCGGCAGCCCGGCGGGCACCCGCGGGCGGGCGCAGCAGCGCCACGAGCGAGGTGCGAAGCCGCTCCTCGTCCAGGTCGCGGATGACCCGACCGCGCTCGACGAGGCTCATCGACCCGGTCTCCTCGCTGACCACCACGACCAAGGCGTCAGTCTGCTCGCTGATGCCGATGGCCGCTCGATGGCGCGTGCCGTACCGCTGTTGGTGCACCGAGATCTCCGACAGGGGCAGCACGGCGCCAGCCGCCAGGATGGTGTCACCATGGATGATGACCGCCCCGTCGTGCAGCGCCCCGCGTGGCACAAAGATGGACGCGAGGAGCTCCTCGGAGAGATCGGCATGGAGCATCACGCCCGTCTCGGCGGCGTCCTCCAGGCCAGTGTCCCTCTCGATCACGATGAGCGCCCCCACGCGCTGCGCGGCGAGCCCGGCCGCCGTCCGAGCCACGGTGCGCGCGACCCGCTCCGCGAGGCCCGCAGCCCCCGATGGCGCGAAGGCCCATCCCATCGAACCCACCCGGCCGATGCGCTCGAGCGCCCGGCGCAGCTCGGGCTGGAAGATGACCACCAGGGCGAGCAGACCCACGACCGCACCCGTCTCCAGGATGCCCGAGAGCATCCGGAGGTCCAGCAGTCGGGCAAGCGCGTAGACCCCGTAGAGCACCATGGCACCGATGACCAGCCGGACCGCGCGCGTCCCCTGGATGAGGCTGAAGAGGCCATAGAACAGGAGGGCGGTGAGCGCGATGTCGAGGACGGCGGTGGGCCGCAAGTCGATGCCCTCGACCAGATGCTGGAGCTGGTCCATGGTGCGGGGCTCAGCCGCGCGGGCGCCCGATGCCCCCGGGAGGGATCGCTCGGACCATCAGATGACGTTGCCGGCGGCGATCACCGCCAGGCGCGACTCCGTTCCCTGGTGGATCCGCGCGAGCTCACGCATGCCATCCCGTGTCAGGGGGTCCTCGACGAGTGTGAGCAGACGGGCAAGGAGCAGCAGGCGTTCCACGCCGCGATCGCGCCAGCCACGCTGGAAGTAGATGCGGGCCATCTGGAGATGCGCCGCGGGTGCCCCCAAGGACACCCCCAAGGCACGCTGACAGGCGTCGAGTGCCGCGTCGAGCTGTCCCAGCTGCTGATACCCCTGGGCCGCGGCCACGAAGCCCTCGATGGCACCCCCCGCCTGCCCGTCACGCCGGGCATCCTCAGCGGCGGCCACGAGTCGCTCGGGGCCACCGGTCCAGGCCGCCGCCTGGGCGCTCGCCTTCTGCTCCGCGCGCTGGCGTGCCTGGTCGGCCTCCAAGCGTGCTGCCTGCTGCGTGAGGTCCGCCGATTCCTCCCGCCGGCCCGCGGCGAGCAACGCCGATGCCTTCCCAGAGAGCGCCTGGGGGTCGGTGGGCGCGCGCTGGAGCGCCTGGTCGTAGGCCGCGATGGCGTCCAGGGGCCTGCCCATCTGGAGCAGCACCGAGCCCATGCTCACGAAGGGCAGGGCGCGGTGGTCCGCCAGGCTCGCCGCCTCCTGATAGTGGGTGAGTGCCTCCTTGTGGCGCCCCTTGAGCATGGCCATGTGGCCCTGCTTGAGGGCGTCCTTGTAGCGCTCGAAGACCGGGTCGGCCATGTGCCTATGCTAGCCCGCGCTCGCGTGAATGGCGCAGGACCCCGATGGTACGGGGGCACTCACGATGGACGAGCCCGCGGGGAGCGACCTTGCGCTGATGCGCCCAAGCGCGCACCTACGAGGCCGCCCGTTGGCCGGCTCAGCGCTTGGTGTACTGCGGTGCCTTGCGAGCGCGCTTGAGGCCGTACTTCTTGCGCTCCTTCATGCGCGGGTCACGCGTCAGCAGACCGGCCTGCCGAAGGGGAAGACGTGCCTCAGGGTCGGCCTCCAGGAGCGCACGGGCGATGCCGTGGCGGATGGCCCCCGCCTGACCCTGGCTGCCGCCCCCCTCCACCTTGACCATCGCGTTGAACCGGCCCTCGGTGCTGGTGACCCGGAAGGGCATCAGCAGCTCGGGCAGGCTGACCGCGTTCCCGAAGTGCTCCTCGAGGCTCCGGCCGTTGACCACCACCTCGCCGTCACCGGCGACCAGACGGACGCGCGCGACACTCGTCTTGCGGCGACCGGTGCCCTGATAGAACTGCGGTGTGGTCATGCGCTGCGGGCTCCTGTGGTGAGCGTGGTCGGGCGCTGCGCCTCGTGCGGGTGCTCGGGGCCGGCGTAGATCTTGAGCTTGCGCAGCTGCTGCACGCCCAGGGTGTTGCGCGGCAGCATGCCCTTCACCGCGCGGCGGATGACCTCCTCCGGACGCCGCGCGAGCAGGTCGCCCAGGCGCTCCTCGCGGAAGCCACCCGGATAGCCGCTGTGGCGCGCATAGGACTTGGTGGTCAGCTTGTCGCCGGTCACCACCAGCTTGCCGGCGTTGACCACGATGACGTGGTCACCGGTGTCGATGTGCGTGGCGAAGCCCGGCTTGTGCTTGCCGGCCAGCACCGTCGCGATGCGCGAGGCGAGCCGACCCAGGGTCTGGCCGTCCGCATCGACGACAAACCACTGGCGCTCGATCTCGCCCGCCCGCGGCGTGTACGTCCTGGTCATCCTGTCGTGCCTTTCCCATCACTGGCTCGGTCGATGCCGCCGAGCACGACCCGCCTGAGGCAAAGCCCATGCGGCGGGGCGACCTGCCCGGCGAAGACCCGTCCCGGCGACCGCAGCGCGATCTCCAGGTCCTGCGTGGTGGCCGTCCCGTGCCCGATGCGCAGGAGGGCCGCCACGATGCTTCGCACCATCTGGCGCAGGAACGCATCGCCGACCACGTCGACCGTGATCGTCCGACCCGTCCTGCGGACCCGCACCCCCATGAGGGTCCGGATCGGTTGTCGATGCTTCCCGCCAAAGGCGGAGAAGTCATGTCTGCCGACCAGCACCTGCGCCGCAGCGTGCATGGCCTCTGCGTCCAGCGGCTCCCTGACGCCCAGGGCGTACCGCTCCCGAAGTGGGCTCCGGGGCCCGTTCCAGATGGTGTACCGATACTCCCGTCGGATCGCGGCGCGACGCGGCGAGAGTCCCGGTGGCACCCGGCGCAGGCGCCCGATCGTGACATCGGGCGGCAGCACCGCCACGATGGCCCGACCCAGCTCGGCGGCCGACATCCGCCGCCCGGTCCAGGTGAATGCGACCACCTGTCCCCTGGCATGGACACCGGCATCGGTCCTGCCCGCCCCGTCGACCCGGATGCGCCCCCCGCCGCTGATGCTGCGGAGCGCCGCCTCCAACTCGCCCTGGACGGTGCGAGCCCCAGGCTGCGCCTGGAACCCGGCGAACCCGGTCCCGTCGTATTCCACCCGCGCGGCGTACCGCGCGGGCCCGCCCTCTCGGACGGAGGTCTCAGACGAGCTCGAGCTGGACGATGGGGGCGGCATCGCCAGCACGCTGGCCCAGCCTCACGACCCGGGTGTACCCCGAGCTGCGATCCCCGTATCGAGGCGCGATCTCGTTGATGAGCTTGTCGATGACGAGTGGCTCCTCCGGCAGCTCGGCGACGATGCGCCGGCGCGACGCGAGGGTGCCCTCCTTGGCGAGCGTGATGATGCGCTCCACCTGGCCACGCACCTCCTTGGCGCGTGCCTCGGTGGTCCGCACCTGCTCATAGCGCAGGACGGACACGATGAGATTGCGATACAGGGCGAGCCGAGGGCCGGTCTTGCGGCCGAGCTTGCGCCCGTCGATGCGATGGGCCACGCTCAGGCCTCCTCCTCGTCCTCGTCGTCCTCGTCATCGAGGTCGAGGTCCGAGGAATCGATGTCCGGGTCCGTGTCGTCGCTGGGCGGCAGGAAGCCGCGCATGCGCAGCCGCTCCTTCATCTCGTCGAGGGACTTCCTGCCGAAGTTGCGCATGCGCAGCAGGTCCTCGTCCTGCAGCTGCAGGACCTGGCCTACCTTGACGATGTTGTTGCGCTTGAGCGAGTTGTACGCGCGCATCGGGAGGTCGAGCTCCTCGATGGGCATGTCCAGCATGCTCTGGGGGAGGGCACCGCCGCCACCGGCCGCACCCGCGGCCCGCGCGACCTGCTTGCCCGCCGACGTGAACAGGCTGAACTGGGCCACCAGGAGCTCCGCGGCGCGCGACAGCGCCTCCTCGGGGGTGGTGGTGCCATCGGTCTCGATCTCGATGGTCAGCTTGTCGAAGTTGGTCATCTGGCCCACGCGCGTGTTCTCCACGTGGTAGTTGACCTTGCGCACCGGCGTGAAGATCGCGTCCACCGGGATGACGCCGATGGGCATCTGCTCGGCCCGCTCCGCGGCGAGGTAGCCCACGCCGCGCTCGACGGTCAGGTCGATCTCCACGGTCACGCTGTCCGAGTCGAGCGTCAGCAGGTGCTGCTCCGGGTTGACGATCTCGACGTCCGCGGACTCCATGATGTCCGCCGCGGTCACCGCGCCAGCACCATGCTTGACGAGCTTGAGCTGGACCGGGTGGCCGGCGTAGCTCTTGAGCCGCAGCTTCTTGACGTTGAGAATGATCTGGGTCAGGTCCTCCTTGACGCCCGGGATGCTGGCGAACTCGTGATACACATCGCGGACCTGGATGGACGTGACGGCGGCCCCCTCGAGCGAGGACAACAGGACGCGCCGCAACGCGTTCCCGATGGTCACGCCGTAGCCTGCAGCCAGCGGGCTGGCCTCGTACTTGCCGTAGGTCTCGGTCTCGAGCTCCTCGACGGACTCGAGTTACGCGTTCTCCAGTTCGATCATGGGTGGGGGCTACCTCGAGTAGTACTCGACCACGAGCTGCTCGTTGAGCTCGAGCGGCATCTGGTCACGGCGCGGCAACGCAGCGACGCTGCCGGCCAGTTTGTCGGCGTCGACGGTCAGCCAGTCGGGCCGCTGGGCGGAGCGGAGCGACTCCTTGACCTGCTTGAAGTGCTCCGTGGAGCGACTGCCTTCGCGGACCTCGACCCGGTCCCCGTCCCGCACCTGGTGCGAGGGCACCGTGGTGGCCCGGCCGTTGATGGCGAAGTGACCGTGGCTCACCAGCTGGCGTGCCTGGGCGCGACTGCTCGCGAAGCCCATGCGGAACACCACGTTGTCGAGTCGGGTCTCGAGCAGCCGGAGGAGGTTCTCGCCGGTCACGCCCGGTCGTTCCTCGGCGGTCTCGAAGTACCGCTTGAACTGGCGCTCGAGAACGCTGTAGGTACGCCGGATCTTCTGCTTCTCGCGCAGCTGGATGCCGTACTCCGACACCTTGCGACGACGGACGTTGTGCTGGCCGGGGGGTGTCGCTCGGCGCTCGAATGCGCACTTGCGGGTGTAGCAGCGGTCGCCCTTGAGGAACAGCTTCATGCCTTCACGCCGGCACAGGCGACAGACGGAACCGTTGTAGCGAGCCATGGGTGGGGGGTCCTAGACGCGGCGCCGCTTGGGCGGGCGGCAACCGTTGTGGGGGATGGGCGTGACGTCCGTGATGGCGGTGACCTCGAGACCGGCGGCCTGGAGCGAGCGGATGGCCTGCTCCCTGCCGGCACCCGGCCCCTTCACGAACACCTCGACGTGGCGCATGCCATGCTCCATGGCGCGCTTGGCGGCTCCGTCCGCGCTCAGCGCCGCTGCGTACGGGGTGCTCTTGCGGGAGCCCTTGAAGCCCGCCAGACCCGCGCTGCCCCAGGCGATCGTGGCGCCGGCCAGGTCGGTGATGGTCACGATGGTGTTGTTGAACGACGCCTGGATGTGGGCGTGACCCGCAGGCACGTTCTTCCGTTCCCGTCGCCGCGTCTTGGCTGCGCGCTTCCGTTCCGCCATGTGGGGATGGTGCTCCTGTCGTCATCGTGCGCGCCGGTGGCGCGCGGCCGGTCCGTGTGGGCTACTTCTTGCGCCGGACGCCCACGGTCTTCTTGGGACCACGCCGGGCGCGGGCATTGGTCTTGGTGCGCTGGCCGCGCACGGGCAGGTTCCGCCGGTGACGGAGCCCCCGGTACGAACCGATCTCCTGGAGGCGCTTGATGTTGAGCGCCACCTCACGGCGCAGGTCACCCTCCACCTTGTGGCGCCGGTCGATGATGTCCCGGAGCCGATTGACCTGCTCCTCCGTCAGGTCCCGGACACGTGTGTCCGGGTTGACGTTGGCCTGGGCCAGGACCTTCTGGCTCGTAGAGAGGCCGATGCCGAAGATGTAGGTGAGGGCGACCTCCACGCGCTTCTCGCGCGGGATATCGATGCCCGCGATGCGTGCCACGCCTACCCCTGTCGCTGCTTGTGCTTTGGGTTGCTGCAGATGATCATCACCGTGCCATGACGGCGGATGACCTTGCAGCGCTCACAACGCGCCTTGACGGACGCCGAGACCTTCACATGGACCCCGTACTGTCATTTGAGTCGATAGGTGATCCGGCCGCGCGAGAGGTCATAGGGTGACAACTCGACACGGACCCGATCCCCGGGCAGGATCCGGATGAAGTTCGTCCGAAGCTTGCCGCTGATGTGGGCGAGGACCCGATGCCTGTCCTCCAGTTCGACCGCGAACATGGCATTGGGGAGCGGTTCGATGACCGTGCCCTCCACCTCGATCGCGTCTCGCTTGGCCACAGGCGGACCAGTACCTGCTATGGATGCTGGGGATGACCCAGGCGTGGGTCCGCGGGGCTAGCCGGGATCACGCGCAACGCACGACCGGGCAGCACCCGGCGCACGAAGGAGGAGTGTACCAGAAGCGGGCCGTTCGCGGCAAGCCGCGATCCGATGCCCCGGATCACGAGCGTCATGAGGCGATACCGACGGCGCCGATGGATCGCTCCTCGACCGGCGAGCCATCGTTGACCGTCAGGATCCGCGGCCCGTCCTCGGTCACCGCGATGGTGTGCTCCCAATGGGCGGCCAGGCTGCCGTCCAGCGTCTCCACGGTCCACCCGTCGGCGCGCACGCGGACGCCGTGACCGCCGAGGGTGAACATGGGCTCGATGGCGAGGCACAACCCGGGTTCGATGCGCCGACCGCGGCTCCCGGTGCGGTAGTTGGCGACCTGGGGCTCCTCGTGCATCTCAGTGCCGATGCCGTGGCCCACGAACGCGCGGACCACCCCGTAGCCGTGCTCCAGCGCGACGTCCTCGACGGCCGCCGAGATGTCGCCCAGGAAGCCGCCGGGCCGTGCGGCCGCGATCCCGGCGAGCATCCCGCGTCGGGTGGCCTCGACCAGCTGTCGGGTGCGCTCGGGGACCTCGCCCACGATGAAGGAGCGCGCCGCGTCCCCGTTCCAGCCGTCCACGATGGCGCCCGCGTCCACGGACACCACCTGGCCCTCGGCGATGCGCCGCTTGCCGGGGATGCCATGGACGACCTCGTGATCGATGCTGATGCAGAGCGTGTGGCGATAGGGTGCGATGGCACCTGGTACGCCGAGGAACGAGGGGATCCCGCCCCGTGACCGGATGAGCGCCTCCGCGGCCTGATCGAGCTCCAGGGTGGTGACCCCGGGCCGGATCAGCTCCCCGACCGCGTCGAGGGCATCGGCCACGAGTCGACCGGCGACCTCCATTCGGGCGATCTGGCTCGCGCTCTTGAGGGTCACCCGTCGGTCACGGAATGCCACGTCTCAGCTCGGCTTGAGCGCCCGCTGGGCGATGCGCAGGAGCTCCTCGGCGATCTCATCCATGGGCCGGTCGCCGCGCACGGCGTGCAGCACGCCCGTCCCCTGATAGTGGTCGACCACCTCATACATCGGCGGGAGCTGGCGAGCCAGACGCGCCCGGATGGTCTCGGGCTCATCGTCGCTGCGCTGGACGAGAGGCGTGCCGTCGACATCGCACACGCCCGGCCTCCGCGGCGGCCGGGAGTCGAGGTGGAAGATGTGCTGTCCCGGCCCGGAGCAGACGCGCCGGCCAGCCAGCCGGCGCACCAACTCGGGTGTCTCCACCTCGATGTACAGGGCGGCGGCGACGCGGGTCCGGCCCTGCGCCAGCATCGAGTCCAGGGCCTCGGCCTGGGCGCGCGTCCGTGGGAACCCGTCGAGCACGACGCCATGGGCCGCATCAGGCTGGCGGAGCCGCTCCCGGACCACCCGCAGCGTCACCGGGTCGGGGACCAGCGCGCCCTTCTCCACGTACCTGCGGATCTCGGCACCCAGGGGCGCCCCCTCACGCAGGGCGGTGCGGAACAGGTCGCCCGTCGAGACAGGCAGCAGGTCCAGCGACACCGCCAGCCGCTGTGCCTGCGTGCCCTTTCCGGCACCCGGGGCACCGACCATGACGAAGACCGAGGATGACCCGACCGGGATCTCCCGAGGCGCGTCCTCCCGCGTGGCCTGGGTCACCGGATGAACCCCTCGTAGTTGCGCATCATGAGCTGCGCCTCGAGCTGCTTCATGGTCTCCACCACCACGGACACCACGATGAGCAGGGCTGTGCCACCCAGGCTGAAGTTGGCGACGACGCTGCCCGCGAACGGGATCTGGAGCAGGATCGGGCTCACCGCGACGATGCCCAGGAACAGGGCCCCCGCGAGGCTGATGCGGTTGACCACGCGCGCCAGGTAGTCACGAGTCGGCGCACCCGGCCGGATGCCCGGGATGAAGCCGCCGTTCTTGCGCAGTTGGTCGGCCGTCTCATCGGGCTTGAAGGTGAACGCGGTGTAGAAGTAGGTGAAGCCGACCGTGAGCAGGAAGTAGAGCACGATGTACAACAGCGACCGCTGGTCGAACAGGTCGATGATGGCCTGCGAGATGTCCTGGATGACGCCCTCGGACGAGCTCTGGAAGTAGCTCGCCAGCTGGACCGGGAACAGCAGGATGCTGACCGCGAAGATGATGGGGATGACACCCGCCTGGTTGACCCGCAGCGGCAGGAACGTCGCGCCGCCCTGGTACATGCGTCTGCCTCGCACCCGGCTGGCGTACTGGATGGGGATGCGACGCTGACCCTCCTGGATGAACACGATCGCGGCGACCGCCGCGATGGCCAGGATGCCGAACGCGATGCCCGCCCCCAGGTCCGGTGAGGCGATGAACGTCTGGATCGCGCTGGGGATGCGGGACACGATGCCCGCGAAGATGATGAAGCTGATGCCGTTGCCGATGCCACGCTCGGTGATGAGCTCCCCGATCCACATCATCAGGACGGTCCCCGCGACCAGCGAGAAGATCATGGTGATGGTCTCGAGGTTGGCGAGGTCGAACGTGGGGATGACCGGGTTGCCCGTGGTGCCCGTCTGGTTCGCCAGCAGGATGAGATACCCATAGGCCTGCAGGAAGCCCATGGGCACGGTCAGGTATCGGGTGTACTGGTTGATCTTGTTGCGGCCGTACTCGCCCTCGCGCTGGAGCTGCTGGAGCCGGGGGACCACCCCGGTCATGAGCTGCATGATGATCGAGGCGTTGATGTACGGGTTCACGCCCAGGGCGATGATCGAGAACGACGCGAGCCCGCCGCCCGAGAACAGGTCGAGCAGCTGCAGGAAGGCGTTGTCACCGATGACCGAGGCAAGCGCGTCACGGTCGACGCCCGGGACCGGCACGTGCGCGAGGGCGCGCACGACCACGAGCATCCCCAGGACGAACAGGATGCGGCGCCGGATGTCCGGCGCGCGGAAGGCGTTGACGAGGGCGTCGAACACCGTGTGTCAGGCCTGGGGGGCGGCGTCGGGGTCCGTGCCAGCCTCGGTCGATGCCTCGGAGACGACCTCGGCAGGGGCCTGCCTCGATCCGCGCGCGGTCGCGGCCCGCGTCGTCTCACTGGGGGGTGCGACGCTCGGAGTGAGCGTCTGGACCGAGCCACCCGCGGCCTCCACCTTGCTGGTGGCGCTCGCGGTGAAGGCGTCGGCGAGCACGAACAAGGGCACCGAGACCTCGCCCGCGCCCAGGATCTTGACCGGCTGTCGCTCACGGGTGATGAGCCCGGCGGCACGCAGGATCTCGGGATTGACCGTGTACGGTGCCCGGTCCGTCAGTCGCTCCCCCAAGCGACCCGCCTCCGCGTAGGCGGAGATGCGGCCGATGTTCACGACCTGGTACTCGATGCGGTTGATGGACCGGAAGCCGCGCAGCTTGGGGACGCGCATGTGGATGGGGGTCTGGCCACCCTCGAACCACGCCGGGATGGAGGCGCCCGCGCGCGCCTTCTGACCCTTGGTGCCGCGACCGGCCGTCTTGCCCTTGCCAGCCGCGATGCCGCGGCCCACGCGCGTCCGCGCCTTCGTGGCACCGGCCGCCGGCCGGAGGTCATGGAGCTTCATCTGTTCGCCTCCTCGGGCACGCCGCCCTTGGTCGGTGCCGTGCCCTCGTCGGGGATCTCCTCCGCGGTCACGAGGTACTGCACGGTGCGCACCATGCCGCGCGCGACCGCGTCATCACGCAGCACGACCGTGTCACCGATCCGGTCGAGGCCGAGCGCCCGGACCGTGCCCCGGGCACGCTGGGTGGTACCGACGGTGCTCTTGCGGAGCGTGACGCGCAGCTTACCGGGCATCGGTCGCCTCCGACGCGAGCTGAGGGCTGGGCTGACCCGGGATGAACGAGCGCAGCTCCTTGCCTCGACGGGCCGAGAGCTCCTCGGCGCTGTGCAGGCTGCGCAGGCCCTCCAGGGTCGCCCGGACCACGTTGACCGGATTGGTCGAGCCGAGCGACTTGGACAGGATGTCCTTGATGCCGGCCGCCTCCACGACGGCGCGCACCGACCCGCCCGCGATGACGCCCGTGCCCTGGGACGCGGGCTTGAGCAGGACGGTCGAGGCGCCGTACTGCTGGGTCACCGCGTGGGGGATGGTGGTGCCCACGAGGGGCACCCGGATGAGGTGCTTCTTGGCGTCCTCGACGCCCTTGCGGATGGCCTCGGGGACCTCACCGGCCTTGCCCAGACCCACGCCCACGTGGCCGCCGCCGTCGCCCACCACGACCACGGCGCTGAAGCTGAAGCGGCGGCCGCCCTTGACCACCTTCGCCACACGGTTGATCTGGACGACCCGCTCCTCGAGCGTGAGCTTGTTGGGATCGATGCGCGCCATTGGGGGTCCCTCCTAGAAGTCCAGGCCGGACCCGCGCGCGCCGTCGGCGAGCGCCTTGATCCGCCCGTGGTACCGGAACCCCGCGCGGTCGAACACGACCTTGGTGATGCCGGCCGCCCTGGCCCGCTCCGCGACGAGCGCGCCCACCTTGGCGGCGCGCTCGACCTTGGTGCCGCCTGCCCCCCGCAGCGTCGCCTCGAGCGAGGAGGCACTGGCGAGGGTGCGGCCCACGGTGTCGTCGATGACCTGGGCGTAGATCTGCGTGTTGCTGCGGAACACCGCGAGCCGCGGCCGCTCACCCGTCCCCGCCAGGTGGAGGCGGATCCGCGTGTGGCGCTTGCGGCGGGCGGCGCCCCTGTCGGCCGTGGCCATGGTGCTCGTGGTTCTCCTTCGGGCTGTTCGGGGCGGGCGATGACACCCGACCCGTCGGTGTCGCGGACCGGTCCCTCCGGTCCGCTGGGTGCTACTTCTTGCCGCCGATCTTGCCGGCCTTGCCGGCCTTGCGACGGATGACCTCGCCGCTGTAGCGGACGCCCTTGCCCTTGTAGGGCTCGGGCTTGCGCATCGCGCGGACCCGGGCGGCGACGTGGCCGACCAGCTCCTTGTCGATGCCCGTGACCGCCAGGCGCGTGGGCGTCTCGACCTCGAAGGCGATGCCCTCGGGCGGGTCGATCTCGATGGGATGGCTGTACCCCAGGCTGAGCTGGAGCTTCCGACCCACGAGCTGGGCACGGTAGCCCACCCCGGTGATCTCGAGCCCCTTGCGGTAGCCCGTGGTCACACCCGTGACCATGTTGGCGATGAGCGTCCGGGTCAGGCCATGCAGCTCACGGGACCGCTTGGCGTCGTCGGGTCGCTCGACGCGCAGGACGCCGTCCTCGCGGACGATGGTCAGCTGCGGCGCGATGTCCCGATCGAGCGCGCCCTTGGGTCCCTTGACCGAGACATGGCTGCCCTCCACGGAGATGTCGACACCCGCGGGGACGGCGATGGGGAGACGGCCGATACGCGACATGGCGACCTACCAGACGTATGCCAGGATCTCGCCGCCCAGCTGGCCCCTACGGGCCTGCTGTCCGGTCATGATCCCCTGGCTGGTGCTGACGATGACCACGCCCAGACCCCCCAGGACGCGCGGGATGTCCGTCTTGGCGGCGTACACCCGGAGGCCGGGCTTGCTGATGCGCTTGAGACCGCTCACCACCGGCACGCGCCCCACGTACCGGAGTCGGATGCGCAGCGCCGATCGGGGGCCATCCTGGAACTCGGAGAAGTCCTCGATGAACCCCTCCTCCTTGAGGATGCGGGCGATGGCGAGCTTGGTGCGCGACGCGGGCACCAGCACGTCCTCGTGCCGAGCTCGGCTCGCGTTGCGGATGCGGGTGAGCATGTCCGCGATGGGATCGGAGACGTTCATGGGCCTACCAGCTCGACTTGGTCACGCCGGGCAGCTGTCCCAGCAGGGCGCGCTCCCGGAAGCAGATGCGGCACAGCGCGAACCGACGCATGTACCCACGTGGGCGACCGCACACGGAGCACCGGTGGTATCCCCGGACGGGGAAGCGCGGCTTGCGCTGGGCCTTGGCGATGAGGGACTTCTTGGCCATCCTACGCTCCTTCTCGTCAGTTGGCGAACGGCATGCCGAGGAGCGACAGCAGCCGCTTGGACTCCTCGTCGTTGGTCGCCGTCGTGACGATGCTCATCTCGAGCCCGCGCAGGCGGTCGATCCGGTCGTAGTCGATCTCCGGGAAGGCAAGCTGCTCGCGCAGGCCCAGAGAGTAGTTGCCACGCCCGTCGAACGATCGGGACGGCACGCCCCGGAAGTCGCGGATGCGAGGCAGGGCGACGCGCGTGAGGCGCTCCAGGAAGTCCCACATCCGCTCGCCGCGGAGCGTCGCGGTGACACCGATCGCGTTGCCGGTCCGAAGCCGGAACTGGGCGATCGACCGCTTGGCCCGGGTCACCACCGGCTTCTGGCCCGTGATGAGGGTCATGTCGTGAACCGCGGCGTCCACTGCCTTGGCGTCGCGCAGGGCCTCACCGAGGCCGATGTTCACGACGATCTTGGTGAGGCGCGGCACCTGCATCGCGTTGGCGTATTGGAACTCCTTGCGGAGCGCCGGCACGACCTCGGCGTGGTACCGATCCCGAAGCTCGCTCACGATCGCTTCTTCTCCAGACTGGTCAGGGCCTCGCCGCAATGGGCGCACGCCCGGACGCTGCGGCCGTCCGCGGCCTCGACGTGGCGGATCCGCGTGGGCCGCGAGCACGAGGGGCAGATGACCATGACGTTGCTGATGTCGATGGGCATCGGGATGTCCAGGATGCCGCCCTGCTGGATGCGCGGCTGTCGGTCGGTGCGGCCCGCGCTCGAACGCGGCTTGGTGTGCCGCTTGGCGATGTTGACGCCCTCGATGACCACCGAGGCACCGGCCAATGGCGAGGTGCGCTGCCAGCCGGCACCAAACCGGGCCGTGGCCTTCTTCCAGCCCTGGGGGTTGGTGACGACCCGCTGGACGACGCCCCGCTTGCCTGCGTCCTTGCCGGTGAGCACCAGCACCTGGTCGCCCTGGCGGATGTCCAGGACACGCGTCCGGCGCTGCCGTGTCGCGACGGGCGGCATCACAGCACCTCCGGCGCGAGCGAGATGATCTTCATGTAGTTCTTGTCCCGCAACTCCCGTGCCACCGGGCCGAAGATGCGCGTGCCACGCGGGTTGCCCTGGTTGTTGATGAGCACGGCCGCGTTCTCGTCGAAGCGGATGTAGCTGCCGTCGGGGCGCCCGTACTCCTTGGCCGTCCGCACCACGACCGCCTTCACCACGTCGCCCTTCTTGACCGCCGCGTTGGGGATGGCCTGCTTCACCGCGGCGACGATCACGTCGCCGACGCCGGCGGTGGTCTTCTGGGACCGACCCAGGATGCGGATGCATTCGATGACCCGGGCGCCGGTGTTGTCCGCGACGCGGAGCCGGGTGTTGGTCTGGATCATTCGGTGGCCCCGTCCGTGGACTCCGCCGCCTCGCGACCCGGATGTGCCGCGGCGTGGATGGCCGCCTCGGTGGCTTCCTCGGTGGCGACGACAGGCTCGGTGGCGCCCTCGACCGCCCGGGAGACGACCTCCACCAGGCGCCAGCGCTTGGTGGCAGACAGCGGGCGCGACTCCTCGATGCGCACCGTGTCACCGATGCGCGCCTCGTTGCGCTCGTCGTGGGCCTTGAACCGAGTGGTCAGCCGGATGACGCGCTTGTACAGCCGATGCCGGCTCAGGCGCTCCACCGAGACCACGATGGTCTTGTCCATCTTGTCGGAGACCACGCGGCCGACCTTGACCTTGCGCTTCCCGGTGGCGCGCGCCTGCACCGCGCTCATGCGTTACCTCCACGACGGGCGCCGGCACCCGACGCTGCACCGAGCTCGCGCTCGGTCTGGACGGTGAGCAGACGAGCGATCGAGCGCCGCGTCTGCGCAATCTGGCTGTAGTCCGAGAGCTGACGGGTGGCCAGCTGGAACCGGAGGTCATACAGCTGACGACGTGCTCGCGCCAACTCGGCCAGGAGCTCCTGGTCGGACAGCTCGCGCGCTCTACTGATGTCCATCACCGGCTCCCTCCCGGACCAGGAACCGCACGTCCACCGGCAGCTTGTGGCTGGCAAGGCGCATGGCCTCGGCTGCCTCGGCCACCGGGACGCCTGACATCTCGAACAGGACCCTCCCAGGCCGGACGACCGCGACCCAATGGTCGGGGGCACCCTTGCCGGAGCCCATGCGCACCTCCGCGGGCTTCTTGGTCACCGGCTTGTCGGGGAAGATGCGGATCCAGATCTTGCCGCCGCGCCGGACGTATCGGGTCATGGCACGCCGGGCCGCCTCGATCTGGCGGCTGGTGATGTAGGCGGGCTCCTCCGTGATCAGCGCATAGTCGCCGAACGCGATGGTCGTGCCGCCCTTGGCAGGGCCGCTCATGCGGCCGCGCTGTTGCTTGCGGTGCTTGACACGGCGGGGCATCAGCATGGTCAGACGCCTCCTGCCGCGGTGGTCGCCGCGGCCGCCTCGCGAGGGGCGGTCCGCTCGGGCATCACGTCACCGCGGTAGACCCACACCTTGACGCCGATGGCGCCGAAGGTGGTGCGTGACAGGACCTGCCCGTAGCTGATATCCGCGCGCAGGGTGCCGAGCGGGATGCGCCCCTCTCGGTCCCACTCGCGACGGGCCATCTCGGCGCCGCCCAGGCGGCCCGAGACGGAGATCTTGACACCCTTGGCACCCGCCTTCATGGTCCGCTGGATGGCCTGCTTGATGGCCTTGCGGAACGCGATGCGTCGGGCCAGCTGCTGGGCGATGTTGGCCGCCACGAGCGTCGCGTCCAACTCCGGCTGCCGGATCTCCTTGATCTCCAGCTTGACCTTCCGAGTGGTGAGCTTGCCCACCGCCTGGCGCAACGCCTCGACGTTCTGGCCGCCCTTGCCGATGACGATGCCCGGCTTGGCGGTGTGGACCGTCACGGTGACGTGGTTGATGCCACGCTCGATCTCGACCTGGCTGACGCTCGCGTTGGCCAGCCGCTGGCCGACGAGGCGCCGGATGGCCATGTCCTCCTTGAGCAGGTCCGTGTAGTCACGGTCGGCGTACCACTTGGCGTTCCAGGTGCGCGAGACGCCCAGACGGAAGCCGTTGGGATGGACCTTGTGTCCCACGCCTAGGCCTCCTTGCTCTCGACCACGATGGTCACGTGGGTCATTGGCTTGTGGATGGGGAACGCGCGTCCCTGGGCGCGCGGGCGGAAGCGCTTGATGGTGGGACCCTCGTCGGCGATGGCCGCCACGACCACAAGGTCGTCGGCGGACAGGTCATGGTTGTTCTCGGCGTTGGCCGTGGCGCTCTTGAGCACCTTGGCCACGTCCTTCGCGGCGCCCTGGGGCATGAACCGCAGGATGGCCGCCGCGTCGTCGACCCGCTTGCCGACGATCGCCTGGGTGACCAGGCGGGTCTTGCGGGTCGAGCGGCGGATGTACTTGGCGGTGGCGGACACGCGCATCGACGGACCTCTACTTGAGCGCCGTCGACCGCTCGGTGTGCTTGCCGTGCCCGCGGTAGGTGCGGGTGGGGGCGAACTCGCCGAGGCGGTGACCGACCATGTTCTCGGTCACATAGACCGGGATGTGCTTCTTGCCGTTGTAGACGGCGATGGTGTGGCCGATGAAGTCCGGGAAGATCACGCTCGCGCGCGACCAGGTCTTGACGACCTTCTTCTCGCTCTTCTTGTTCATGGTCTGGACGCGGCCAAGGAGCCGCGACTCGACGAACGGTCCCTTCTTGAGGGATCGCGACATCTCGTGCCTCCCTAGCTCTTGCGGTGACGGGACCGGACGATGAGCCGGCCGGTGGTCTTGTTGCGGCGGGTGCGATGGCCCATGGCGGGCTGGCCCCACGGGGTCTTGGGCGGCATGCCAGTGGGCGACTTGCCCTCGCCACCACCGTGCGGATGGTCCCGCGGGTTCATGACCACGCCGCGCACCTCAGGGCGCCTGCCCATGTGCCGCGCGCGGCCCGCCTTGCCATAGCTCTGGTTCTCGTGATCGAGGTTGCCCACCTGGCCGACCGTGGCCATGCAGCGGATGCTGATGCGCCGCACCTCACCCGAGGGCAGTCGGACCTGGGCGGTGTCGCCCTCCTTGGCCAGCAGCTGGGCCGAGGCGCCCGCGGAGCGGACGATCTGGCCGCCCTTGCCGGGCACCAGCTCGATGTTGTGGAGCTGGGTGCCGAGCGGGACCGACGACAACGGGAGGGCGTTCCCCACGCGCGCCTCAGCCTCCGGACCCGCGACCACGGTGTCACCCACCTTGAGGCCATGGGGCACCAGGATGTAGCGCTTCTCGCCGTCCGCGTAATGGAGCAGCCCGATGCGTGCCGATCGGTTGGGGTCGTACTCCACGGTCGCGAGCCGCGCGGGCACGCCCCACTTGTCTCGACGGAAGTCGATGCGCCGGTAGTGCCGCTTCTCCCCGCCGCCGCGATGACGCACGGTGAGCCGCCCCTGGTGGTTGCGCCCGCTCCCCCGCTTCTGTGCCTCCAGCAGCGGCTTGTGGGGCGTGTCAGTGGTGACCTCGTCGAAGGTCGAGCGGGTCATGAACCGCCGACCGGGGGAGGTCGCCTTGTAGCTTCGCAGCGGCATCCCTACACCCCCTCGAAGAACTCGATCTTGTCAGTGGGCCGGACGGTCACCACAGCCTTGCGCCATGGCGAGGTGTACCCTTGGACCCGTCCGCGCCGCCGGTTGCGGCTCTTCTCCTTGGCCTTGGTCGTGGACACGTTCACGTCCAGCACCTTGACCTTGAAGAGCTCCTCGACCGCCTGCTTGATCTGCAGCTTGTTGGCATCGTCATGGACCGCGAACGTGTACTTGTGCAGCTGGGTCGCGTCCATCGACTTCTCGCTGATGACAGGGCGCAGGATGACCTGCGAAGCCAGGAGCGTCATGCGTACACCTCCGCCATCGTGCCGATCGACGGCTGCGTGATGATCAGCATGTCCGCGTCGAGCACGGCCACCACGTTGAGCGAGTCGGCCCGGATGACACTGACGCCCGGCAGGTTGCGGGCCGAGAGCTCCAGGCGCTCGTCCTTGGCCGCCTCCACCACGAGCACCCGCCCGCTGGCTCCCAGTGCGGCCAGGTAGCCGACCAGCTCGCGGGTCCGGATGGCGTCCATCTCGAGGTCCGCCACGACCTTGACGGCACCGTCCCCGAGCTTGGATGTCAGGGCTCCCTGGAGGGCCAACCGGCGCATCCGCTTGGGGAGTCGCTGGACGTACGAGCGTGGGTGCGGCCCGAAGACCACGCCGCCGCCCGCGTAGTGGGGCGCGCTCCGGGATCCCTGTCGGGCGCGTCCGGTGCCCTTCTGGCGATATGGCTTGCGACCACCGCCGCGGACCTCGCCGCGGGTGCGGGTGTCGTGAGTGCCTGTGCGACGACCAGCCAACTGGGCCACGACGGCCTGATGGAGCACCGCGGTGTTGACGGGCGCCCCGAACAGCGCCTCGGGCAGCTCGACCGTGCCAGCCTCGACGCCGGCCTTCGTGAACAGGATCGTGGTGACGGGCATCGCTAGGCCTTCCTGACCAGGACCAGCGCGTTCCGGGGCCCGGGGACCGGTCCCTTGATCAGCAGCAGGTCGCGCTCGGCGTCCACCCGCAGGATGGTCGCCTTCTTGACCGTGACCCGGTCGTGGCCCATGCGGCCGGCCATGCCGGTGCCCTTGAAGACCTTGCCGGGGGTCGTGCCGCCACCGATCGACCCGGGAGCCCGATGGGAGTCGGAGCCGTGGGTCTCCGGGCCACGCCGGAAGTGATGTCGCTTGATGGTGCCCGCGAAGCCCTTGCCCTTGGACACGCCGGTGATGTCGACCTCCTCGCCGGCCTCGAACAGGTCGACCTTGAGCGTCTGGCCGACCTCGTACGCCGCGGCGTCCTCGACCCGCGTCTCGCGCACGTCCCGGACGCGGGGGAGGCCCTTGAGCTGTCCGATCCGCGGGCGTGTCAGGCGCTTGGCGGTGCCGGCACCAACCTGGACCGCGGAGTAGCCGTCACGCTCGGGGGTCCGGACGAGGGTCACGGTGTTGGGCTCGACCGACAGGACGGACACCGGCACCATGGTGCCGTCCGCCTGGAACACCTGGGTCATGCCGACCTTCCTTCCCAGAAGGCCGATACCTGGCTTACTCATTCCCCGTCACTTCCATGATCGCGCGCTCGCCGCGACGCGCTCGGCTGTGCCCTGGGCAGGGCGGTGCCAAGCGCATGAGCGAGCGCGCGTGCGCGTGCGTGTGGGCACCGGCAACAGCGTCGCCCCGGGCCGCTCCAGTGTGTGGCATCACATCCGGATCTCGATGTCCACCCCTGCCGCGAGGGACAGACGCATGAGGGCGTCCACCGTCTTGGACGAGGGGTCCAGGATGTCGATGAGCCGCTTGTGGGTGCGGATCTCGAACTGCTCCCGGCTGTCCTTGTCGATGAACGGGGAGCGCAGGACCGTGTACTTCTCGATGCGCGTCGGCAGCGGCACGGGGCCGACCACGTCCGCGCCGGTCCGCTGGGCCGTCTCCACGATCTGGAGCGCGGACTGATCCAGCAGCCGGTGGTCGTATGCCTTGAGGCGGATCCTGATCCGCTGCCTTGCCACGGGTCGGTTACTCCAGGATCTCGGTGATGGCCCCGGCGCCCACGGTGTGGCCGCCCTCGCGGATGGCGAAGCGCTGGCCGGTCTCGAGGGCGATGGGGGTGATGAGCTCCACGGTCATCTCGACGTTGTCGCCGGGGATGACCATCTCGGCGCCGCCGTGGAGCGAGATGGCCCCCGTGACGTCGGTGGTGCGCAGGTAGAACTGGGGCCGGTAGCCGTCGTAGAACGGGG
>DAOTUX010000028.1:0-8351 GCA_034436475.1 Chloroflexota bacterium | reverse complement strand
TCCAGTCCGGTGGTGAGGCGCCGTATCGCTTCTGGTGGGTGGACGAGGACTTCTCCGGGGCGCCGTTCGCGCGCACTCCCGACCCAGTCGGCGTGCGGGAGCGCGTGGACGTCTGGCGGCGTTGTCGGATCCCCTGACCCCGGCGCCGCGACTCCCTGATGCCGGCCGCCGCGACCCGTCAGGGACTGGCGGCGAGCCGCCGGACCTGCGTGGTGACCGCGGTGCGCATCCGCTCGGGCGCGGCCGGGTACCGGGCGGTCGCAGCCTCGAGCCCCTGCTCGATGGTCGCCAGGGTGGCGTTGACGGCCTCGCCCGCCTCATCCTCCGGCATCCCCCAGGACTTGGCCTCGTCCACCAGGTGATGGCGCTCGATCTCCGCGATCCGCCACTTCCCACCAACCGGGAGCGCCGCCCGCGACTGCGCCGGCACGAACCACGCCGCCGGCACCACGTCGTACAGCGGGCTCAGCGTGACGGTACCGGCCACGCCGTGCACCAGGGAGAGGTTCTTGGCGTGGGCGTCGGTGTTGAGCAGCGCGACGTTGATGACCGTCTGCGTGAGCAGCCGGCGGAGCTCCCGGAGCGGATCCTCAGCGCGCGCCACGAGCACCCGTGCGATGCGCCCCAGCGATGCCTCTCGTGGCCCGGTCCCACGTGGGTACTTCTGCTCCGGTGCGAGGCCCAGGACCTGGCACCCGTCCTCCTGGTGGACCCGGGTCACCGAGGCGCCCCGGACCAGACGGTCGTAGCGCTCGACGATGATGGTGGGCCGATGGCCCTCCGGAGCCGCGACCTCCGCCACGGCCGTCTCGGTCGCCGCCGATGCGACCGCGAGCGACCACGCCTCGCCCGCAGCGAGGCCTGGGTGCCGCTCGGGCTCGGGCTTGAGGATGTGGGTGGAGACGGCGCCGTCGAGTGGTAGCAGCCAGGTCTGCTCGAACCGGGCGAGGAGCAGCTTCTCCTGCGCCCCGCCGAGCGATAGTCGGACGTCGCGATCCTCCTCGGAGATGACCCGAGGGAGCGCGTCAAGCCGCTCCCAGACCTCGCCCTCCAGGAGGTCGCGGTAGGAACCGGATGCGGGACGACGACCGTCGGGCAGCACGGACACGGCGCCGGCGCATTCCCAGCCGATGGCCGCGAGCAGGCCGAACGTGTCGCCTCGTTCCACGCCCTGCGCGAGCTCGGCCACCGTGCGGCGTGACTCCTCGGGGAGCAGGCCGTCGAACCATGCCCGTGTGAATGCTGGCGCCCATCGCTCGTCCGCGCCCTCGGCGGCGACCGTCAACGTGGGTGTGCCGGGGCGCCGTTCGAAGCGGATGCGTCTCCCGCGATCGACGCGTGCCAGGTCACCGACGGGCGTCTCGCCCAGCCAGACAACGAGCGCATCGGCGCTCACCGTGGCTCGCTCTCCGTGACCCGCGTGCCCTTCCGGGTGATGACCACCTTGGCGCCCAGGAGGGTGATGGCCCGCATCACCGCGGTCACGGAGACGGGCCCGCCCTGCTCCATCGAGATCACCGTCTGACGGGAGACGCCGAGCCATTGCGCCAGCGCACCCTGGGTCATCCCGCGATGCTCTCGGAGTCGTCTGATGGCTCGACCCAGCCCGATGGTGTCGTAGGCCTCGTCCACAGACGCTCCGATGTCACGTACGGTTGACAGCAGTGTCCAAGTTGACGGATGTCAACTTGGATTAACACTATTCCTCAGATGGGCTGATGTCAAACAGGCTTGACGCTCGCAGGCCATCCGACCGGCGCGGCACCGGCAAGCACCGGGAGCTCCCTTGCGCCGATGGCCCTCGGCCCGCATGCGCTTGACCAGCGGGCCGCGGGTGGTATCCTGCGCGTGTCCCCCCGAGCAGGAGCCCCAGGAACGGCTGGCCGGCCGGACGATCCCAGCACATGACCCCGGATGCCGAAGTGCACCGCGTGCGCACGTGTGCCACCTCCCATCCGCATGGCCGTGTCGCGGATCCGAACGTTCCCCCACTGAGGACCAATCCCGTACCCATGAACATCAACGAACTCAAGAGCAAGTCCACCCAAGAGCTGGTCCGCATCGGTGGTGACCTGGATGTCCAGGGTGCCGGTGACATGGGCAAGGACGTCTTGGTGGAGCGGATCATCCAGCGCCAGGTGGAGCGGGGCGGTCAGCAGTTCGCCACGGGCGTGCTGGACGTGGTGGAGGACGGCTTCGGCTTCATGCGACGTCGGGGCCTCATGCCCAGCCCCGATGACATCTATGTCAGCTCCAGCCAGGTCCGGCGCTTCGGCCTCCGGGCGGGCGACCGGGTCGCGGGCGTCGGTCGGGCGCCCAAGGACGGCGAGAAGTACTGGGGCCTGCTGCGGGTCGAGTCCGTCAACGGCCTCGACCCCGAGACCGCCAAGCGCAGGCCGCATTTCGATGCCCTGACGCCCATCCACCCCATCGAGCTCATCAACCTCGAGTCGGACCCCAAGAACCTCAGCCAGCGGCTGGTCAACCTGGTCAACCCCATCGGCAAGGGCCAGCGCGCGCTCATCGTCAGCCCGCCCAAGGCCGGCAAGACGATGCTGCTCAAGAACATCGCGAACGGCATCACCACCAACTACCCCGAGATCCTGCTCATGGTCGCGCTCATCGGCGAGCGACCCGAGGAGGTCACGGACATGCGCCGCTCGGTCAAGGGCGAGGTCATCAGCTCCACGTTCGACGAGCCCACCGAGAACCACACGCGGGTCGCGGAGATGGCGCTCGAGATCGCCAAGCGCCAGGTCGAGTCGGGTCGGGACGTGGTCATCCTGCTCGACTCCATCACCCGCCTGTCGCGCGCGTACAACCTGGCGCTGCCACCCTCCGGCCGGACCCTGACCGGTGGCATCGACCCCATCGCGCTGTATCCGCCCAAGCGCTTCTTCGGCGCTGCGCGGAAGCTCGAGGAGGGTGGCTCGCTGACCATCATCGCCACCTGCCTCGTGGACACCGGGTCACGCATGGATGACGTCATCTACGAGGAGTTCAAGGGCACCGGCAACTCGGAGCTCATCCTCGACCGGAAGCTTGCCGAGAAGCGCGTGTTCCCGGCCATCGACGTCCAGCGCTCGGGCACCCGACGGGAGGAGCTGCTGCTCGAGGAGGGCACCCTCAAGATGGTCTGGACCATGCGCCGGATGCTCGGTGCGGTGGGCACCAACGAGGGTATCGAGCTGCTTCTCAACCGGCTCGCCAAGACGGACAACAACGCCCAGTTCCTGGCCGGCCTCACCCGGCAGGCGGCGGCGGAGTCCCGCGCCGCCGCCGACTGAGCCTCGCGTCCGGACGCACCGATGCGGCCGCCCAGCGCCGCCCCGCGCACCCTTGCCAGCCCATGTTCCTTGACCGCGTCTCGCTGACCCTGACCGCCGGCGACGGTGGTGACGGCGCCGCCACCTTCCGACGCGAGGCGCATGTGCCCCGGGGCGGTCCCGACGGCGGCGACGGGGGTCGGGGCGGCTCCATCCATTTGGTCGTGGACGTGGGTCAGACCACGTTTGGCGACTATCGCCTCAAGCACCGGTTCAGGGCACCGGCGGGCGGTCGGGGCGAGGGGTCGCGACGCCATGGCAGGGCGGGACGCGACCTGGACCTGCCGGTGCCCCCCGGCACCGTGGTGCTGGACCAGGATGGTGCGCTCCTCGCGGACCTCGTGGCGCCGGGCCAGCGTGTCATGGTCGCCCGCGGCGGCAAGGGCGGTCTCGGCAACACGCACTTCGCGACGGCCACCCACCAGGCGCCCAGGCATGCCCAGAAGGGCGAGCCGGGCGAGGGGCGCAGCGTGGTCCTGGAGCTCCGCCTCATCGCGGACGTGGGTCTCGTGGGACTCCCCAACGCCGGCAAGAGCACGCTCCTCGCGGCGCTCACGGCGGCCACGCCGCGCATCGCCCCCTACCCCTTCACCACGCTCGAGCCCAACCTGGGCGTCTTGGACCTCGAGACGGTCGACCCGGCCGACCATCGGCGCGTCACGCTGGCAGACCTGCCGGGGCTCATCGAGGGAGCCTCCGCGGGCGCGGGCCTGGGTCACGCCTTCCTGCGTCACGTCGAGCGGACCCGGGTGCTCATCCACGTGGTGGACCTGAGCGCCGCCGACCCGGAGCGCGACTTCGGCATCATCCGTGACGAGTTGGAGGCGCGCGACCCACGGCTCCTGGACAAGACCACGCTGGTGGTCGCCAACAAGCTCGATGTGGCCGGCGTGACCGACCGGCTCCCGGCGTTCCGTGCCGCCCGGAGGCGCCAAGGACTCGAGGTGGTGGGGGTCTCCGCGGCAGAGGGCGTGGGCATCCCCGACCTGATCGCTGCGCTCGCCCGCCTGCTCCCGGACGCGGACGACCTGGCGCAGCCGGGAGAGCCGGCCGGGGTCGTGGTCCATCGACCGGAGGGCGACCGGGGCGCGTTCAGCGTCGAGCGCGACACGGACGACGTGCTCCGGGTGCGTGGGCGCAGGCTGGAGCGGCTCGTCGCCATGACCGACTTCGAGAACGAGGAGTCGGCCGAGCGCTTTCAGCGCGAGCTGGCGCGCCTGGGGGTGGAACGGGCGCTGGTACGCGCCGGCGTGCGCACCGGGGACACGGTGCGCATCGGGGGCCACGAGCTGGAGTGGGGCGGCGAGGCGTGGCCGTGAGCCCATGGGAGGACGCCATGGCGGCGGGACCCTCCGATGCCTCGGGGCCCTCCGGTGTGGCGGACCCAGCCGCCGGCAACGACCCCGATGGCCCGGGTCGAGGCGCATGGGGCATCCTGGGCGGCACGTTCGACCCGATCCACCTGGGCCATCTGGCCATCGCGGAGCAGACCCGCGAGACCATGGGCCTCGCGGGGGTGGTGTTCGTGCCCGCCGCCAGGAACCCGCTGAAGCTGTCGCAGCCGAGCCCGGCGACCGACCGGGTGGCCATGGTGGAGCTGGCGATCTCGGGCAACGAGCGCTTCAGGGTCAGTCGCGTGGAGCTGGAGCGCGAGGGGCCGAGCTACACCGTGGACACGCTCGAGGCGTTCCATGCCGCTGGGCGTTTCGCCGGGGGCGCCCTGCCGGACCCGGTGCTCATCCTGTCGGTGGAGGCGCTCCGAGGGCTGACCGCCTGGCATCGCATCGACCGGGTCCTCGAGCTGTGCCACGTCGCCGTGGTCCCGCGACGCGGCTACGAGCCGCCGCCGATGGGCTGGTTCGGGGCCACGTTCCCCGGTCGGGCCACGCGGTTCCGGATGCTGGCGGGCCCGGACCTGGGTCATTCCGCTTCGGAGATCAGGGCCCGTGCCGCCGCGGGTCGCTCCATCCGCTACCTCGTCCCGGACGTGGTCGAGGACTGGATCGCCCGACATGCGCTGTATGGCGCTCCAGCCGCGGATGGGCGACCATGGACCCGATGACCGACGACCAGACCCCCCTCGCCCCACCCCTGGAACCTGTCCCCACCCCCAGGACGCGACGCAGGGCGGGCCTCCCGGCTCGCGAGGGGCGCCCGGGCCGAGCGGGTCGCCCCGAGGACGGTCGCGAGGGCGAGGTCCCGCCCGTCGACCCGGTCGCGCTCGCGCTCGCCCATCGGATCGCCGACCTCGCCGCCGACAAGAAGGCGTCGGACATCGTGCTCCTCGACATCCACGCGCTGACCAGCGTCGCGGACTACCTCGTCATCTGCTCAGGCGGCTCGGAGCGTCAGTTGGACGCCATCGCCGGTGGCATCATCGAGGGCCTCAAGGACGAGGACGTCCAGCCTATCGGTCGAGAGGGAGGGCCGTCGGCGCACTGGTCGCTCATCGACTATGGGGCGGTGGTGGTCCACGTCATGGCCCCACCCGAGCGCGAGTACTACCAGCTCGAGCAGCTCTGGTCGGATGCCCCGCTCCTGCTGCATGTGCAGTGAGATGTCGATAGGGGGTGTTCGGGCTCGGATGCTGGCGTGGTGGCTCGTTCGGGTGATGGCCCCGGGTACCTGCGTCCCATTGGGGGCGGCACCGGCCGCGACCTAGCATCGGGCCCATGCCGACCGGAGGTGCCGGTCAGGCCAACACCCGAGGAAGTCGCCCGCCATGTCCCAGCACCGGGACACCTGCCCACAGTGCGATCGGTCGATCATCGACTCCCGGTTCGACGCGACCTTCCGGATGCCCGATGGCGAGGAGCGGCTGCGCTTCGCGATTCCCGCGTCGCTGTGTGAGACCTGCCACCAGCTGTATCTCGACCCGGACCTCATCGAGCTGCTGGACATCCCTGACGGTCGCTGCGTGTTCGCGATCGAGACCGATCGTGAGGTCCGCGAGCGGGTCGCCCGGATGAGCGGCACCTACCTCGACTGACGACCGGTCAGGCGCGCCGGCCCGTGGTGGCAGGCCGCCCCCCCGGTCGTGACGCCTCGCGACCGCGCCCGCCCGCGACGTGCTCGGCGACCCACAGTTGGAGGCCCAGGGCATCCATGCCGTCGTCCATGCGCATGGCGCCGCCGGTCAGACTGATGCCCTTGCTCCGCAGGTCGAGCTCGACGAGACCCAGCAGCGCCCGGTCCAATGATGCCGCGTCCTAGGCCGAGGCCTGCTCGGTCAGCTTCTGTGCCCGGAAGGGTGCCAGGCGCATGACCCGGATGAGCTCCGGCGGGCGTGTGCCGGCATCCATGTGCTCACGCACCTGGACCAGCTCACGAACGCGTCGGTGGAGCTGGGCGACGATGACCGGCATCGCGGTGCCCATGCCCTGGAGGCGGGTCGCGAACAGGGCCGCCTCGGGTCCGCGTCGGGCGGCGACCGCGTCGAGGAACGCCCACATCGAGCCGGGGATGGCCTCGGGGACGAGCTCCGAGACGTCCTCGCGACTGACCTCGCCGCCGGGCCGGTAGAGGGCCAGCTTCTCCAACTCCGCGTTGGCCAGTTCCGACCGATGCCGTCTGTCGACGTCTCCTTCGCGGACGTGCGCCCCTACGCGCTGGGCGAGCAGCTGCGCGGCACCAGGGCCGAGCCGGACGCCCAGGTCGGCGGCACGGGTCCCCAGCCATGCCTCCATGCGCGCCCGGTCCATGGCGGGGAACTGCCGCACGACGCCGCCCGCCGCCTGCACCGCCTGGGCGAGCACGCCCGAGGCTGCGGGCTCCTTGGCGTCCTGGGCCACGAGGTCCGTGACGCACAGGGCGTTGCCGGGTGCGACCAGGTCGAGCAGCGCGACGGTGCGCTCCCGGCTCGTCTGCTCCCGCAGCAGCGCCCCTGGCTGGCGGAGCACGACCAGGGTGCCGTCCCCGAACAGGGTCGCCGTGCCGAGGCGTGAGGCGACCTCGTCGAGGAGCCGCGCCCGTCGCCGGGCGACCGAGCCTGCGCCATTGTCGTCCGTGTCATCGTCCAGCGACACGCGCCATGTCGCGAGCGGCGGCATGCCGGGTGCCGCGAGCTCCGTGGCGCACGCGGCGGCAGCCTGGTCGATGGACCAGGCATCCTCGCCCCATAGGTAGGCGAGGCCCGTCACGATGGCACGAGTGTCATCGCGAGGCTGCCCGCCGTCCATCCTGTCGCGCGGCGCGGATGGCATCCTCGGCCCAGGGCAGGCGCCCGACCCGATCCGGCCGTAGCCTGGCGAGGCCGCAGACCTCGTCCTCCAGCTCGCTCGCCCGCTGACGGGCGAGCGCGAGCGCCTCGGCCGCCTCGGGGTGCTTGCGGCCCCACGCAGCGAAGCGCTCGTCGAGGGTCACCACGCGACGCTGCGAGCGCTTGTCGGCGTAGGCGACCACGCGCTGCTCGAGGGTGGTGGCGGCGACCCATGCGGGGTACGACTGCTCGGTCAGACGGCCCACGGGGTGGGTGTCGACCGCGGGGGCCAGCTCGCGCCAGCCTCGTGACTCCAGCCACCGCGCACCCGCATGGCCGTGCCCGAGCGCCCGCAGCGGGTCGTCCGGCGGGAACGTCTTGTCGATGTCATGCAACAGGGCCGCGGTCTCGATGACCGCTCGGTCGACCGGGTGGCCCGCGCGGGTCAGGGCGTCCGCCAGCGATGACGCCACGTCCGCCGTGACCAGCGAGTGCTCCAGGATCCCATCCACGGGTCGGAGCGCGAGCAGCGATGCGGCGGCCTCCAGCCGCGAGGGGACGGACATCCCGACGATCGTAGCAAGGCGCGAGCGGGTCCTCCCTGTCATGTTCGTCCGACGTCGGGGGGCGCTCGTCGGGCGATGACGCACGCCCGCGCGCCGGACGCGGCGGCGCAGGCGCCCCAAGGGCCGCGCGCACGGCCGGGGCGAGCGGGATGGCGCACAGGAAGGCGCCCTGTGCCACGGACAGCGCTCGTGGCCGGTCGCGTGCGACGGTCGCCGTGGCCACCGCCCGCCCGCCAGACGTGGCGATGCGCAGGTCTTTGC
>DAOTUX010000027.1:0-10033 GCA_034436475.1 Chloroflexota bacterium | reverse complement strand
GGTCGGGGGGCGCCGGCGTGGGCCGTGGCACCCTGGGCCATCGGTGCGCGAACCTTCGCGCGATCGGGCGGTCGCGGGGCGCCGGCGTGGCACCCTGGGCCATCGGTGCGCGAACCTTCGCGCGATCGGGCGCTCGGGGGGCGCCGGGGCGGTTGCGGGGGCCATCGGTGCGCGAACCTTCGCGCGATCGGGCGGTCGCGGGGCGCGCAATGACGCTATGCCGTGCACGAGGACAGGTTGGGAGGATCCCAACTCCAGGCGAATCGGTTCGCGGCCTCTCAGCTGCTGCGGGTCACTCTGAACCTTGGTAGCGCTGGCAGTCGGGCGAAACCGCGACGTCCGTCACGGAGAGCCATGTCCACCGCGACGGGATGCTCGGGCGCCCCGCTCAAGGATGCCCGTCCCGCTACCTCGAGGTCGAGCGCCTGGTCTCGTGTGTTCCGCACAGCACCCTTCCGTCCAGTCCGCCCAACCGCGAGCCGAGCACCTCACCTCGGCCATCTCGCCCGCCGCGTGTGCGGATGACAACATCGGCCCAAATGCGACCGTAATCCGCGTTCATGGTACTGACACTCGACGCTGGTGTCAATGTGATGCTTCGGCTCGGCCTGTGCGCGGACACGCAGGGGTCCCACCATGGGCATGTCCGACGGCCCCGGGACACTCGCGGCGCGGTGGGGCGACTGGCCATCGACGATGATGGGAGGGCGTCGCTGGTGCACATCGCGGCCGAGGACGCATCCGGTCCTGGAGTTGCCACGTTTGCGAGTCCCGACATTCGTCACCGAGGTCACCGCCGACCGGCCCGCGTTCCGGGTGCTCATCGCGGCGTGCGTGGCCATCGCCGCCGCGGGCCTCGACCCCAAGGTCCTTGACCCGGGCATGCCCGACGTGCGCGCCGCTATCCGTGCGGCCCCCGATCTCCAGAGCATGATCCTCGTGGGTGTCGTGGTGGCATCGGCGTTCCTGATGGTGGGGGGCGTGGTCTCGGACATGCTGCGCGACTCCCGGCTGCTGACCGCAGGGCTGTGCCTGTTCGTGGCCTCCTCCACCATGGCCATCCTCATGCCCTCCGGGCCGGGGCTGCTGCTGAGCCGTGTCGTGGCGTGGGTCGCGGCCGGCCTGGTGATCCCGTTCTCCATCGGCTCGGTCGCCCGAGCCTACGGAGGTGCCGCCCGTGCCACGGCGCTCGGCCTGGTGTACGCGGTCATGGGCGGCGCCACCGCCGCGGCGCCGGCCCTCGCCCTCGCGCAGGGCGTGGACGGTGGTCGCTGGCCCGCGTTCCTGGCGTGTGGCGCGATGGCCGTCGTGGCGCTCATCGTCATCCGTGGCTCGCTCCCGGACCTGCCGGGCGCGTCGCTCGCGGAGCGACCCTGGCAGGCGGTCATCGGGCTGTGGGCGTTCGGTGTCACCGCGCTCGTGGCAGGGCTCCTGTCGATCGGCCACATCGACCTCGTCCGGATCGCCGTCGTGGCCGGCGGCCTGGTCATCGTCGGGATCGCCGCCGCCCTCTCGCGTCGGCTGCTGCGCGCGGGGTCGGCCGCGCCGGTGGATATCCGAGCGGTCGTCGTGGTCCTCGCCGCGGGGGTGGTGGTCGGGTTCGCCCAGGTGGCGCCCACGCTCCAGCTGCCGATGTTCTTCCAGTTCGTGGAGGACTTCCCGCCGCTCCTCGCGACCGCGGCCATCGCGCCCTTCGTGCTGGCGCTGCTGCTCGCAGGACCGGTGTCGGGGATCCTGCTCGCGCGGTTCCAGCCGCGCACGCTCATCGCGGCAGGCCTCGTCGCCATGGGCCTCGCGGACGTGGCCGTGGCGATGGTCATCAGTCGGGGTGCCTCATACGTCGCGTTCGTGGCCCCGTTCGCGCTCATCGGCGCGGGCTTCGTCATCGCCACCACCGTGCGCACCGCGGTCATCTTCGCGAGCGTCCCCCGTGGCCTGCCGGCGACCGCCGCGGCGCTCAACGAGGCTTCGGTGAGTGTCGGTGGAAGGGTCGGCATCACGGTGGTCACGCTCATCGCGACCTCGGTCGCGCTCGAGACGTACCGCGGCAGCCTGGTCGGCCTCTCGCCAGATGCCGCGGAGCGGATGCTCGCGTCATTCCAGGACGTGGTCGCGCTCATCGGGCTGCCCGGCTTCGTGCAGACCGTCCGGGGCATCGATGCGGCCATCCGCCCCGGGTATGACGACGCGGTGGTCCAGGGACTCCGGATGAGCCATCTGATCCCGGGGCTGGTCGCGCTCGTGGCCGGTCTCGTCGCGTACCTCGCGCTCGGCCGACGCGACCCCGTGCACAGCGTGTTCGACTATGCGGACGAGCGTGGCCCAGGGACGCGCCCGGAGACCCTGATCCCGAACGGGGAGCCGGAGGCGCCCTCGCCCTGACGCCGGGGGCCGCGCATCAGCGATGGCGCCGCCACACCAGGCGCTGGACCGACCGCCGCCCCCCGAGCGTGAACGGGTCGGTCGACAGCTCGAGCGTGTCCCCGTCGCCCGAGAGGCGCGCGTGGCGGACCTGCCGGGTCCCCACCCAGTTGGGGTACAGGCTCATCTCCACGGTGTGGGTCACGTCCGTGCCGTCGAACGCGTAGCGCCCGCCGTAGGCGACGAACGTCTCCGCCATCCGAGCGCGCTCGGACGCGGGACCGCCATGGAGCGGGTCCGCCGAGCCGATGGCCGGTCGCCCGGCGGGGGCGATGGTGGTGATCATGGTGCCCTCGGCCGTGTACACCAGGATGCCCATCGGGGCCTCGCCCATGGGCAGCCCCACGCTCCCGTCATCGCCCTCGGCCACCCAGCTCTCCAGACGCCAGTCGCCCACCAGCGAGCCTGCGTGCGGTCCGCTCACGCCGGGACCGGCGCGTCGGCGCGGAGCAGGCCCTGGTGCTTGAGCTCCGCCCACAGGTCGGCGGGGATGTCCATCCGGAAGACCTCCAGGTTGCGCTCCACCTGGCCGGCGTTGCGGGCACCCGGGATGACCGACGCCACGCTCGGGTGCCCCAGCGGGAACTGGAGCGCGGCCGCCGCCAGGGGCACGCCGTGGCGCTCGCAGGTCGCCTGGATGCGCCCGACGCGGTCCATCACGGCTTGGCTGGCGGGGGCGTAGTCGGCGTTGGCACCAGCCCGGGGCCCGGTGGCCAGGATGCCCGACTGGTAGGGCGCGCCGATGACGAACCCCACGCCCTGCGCCACGCAGGCGGGGAACTCCGAGTCCAGCACCTCCTGGTTGAGCAGGGTGTAGGGCATCGCGACCAGGAAGTAGTCGAGGGGCAGCAGGTCCAGGAACCGCGGGATCGTGCCCAGCTCGTTGACGCCCGCGCCGACGCCGCGGATGAGCCCGCCGTCACGCAGCTCGCTGATGGCCCGCCAGCCGCTCGTGGCGAGCTGGGCCAGGAAGCCCTCGAAGCGCGCCCCCGTGCCGTGGTAGATGTGGTCCAGGTCGTGGATGACCGCGAGGTCGTAGCGCGCCAGCCCGAGTCGCAGCTGACTCTGCTCGTACGCGCGCATGATGCCGTCGTAGGTGTAGTCGAAGACCACCTCGAACGGCCCGCCGCCCAGCCAGGGCGACCGGTCGAAGTCCGGGCCCGGTCGTGCGCGCAGCCAGCGGCCGACCTTGGTGGACAGCACGTACTCGTCGCGAGGATGCTCGCGCAGCCCGGCGCCGGTGCGCAGCTCGGACAGGCCGCGGCCATACCAGGGCGCGGTGTCGAAGTAGCGCACGCCACCCTCCCACGCGGCCTGGATGGCCCCGAACGCCTCCTGCTCGGTGACCCGGTGGAACAGCTCGCCGTACGAGGCGCCACCCAGGCCCAACTGGGTCACCGCGACGCCAGAGCGCCCGACGATGCGGGTGGTCGATGGATCCATGCTCAGCCTCTCACCTCGTGGTCAGTTGGTCGTCGCTGCTCACACCCGCCGTGGGTGGTCCCGGGTTGACACTGGCGGCGCGTCAGACTCCATCATCTCGTGGCGCGATCGTTGCTGGCCGTCGGCTGCCACGTGGCAGGCTCCATGTGAAACACCTCGCGCAGGGGGACGGAGTCGATGGTGCCATCGTCCCGCATCGCCATGAGCGGTGCCATGAGCTCCCCCCACCGGCCATGGACCTCGGTGCGCCACAGGCGGTCCCAGGCACCCTCATCGTCCACCTCGGAGTACAGGAACAGGACCGGGTCGTCCTCGAAGATGGTCATGTCGCGGATGCCCGACGCGGCGAGCTCCTGCACGAGCTCCGGCCAGATCCGATCGTGCCAGCGCCGGTAGCCCGCCAGACCTCCCGGCTTGAGGCGCATCGTGAACGCGACACGGGGCATGGCGCTCCCTCCTGTGGCGGCGGTGTCAGGGCGTCGGGGCGCCGACCGCAGGGCAACGGTCCCAGGCTGGAAACGATACGGGCGTGACCCCGTGTGTCAAGTCGGCGCACGGCCGCTGCCGCGGTGGCCGTGCCGCGGCCGCTGCCGCGGTGGCCGTGCCGCGGCCCGGCCCGTGACAGCTCGGACTTCCATGACGATCCCGCGTCTCCTGCGTACTCGCCGCCCGGCCGATCCCGAATCCATGACATTCCGTTGGAAGGTGGGTGGCTGTCATGGTCGCGACGACTTCGACGAGCGTGCGGCCTGCGTCCTTCTGCTCCACACCCCCTCTGGCTTCCGTCGAATACGCGGACAGAGCTGGTCTGTCAGGGTGTTCCGGCGTCACTTGGTCTGGGCGAGTCAGGCACGCCGACGGAGGACGCACGATCAGCACTGGGCGAGGCCGTCCAACTCGCGTCCACCGGGATGGCCCTCGTCCCGGTCAACGGCCGCTCATCGGTCATCCCGGGATCGGTGACCATGGCCGACGAGGCGGGCAGCGAGCTCGCGGTGTCAGCGCTCGTCGGGCGGGGCCACCGGCGCATCGGGTTCGTGACGGGCGCCACCGAGGCCGACGTGGCGCACCGCCGGGAACAGGGCTACCTGGCATCCCTTGTCGCAGCGGGAATCCCGGTCGATCCCGCATGGGTCGCCCACGGCCCGTTCACGACCCAGGGTGCGGAGCAGGCCACGCATCGGCTGCTGCGGCTCGCCCGGGGGCGCCGCCCGACCGCCATCATCGCCCTCAACCTGACCATGGCCCTCGGCGTGGTCGCAGCAATCCGGAGCAGCGGCCTGGTGGCCCCGCACGACATCTCGGTCATCACGTTCGACGACCATCCGGTCGAGGACCACCTCCAGCCTCCGCTGACGTCCATCGCCATGCCGATGCGCGCGATGGGTGCGGCGGCGGCCTCCATGCTCCTCGATGCGCTGGCGGGCGAGCCACTCCGCCACGTGGTCGTGCCTGAGCGTCCCCGGCTGATCCTCCGCGGCTCGACGGCGGCGGCGCCCGCGCGACCGGGCCGAAGCGCAGGTCTCGTCGCCAATTGATGCATAGCGCATCACGACCGTGATGCTATCATCGTCAGATGCGCACGACGATCACGTTGGACCCCGACGTGGAGGTCCGTCTGCAGCGACTCATGCACGAGCGCGGCATCACGTTCAAGGCCGCCGTCAACGAGACCCTGCGCGCCGGCCTCGACCACGAGCGCACCGCCGCGCAGGTCGGTCCGTACGTGCTGCCCGCGTTCGACCTGGGCATCCGGCCGGGGATCGACATCGACCGGATCGGACACCTGATCCACGACTGGGAGGATGAGGAGATCGTCCGCAAGATGCGCGAAGGACGATGAGGCTCACCGATGTCAACCTCCTCATCTACGCGACGAACAGGGCATCTCCCCAGAACGCCCGTGCGCGTGGGTGGCTTGAGGCACGGCTGAGCGGGACCGAGACGTTCGCGTTCGCATGGGCCACGCTCAGCGGGTTCCTGCGTGTCGCCACGCGGTCGGCGGTCTCGTCCACGCCGCTCACCCCGACACAGGCGTTCGACCTCGTGGGGGGATGGCTCGCCCGACCGAACGTGGTCATCGTGGACCCGACCACGCGGCACCTCTCGCTGATGCGCGAGCTACTGGAGCCGCTCGGCGTGGCCGGCAACCTGGTGTCGGATGCGCACTTGGCGGCCCTGGCGATCGAGCATGGCGCCATCCTCGAGTCCACGGACCACGACTTCGGACGCTTTCCCGGCCTTCGCTGGGAGGACCCGCTCGCTCGTCAGTGAGGCGAGGACCCGGGACCGCGCGATGCTGAGCCCGCGGCGGACGCTGGCCCGGCTCGCTGGCATACCATGCGTGGAACCCGCCCGGGGAGCGGCATCGGTAGCCCGACGCATGTCCAGGAGACCCGGACCGTGGCTCGCCTCGAAGACCTGACCAAGCACGCCCTGGTGCGTGGCGTGGCCGCCGATGCCCTCGTGACCGTGGTCGACGTCACGTGGCATGGCGCGGACACCGTCACGCTGACCTACACGCTGCCCGACGGCACCCCCGGGCAGCGGCTCGAGTCGCGCGAGGACGAGTCGAGCCTCGCCATCGTGGAGGAGGGCCGCGCCTGGGCGTTCGACGGCGACGCGGCGGACTTCCAGCTCGCCTCGGAGGCCAAGCGCATCAGCCTGGCCTACCTGTTCGATCCGTACGTGGCGGTCAGCACCAGCCAGGTGGAGCCGCTGCCCCACCAGATCACGGCGGTGTACGAGCGGATGCTGCCGCTCCAGCCGCTGAGCTTCCTGCTGGCGGACGACCCGGGCGCCGGCAAGACCATCATGACGGGGCTGCTCATCCGGGAGCTGATGGTGCGCGGCGACCTGCGGCGCTGCCTCATCGTCAGCCCAGGGTCGCTCGTGGAGCAGTGGCAGCAGGAGCTCGCCGAGAAGTTCCAGCTGTCGTTCTCGCAACTCACCCGGGAGCGCATCGAGGACTCGCCGTCGGGCAACCCGTTCGCGGACTCTGACCTGCTCATCGGCCGACTTGACCGGCTGTCGCGGGACCAGGAGCTCCAGGCCAAGCTGGACGCCGGCCCGGACTGGGACCTGGTGGTGTTCGACGAGGCGCACAAGCTGTCGGCCACGCTCTCGGCCGGTGAGGTCAAGGCGACCGCGCGCCGCAGGCTCGCGGAGCGCATCCGTCCCCACACCCGGAACCTGCTCCTCCTCACCGCGACGCCCCACAACGGCAAGGACGAGGAGTTCGAGCTGTTCCTGTCGCTCCTCGACCCCGACCGCTTCGAGGGTCGCAGGCGCGGGCGCACCGGGCCCGTCGACGCAGGCGACCTCATGCGCCGGATGGTCAAGGAGCGGCTGGTGCGCTTCGACGGCACGCCCCTGTTCCCGGAGCGCCACGCATACGTGGTCCCGTACGAGCTCTCGGGGCCGGAGGCGATGCTCTACGAACAGGTGACCGAGTACGTCCGCGACGAGATGGACCGCGCGGAGCGGCTCAAGGCGGAGGGCGAGGGCCGCAAGGGGAGCGTCGTCGGCTTCGCGCTCACGGTCCTCCAGCGACGCCTCGCCTCGTCACCGGAGGCGATCCACCGCTCCATCCAGCGCCGACGCGCCAGGCTCGAGCGCGCGCTCGCGGAGGCCGAGCAGCTCCGGGCCGGGCAGCAGGCGCGCATCGCCCTGCCGGAGCTCGACGCTCTGACCCTGCCGGACCTCGACGATGACGACGAGCAGACCGCCGACGAGCTGGAGACCGCCGAGGAGACTGCGGTGGATGCCGCCTCCGCCGCCCGGACCATCGACGAGCTCCGCCGAGAGATCGCCACGCTCACCACCCTGGAACAGCTCGCCGCGGACGTCCGGGCACGTGGCACGGACACCAAGTGGACCGAGCTGGCGACCATCCTGGGCGAGGACCCCCGGATGCGCGACGCGTCCGGGGCCCGCCGCAAGCTGGTCATTTTCACGGAGCACCGCGACACGCTCGAGTACCTGGTCTCGCGGATCGGCACATACCTGGGCCGGCCGGAGCAGGTGGTCGCCATCCATGGCGGCATGTCCCGGGACACCCGGCGCGCCGCGGAGACGAGCTTCAAGAACGAGCCGGATGCGCTCGTCCTGGTCGCGACCGACGCCGCGGGCGAGGGCATCAACCTCCAGCGCGCCCACCTCATGGTCAACTACGACCTGCCGTGGAACCCCAACCGCCTGGAGCAGCGCTTCGGGCGCATCCACCGCATCGGCCAGAAGGAGATGTGCCACCTCTGGAACCTGGTGGCGCATCGGACCCGGGAGGGCGACGTCTACGCCCGGCTGCTGGAGAAGATCGAGTCGGAGCGCCAGGCGCTCGGTGGCGAGGTGTTCGACGTGCTGGGCGCCCTGTCCTTCGACGGCCGGCCCCTGCGCGACCTGCTCATCGAGGCGATCCGCGAGGGCGACCGACCGGAGGTCCGGGCGCGCATGGCGCGGGTCATCGAGGGCGCCGTGGACCGCGAGCATCTCCAGGGCCTCCTCGACGAGCGGGCCATCGGTGCCGAGAGCATGGACACCAGGGCCATCGCGCGGGTCCGGGACGAGTTGGAGCGCGCGGAGGCGAGCCGCCTCCAGCCCCACTACATCCGCGCCTTCTTCCTCGACGCGTTCGCGCGTCTGGGTGGCTCGGTCCAGCCGCGGGAGCGGGACCGCTTCGAGCTCGCCCGGGTGCCCGCGCGCGTCCGGGAGCGCGCCACCGCGCTGGGTCTGCGGCAGCTCCCGCGCGCCTACCAGCGCATCACGTTCGACAAGGCGCATGTCAGCGAGCAGCCCATGGCGGAGCTCATCTGTCCCGGGCACCCACTGCTGGACGCGATGATCGACCTCATCCTCTCCGACCACCGGACGCTCCTGCGGCGAGGCACGGTGCTGGTGGACCCGACCGACCCCGGGACCGAGCTGCGCGCACTGGTCTACCTGGAGCACTCGGTGGTGGACGGCCGCCGGAACCCGGACGGCTCGTCGAGGGTGGTCAGCCGGCGCATGGAGTTCGTGGACCTGACAGCGGACGGCGCGACGGGGGCGGGCCCGGCGCCGTACCTGGACCTGCGTCCGCTCACCGACGACGAGCGTCCCCTGGTCGCCGCTCCGATCGCCGACGCCGGCTGGCTCACCGGCTCGCTGGAGGAGCGGGCGATGGAACACGCCATCATCACGCTCGGCCGGGCGCATCTGGCCGAGGTCCGCGAGCGGACCGTCGCCCGGGTCGAGCGGGTCCGTCGCCAGGTCCATGCGCGACTCACCTACGAGATCAACCACTGGGACGCCCAGGCGAGCCAGCTGGAGATGCGACAGGCGGCGGGCAGGGAGACCCGACTGCCCGCATCGGTCGCCCGACAGCGCGCCCAGGACCTCGCGGACCGCCTCGCCGCGCGCATGCGCGAGCTGGACCTCGAGGCCAAGGTGGATGCCCTGCCCCCGGTCGTCATCGGTGGCGCCATTGTGGTGCCGCAGGGACTGCTCCGCGAGCTCGGTGGCCATGAGGGCGCAGACGAGCCGGACCGCTTCGCCCGGGAGACCAGGCGCGTCGAGCGCATCGCCATGGACGCCGTGATGGCCGCGGAGCGGGAAGCCGGCCGATCGCCGAGGGACGTCTCCGCGCAGAGGCTGGGCTATGACATCGAGTCGCGCGCGCAGGACGGTCGTCTCCGGTTCATCGAGGTCAAGGGCCGGGCGCATGGGGCGACGGAGGTCACCGTGACCCGCGGCGAGATCATGAAGTCGTTCAACGTCCCGGAGTCGTGGGTCCTGGCGCTCGTCGCGGTCCATCCGGACGATGCGGCGGACACGCCCGTCTACCTGCGCTCACCCTTCCGCCTGAAGCCGGAAGATGCCGCGACCTCGGTCAACTACTCCATCGCCGAGCTGCTGCGCCAGGGCCAGCGACTGGAGCCCGCCGCGTGAGCGGACTCGGGCTACCGACGGCGTGGCTTCAGGAGATAGCCGTCCGCGTCCCGGAGTCCCTCCTCGATCTCGCGCCTCACCCGGGGTGGCATGGGTCCGCGAGGCTTGGCGGGGATGCCAGCAGCGGCCTCAGCCGTGTCCAGCAGGAAGATCCCGTGCGTGACCAGGAAGCGTCTGCCATCCGTCAAGCGGGACCAGACGGCCAGATCTTCGGGCGGCATCCCGGACTCCACGAGTGCCAGCG
>DAOTUX010000026.1:0-6060 GCA_034436475.1 Chloroflexota bacterium | reverse complement strand
GGCCCGTGGTCGCGACGGCACAGGAGGCCATCGGGACGGGCGCGGCCCGCGATCCGCCCCGACGATCGCGCACCGGGTGGTCATTGCGCCCGACGAGCAGCCGGGTCTGGGCCGCGCGACGCGTTCGCGACGCGCTCTGGCACCTTCTGGGCGGGCGATCGCGCGAAGCGCCCGCACGGAACTCGGACAACGACCGGCGGCGTGCTCCGCGAGGCGTGCTCCGAGCGTCCCAAGGCGCTCCGCCGGTGGGCTCGCCCGTCACAGCGCTCAACGTGTGCGCAGCCAGCCCTGCCACCCGCGACGGCACCCAGGATCAGGGCGCGGACGCCTCCCCGGCGCCGGACGGCCCCCCGGCCGCCCCGCCCTGCCCTCCGAACGCGCCGGCCGCGCGCAGGCGCGTGACGTCCGCCTCGGCGAACCCCAGCTCGGCAAGGATCGCCTCGGTGTCCTGGCCCAACGAGGGCCCCGGCCGATAGCTGGGCTCGAACCCGCCCACATGGAGCGGCAGCCCCACCGATCGCACCCGACCGAAGGTCTCGTCCTGGTACTCCGCGAGCATGCCCCGCTCGGTGAGCTCGTCCACGTCGAGCGCCTCGGCCATCGACCGCACCGGGGCGATGGGCACCACGCCGCGCAGCACCTCCAGCCACTCGGCGGTGGCCCGCTCGGAGAAGCGGGCGGCCAACCGTCCCAGCACCTCGTCCCGGTGCTGGCCGCGGGCCACGAACGACGCGAACCGCTCGTCCGACGCGAGCTCCGGCAGGCCCATCGCCCTGACCAGGTCCACGAAGAAGCGCTCCTTGGGACACGCCACGGCCACATGCCCGTCCGCGGTGGCGAAGAACTGGAACGGCACCACCGACGGGTGCGCCGAGAGCGGCAGTCGGCGGGTCTCGAACCCCGAGCTCAGGAACCAGGTCGCGGGGTACGACAGCATCGCGAGCGCGCTGTCGTACAGGTTCGTGTCCACGTCGCGACCCACGCCCGTCCGCTCCGCGTCGCGGAGCCCCGCCAGCAGGCCGATCATGGCCGTCAGGCCACAGATGTAGTCGGCGAGCGACAGCCCGCTCTTTGTGGGTGGGTCGTCCGGACCGCCCGTCAGCGACGCCCACCCCGACTCCGCCTGGACGAGCGCGTCATAGCCCGGCAGCAGTGCCTGACCGGGAGCGCTGCCATACCCGGTGAGCGCCACGCACACGATGCGCGGGTTGACGGACGCGAGATGCCGGTACGTGATGCGCAGGCGCTCGGGCTGGTCGCCCCGGAGGTTGCTGAACACCGCGTCCGCCCCCGCAACCAGTCGCTCGAACACCTCGCGACCGGCGACCGACTTGAGATCGAGCGCGATCGAGCGCTTGCCCCGGTTGAAGGCCTCGAAGAACAGCGAGTCGGTGCCCGACTGGCCAGGCGGGATGTACCGGCTGACGTCGCCGCCCATGCCGGGGTCCTCCACCTTGATGACCTCCGCACCGAGGTCGGCGAGGTACATCGTGCCGAAGGGGCCGGCCCCGTACTGCTCCACGGCCACGATGCGTGTCCCGGCGAGGGGCGCCCCCATGGCCCCGGGCAGCGGCTGGGGGCTGCTCACCCGATCAGGCGCTGGTGGTGCGGCGGTCCACCGCGTACCGGTCCACGTAGTCCCAGTCCAGATGGGTGCCGAAGCCGGGTCGCTCAGGCAGGTGGAGGCGACCGTCCCGGAGGAAGGCGGACAGGTCGCTGAGCGCCCAGAAGAACGGGTCGCGCTCCTCATCGAAGCATTCCACGTACGTGTGGTCCGGCACCGACGCGAGCAGGTGCGCTGACACTTGGGGCTCCTCGTGGTGCCCCAATTGCACGCCATACGCCGCGCACACCCCGGCGGCCTTGCGCCACACAGTCGGCCCGCCAGCCCAGGACGCATCGAAGTTGGAGACGTCGATCGCGCCGTCCGCGACCAGGTCGCGCAGCCCGTGGAGCGTCACCTCGCTCTGTCCCGCCGCCACCGGGATGCCCGTCTGGAGCCGCACGTCGCGCATCCAGCGCCGGTCGTTGGTCCAGCGGCAGGGCTCCTCGAACCAGCGGATGCCGAGGTCCGCGGCGAGGCGCCCGAACTCCACCGCCTGCGCCCGCTCGTAGCCCTGGTTGGCGTCGACCATGATGGCGAACTCCGGGCCGGCCGCCTCGCGGGCGACCCGGACGCGCTGGGCATCCTCGGCGGGGGTGCGGCCACCCACCTTGAACTTGACCCCCGAGAACCGCTCGGCGTAGCCCGCGATGAGCTCCCGGGTCTGGTCCAGGTCCAGATGGTAGTAGCCCCCGATGACGGACATGGGCAGCGAGTCCGCGACCGAGCCCCACAGCCGATGGACCGGCAGCCCGACCGCCTTGGCGAACACGTCCCAGATGGCGGTGTCCACGCACGCGATCGCCTGGAGCGCCAGACCCCGGTCACGCAGGATGTTGTTGGTGGAGGGCTCCATGGCCCGCCAGGCACCCTCGGGATCGGTGGCGCTCCGACCCAGCACCCGGGGCGCCAGCTCGTCATGGATGATGCCCACGATGAGCGGTTGCTCGTCATCCGTGTCGCCGTTGTAGACCTCCGAGACCAACCCGTCCGCGGTGTGCAGCCGCGTGATGATGGTGGTCCGGTTGATCATCGAGTACGCGGAGCCGACGAAGCGCCGCCGCAGCGGCGCGCGGAGCGCGATGGTCTCGATGCGCTCGATGCGCAGCGCCGCACGGTCGATGGCCGGCCGCTCCGGGTCGGGGCGACCCACGGGTGCGGCGCGCCCGACCTCCACTGGGTCGGCAGCGGTCACCGCCCGGTCGCCGTCCGCACGGCCGCTGCGATGCGCTCGACCGATGGCAGCATCTCGTCCTCGAGCGTGGGGCTGTAGGGGATGAGCAGGTCATGCGGCAGGCTCACCGCGATGGGCGGCCGCTGGAAGGCCACACCACGCTTTACCAGCTCGCTGATGACGGTCGCGCCCCAGCCACCCTCGTGCCACTGCTCCTCGGCGATGACGAGGCGGCCGGTCCTGCGCACGGACGCCTCGATGGTCGGCAGGTCGAGGGGTCGGATCCAGCGCAGGTCGATGACCTCGGTGGACACGCCCTCGGCCGCCAGGGACTCGGCGGCGCGGAGCGAGCGATCGACCATGTGCAGCGTCCCCACCACGGTCACATCGTTGCCTTCGCGAACGACCCGCGCGGTGCCGATGTCCGAGACGGAGCCGCGGCGAACGGGGCCCTTGTGGGGATACAGCGCCTTGTGCTCGAGGAACAGGACGGGGTCGTCGTTGCGGATGGCCGCGCGGAGCAGCTCGTAGGCCGCCTGGGGCGAGGACGCGGCCGCCACACGCAGGCCCGGCTGGGCCATGTACCAGCTCTCGGCGGTGGCGCTGTGCTGCGTCCCGAACCGGCCCCCGCCACCGCCGATGGCCCGGAGCGTGACCGGGACCGTGAACTGGCCCCCCGACATGAAGCGGTACTTGGGCAGCTGGTTGACGATGGCGTCGCCTGCCATGGGCAGGAAGTCGGCGAACATGATCTCGACCACGGGCCGCAGGCCGGTGATGGACATGCCCAGGGCGACGCCCACGAACCCGTTCTCGCAGATGGGCGTGGGGATGACCCGGTCGGGGAACCTGTCCGGCAGGCCGTAGTTGGTCTTGAACACGCCCCCGTCGGCGTTGACGTCCTCGCCCATCAGGATGACGGCCGGGTCCTCGGCCATGGCGTCCTCGAGGGCCGCGTTGACAGCCTCGCGATAGGTCAGCTCGTCCGCCTCCGTCTCGGCGGTCGTGGGTGCGGCCTCAGTCAGCGTAGACATACTGCCGGGTCTCCTCGAGAGTGAGCACGGGGGACAGCGCGGCGCGCTCGGCTGCCGCGTCGATGGCCGCCTGGGCCTCGTCATGGACCTGCCGCTGCTGGTCCGCGGACAGCAGGCCCTCCTCGGCGAGACGCGCGCCCAGGATGTCGATGGGGTCACGCTGCTTCCACGCGTCGAGCTCGCCGGGTGCGCGGTACTTGGCCGGGTCCGTGCGGGAGTGGCCCCGGTAGCGATAGGTCTTCATCTCCAGGAGGCTGGGCCCCTCGCCCGCCTTGGCGCGCCCGAGCGCCGCGTCCACCTCGCGATGCACCGCGTCCACGTCCTGCCCGTCCACGATGATGCCGGGCATCCCGTAGGGGTCCGCGCGCCGTGCCAGGTCCTTGGTGGACGTGGTGGTCATCTGGGGGCTGTACTCGCCGTACAGGTTGTTGGTGATGATGAACACCACGGGGGCCTTCCAGACGGCCGCCATGTTGAGCGCCTCATGGAAGGTGCCGATGTTGGTGGCGCCGTCCCCGAAGAACGTCAGCGCGCCGTGCGGCTTGCCCTGGAGCTTGAAGGAGAGTGCCGCACCGACCGCGATGGGCAGGCCCGCGCCCACGATCGCGTTGGCGCCGATGTTGCCCAGCGAGGTGTCGATGAAGTGCATCGAGCCACCCACGCCCTTGGAGCCGCCCGCCGAGCGGCCCATCAACTCCGCGAACGCGGTCTCGGGGGTCATGCCGAGCGCGAGGGCCTCCCCATGGCCGCGATACGTGTTCGTCTGGACGTCGCCCGGCCGCATCGCGCCGATGGCGCCCACCGACACCGCCTCCTGGCCCTGGCACAGGTGCGTCGTGCCCTGGATGAGGCCTGTCATGAACAGCTCCTGGACCTTGTCCTCGAACAGGCGGATGGTCCACATCTGGCGGTACCAGCCGACGCGTCGGTCGCCGTCCGCGGTTCCTGTCATGTCGCCTCTCTCCTCTCCCGACATCGGTTTGGTCGGGCACGTCGTTCCACGCGCCGAATGGCGCGCTGCGGTGCGTGGCGGCGTTTGCCCATGCCGCGTCGGTACCGTTTCCAGTCGCTGCAGTGCATGGTGCCCTGTGTGTGGCCGGGACGTCAAACGCGAGGGCGCCGGCCGCGGGTGCGTGACTCGCACCCCTTCGCTCAGGTCGTCAGGGCGCCATCACCGGCTGTCGCCGGCCTGCTCGGTCGCTGGCACGCGCAGGCATGGCCGGGCAGGCCCTGCGTCGCGATCACGGCACCTCGGCCCGGGCCCGGGCGTAGCCGAGGCCCTCCTCGACCTTGGCGGCCGCCTCTACCACGCGCGCGCCGATCGCCTGTACCCTCTCGAGCGGGATCCTGGCGGCCGGTCCCGATACGCTGATGGCCCCGATCGGCTGACCGCGGAAGTCCCTGATGGCCGCCCCGATGCAGCGCGCCCCCACCTCGTTCTCCTCGTCGTCGATGCTGTAACCGCGGCTCGCGCTCGCCGCCACGTCAGACAGCAGTGCATCGAGGCCGACGAGGGTGTTCGGGGTCATCTGCGTGCGGCGGTATCCACCGAGGAGGGCGCGGGCCTGATCAGGGGGCATGGCCGACAAGATGGCCTTGCCCAGGGCCGTGCTGTGGATCGGGTGGCGGGCCCCGACCTTGGCCGCCATGCGGAGACCCCGGTCGCTCTCGACGATGTCCACATAGAGGACCTCGTGACCGGCCACAATCCCGACATTCACCGACTCATCGAAGGAGGCCTGCAGCTCGACCGCGAGCGGCCGGGCGGCCGTGACGAGGTCAAGGCGCTCCACGACGGCGCAACTCAGGGCGATCAGCCTCACGCCCGCGGAGTACTTCCGCGTCACCGGGTCCTTCGAGACAAAGCCGCGGGCCTCCAGCGTCGACAGGACGCGGAAAGTCGATGCCTTGCTCACACCCGTCTCCGAGCTGAGCTCGGTCAGCCCGATATCATTGCGGTCGGCGAGGACCTCGAGGACGTCGAGCGCCTTCTGGAGGACCGCGACGTCGTATGCGCCACGCGCCGCGGGCGCGACGACCCCGGCCGCTCGGCCTGCCGGCACCTTCGTCGACGGCAATCGGACCTCCCAGGCGACATGGCACCAGCCCAATCGCTGGCCAACAACGGGGATCAGTATGCGGACCGCGCGTCCTGATGTCCACGGAGGCCTCCGGCCGTGCCCAGCGCGTGTGCTACCGTTCCCGGAACCGTTCCCGGGACAAGGGTCCCGAATGACGGCGCGGCAGGG
>DAOTUX010000025.1:0-5024 GCA_034436475.1 Chloroflexota bacterium | reverse complement strand
CGGGTGGTGCAATGCGGCGATCGGGTCGTCGGATGCGGCGATCGGGTCGTCGCGGCGGTGGGATGCGGCGATTGGGTTATCGCGGCGGTGGGATGCGGCGATCGGGTTATCGGATGCGGCGATCGGGTCGTGGGATGCGGCGATCGGGTTATCGGATGCGGGGATCAGGTGGTCGCGGCGGGAATCAGGTGGTCGGATGCGGCGATCAGATGGTGCAATGCGGCGCTCGGGTGGTGCAATGCGGCGATCGGGTCGTCGGATGCGGCGATCGGGCCCGGGCACCACACGCATGCGGCACCTGCGGCGCCGATCCGTCGTACAGTTGGCGGCCCATGACTCGACAGGCACGTGCCCGCCTGCTGATGTCCCTGGCCCTCGCCCTGTGCGTGTGGCCGGGTGCGTCGGCGTCCGCCGCATCGCCCGACCGCGACGGTGACGGCCTGAAGGACGCCTGGGAGCAGCGCTGGGGCATCACCAGCGCCCGCGATCGCGACTCGGACAACGACGGCATCCTCGACGCTGCCGAGGACCCCGACGGTGACGGCCTGAGCAACCTCGGCGAGCAGCGCTTCCGGACGTCGCCCACGGACGCGGACACGGACGATGACGGGACCAGCGACTGGCGCGAGGACAGCGACCGGAACGGCCGCCGGGATGGCCGGGAGCAGGATCGCCGACGCATCCCCGCCGGCCTTCGACCGAGCCTTCGGACGGCGTTGCGCGACCTGCCGCTGCGGAGTCGGGCTGGCTGTCACACCAAGCCCTATGACGCGTACATCCATCCGTGCGTGTTCGGGAGCACCAAGGGGACCGTGCGCATCACGCTCTTCGGGGACTCGCACGCGCTGCAGTGGCTGCCGGCACTCGAGAAGGTCGCCAGGTCACAGGGTTGGCGTGTGATCTCGCTCACCAAGTCCGCCTGCCCGGCGGTGAACGTGCGCTACGACCACAAGTCGCTGTCGGGCGACGCGGCGAGCTGTCGGACCTGGCGCTCCCGCGCGGAGCGCTGGATCAGGTCCCATCGTCAGGACCTGGTGATCGTGGCCAACTCGCGAGGCTACAAGCTGCTCGACAGCCGCGGCAGACGGCTGACCCTGGCCGCCGCCAACGCGGCTTGGGAGCAGGGCCTGGGTCGCACCCTCGACGCCATGCTGTCGGGAGCGAGGCTGCTGGTCCTGGGCGACACCCCGGTGCCGGGTCGCAACGTGCCGGCCTGTCTCCGCGCGCATGCCACGAACATCTCGGCATGCCAGCGCTCCAGGTCCGACTCGCTGATGCCGGGTCGCGCCGCTGCCGAGCGACGGGCTGCCAGCGAGCACGGCGCCACGTTCGGGTCGCCCATCGACTCGGTCTGTTCCTATGACCCTTGCCCACTCATCATGGGCAAGGTCATGATGTGGCGGGACAAGAGCCACATCACGGCGACCTTCTCGCGCCAGTTGGCGCCCATGATCCGAAGGCTCGTGCTCGATGCCCTGAACGGACCGCCGTAAAGCGGAGGTCCATGGCGGCGGTCCTTGGCGGCGGTGCAGTCGAGGTTGCTGATGGCTCGACAACGCGTCAGGCTGGTCACGTGGCTGCTGGTCGCCTTAGGGCCGACCTCCATCGCCCCAGCGTCGGCGGCGTCACGTGACCGGGACCAGGACGGCCTCCGCGACGGCTGGGAGCAGCGGTGGGGCGTCACGAGCGCCCGCGACGCCGACTCGGACAGGGACGGCTTGCTGGACGCGGCCGAGGACCCCGACCACGACGGGCTGAGCAACCTCGGCGAGCAGCGCTTCCGGACCGCGCCATCGCGTGCCGACACGGACGGTGATGGAACCCGGGACTGGCGCGAGGACACCGATGAGGACGGGCGCCCCGACGGCAGCGAGCAGGACCGGCGAGGGCTACCGGCCGGTCTGCGTCCGTCACTGTCAGGGGCCTCAGAGGACCTCCCGGTGGCGTATCGGAACGGATGCCACAGCGGCGGCTCCAGCCGGACCGTCCAGCCCTGCGTGTTCGGCGACCCACGCGGGAGGGTGCGCGTCACCCTCTTCGGCGACTCGCACGCGCTCCAGTGGCTGCCGGCACTCGATCGCACGGCTCGGGCCAACCACTGGCGCGTCACGTCCATCACCAAGTCGGCGTGCCCCTCGGCGGACGTGCGCTACAACGACGACGGGCCGGTCGCGGACCGCCCGAGCTGCGACGCCTGGCGCTCCGACGCCCTCAACTGGATCCGCAGGCATCCTCAGGACCTGGTGATCGTCGCCAACTCCCGGGGATACGATCTCATGGGCGCCCGGGGCCGGGACCTTCCCAAGGCCGCCGCTGACGCGGCTTGGCGCGCCGGTCTCGGTCGGACGCTCAGGGCCATGCCGGATGACCTCCGGCTCCTGGTGCTCGGGGACGCGCCAGCGCCGGGTCGCGCCATCCCCAGATGCCTCACCAGGAACCCCCGTGACATCTCCGCGTGCCAGCGCTCGAGGCGCATGTCATGGGGCGCCCAGCGCGACAGGGCCGAGGAGGCGGCCGCGAAGGCGAACGGCGCACTGTTCCGCTCACCAGCCACGACCGTGTGTCCCTACGACCCCTGCCCGCTGGTCATCGGCCGCACCCTGCTGTGGCGTGACAAGAGCCACCTCACGGCGACCTTCGCGCGGCAGCTGGCGCCACTCATCCGACGGTTCGTGCTCGACGCCCTGGACGGGTCGCCAAGGGTCGCGGGGCCCGACAGCCCGGCGGGGCCCGACATCCCGGCGGGGCCCGACAGCCCAGCCGTGCGGTGGTGGCTGAGGTGGTTGTGCCGTGCGAGCCTCCTGCTGCCCTCGCTCGTGCAGGTCCGGTCCGGTCGCTGGGAGATCGCGGCCTGCGACCGCTCAGCGGTAGTTGGCGCCCGCGATGCGGCGCTGGTTCCCACAGGCCCTCGCCGACCGACCGGCCCCACTGGCCCCACCCGCGATGCGATCAGGTCCGGGATGCGATCAGCGCAGGAGCGGGTCCTGCCAGCGCCGAGCGAGCCAACTGAGCAGGAGGACCATCAGCCCGACCCCCGCCAGCACGACCCCCAGCAGGGTCAGCGCGTACGTGGTGTTGTCCATCGGCGGCGACGCGGCACCACCTGCGGTCGCACCGTCCGGCACCGGCCCGTTCGGCGCGCCATCGTTGGCCGGCTCCGCGGTCTCCACGGCCTCCACGGTCGTCGTGCCCTCCTGTGCCGACGGTGACGGTGATGCCATCCGGAGCATCGTGACGCCTGAGCGGTCGCCCGGTTCCTCGCTGGCGCCTGGCACAGGCGCGATCTCCGGGTCCGTCCCGTCTGGGTCATCGGCGTGCGGCGTGGACTTGGCGACCTGCGTGGGGGTGGCAGACGCATCGGCCGCCGTCAGTTGCGCATCACCCGCCTGCGAGTCGACCTCGGGGCCGCCTGCCGCATGGGTGCTCGTGGTCCCGACGGCAGGGCTCTGGAGGCCCGCCGCATGGGCCTCGCGCGTGCCGCCGTCACCCGTGGTGGTCACGGTCGGTCGCAGGGACGGGGTCACCACCACCAGCATCAGTCCGAGGACGAGCGTGGCCCCCGCCAGCGGGCGCACGGCGAACGCACCGGGGGACCCCAGCCAGCGTCGCAGGCGATCGAGGACGCCACCCCGGGCGGACGCTGCCTGCTCGGTGGTCAGTCGGAAGTCACGTGGTCGCGGGGGCACCACCGAGGTAGCCGTGACCCTGCCGATGACCGTGAGGTCGGCCGCGAGCGACGCGCACGCCGGGCAGGCGGCCAGCAGCGCACGCGCCTGGGAGCTCTCCAGGGGGGACAGGTCGGCGGGGTCGGTGGTCGCGCGGACGACGAGCCATCGGTCGTGTCCGGCGTGGTCGGGCGTGAGGTGGGTGTCTGGGCGCACGGCGGCCAGACGCTCGATGGGCCCGCTGGGTTCCCGGTCAGCCACGGAGGAGCTCCATGTGGTCCACGAGCAGGTCCCGCAGCGCGAGGCGCCCCCGGTGGATGCGTGACTTGACGGTGCCCAGCGACACCCCCGTCATCTCCGCGATCTCCTGGTAGTCATAGCCCTCCACATCGAACAGCACGATGGCGACACGCTGGTCGTCCGTGATCTGCCCCAGCGCCTCCGCGATGGTCCTGCTCCGCTGCCGAACGATGGCGCGCTGCTCGGGGCCCTCGGCCTCGTCGGCGGGCGGCTGCCAGGTCTCGTCCTCCCACTCGGGGAACGGGTCGGCCGGACGACGCTTGCGGCTGCGCAGGACGTCAGTCGCGGCGTTGACTGCGATGCGGGTCAACCAGCTGCGGAACGAGTCGCCCCGGAACCGCGACAGATTCCGATACGCGGACAGGAACGCCTCCTGGACGGCGTCGGCCGCGGTCTCCCTGTCCCCGACGACCCGGAACGCGACCCCGAACAGGTGGTCCTGGTGGAACTCCACGAGCCTGTTGAAGGCATCGAGATCGCCTCCGAGCGCGACCTCGACGAGGGCCTTGTCTCGAGCGCGCTCGAAGTCGATGCGCTCGCGATCGGCAGCAGACCGATGGTCTGGGGCGGTCGGGGGGCTCCCGGGATCGGCGGTCGCAGGCTCGGGGCCGGTCGGGGGGTTCGGCGGACCGGCGGTCGCAGGCTCGGGGCCGGTCGGGGGACGGGCGCCGGTCGCCGGGGGGGCAGCGGGCTCGCGCTCATCCAGAGGGTCCGCACCGATAGCGGCTACGTCGTCCGACGAGGCGGGGGCAAGGTCGTCCACGGGGTGTCAGGTCTCCTGGGCGAACCGATGCGATGGGATCCGACGGGACGGCCCGGCGGGTCGCCGCGGACCCGGGTCGACGCCCCTGGCGATCTCGGCCGAGTCTAGCATCGAGGACGGACGACACCAGCACATCGGCCATCCGTCTCGGCCATGGGTCGCATCGGGCGCGGTCCTGGGCGGGCACCGCCGCTCCAATCACGGGCGCGGCGGAGCGTGCGCCGCGAGGCGCAGTGCACGGCCGTGCGATGCTGCGCGCACGCCACCGGGCGTGATCGGGGACACCCGCGGCGAGG
>DAOTUX010000024.1:0-3127 GCA_034436475.1 Chloroflexota bacterium | reverse complement strand
GCACGCGGGTCCCGTTCAAGGCCTACACCAACACGTTCGACGACCCCCGGTTCTGGTCTGGCCTCGTGTACTCCGCCTGCTGCGCCGTGCTGACCATCTTGGGATCGGTCGTGCTCATCGTGCCCACCGCCTACTGGGTCCGGCTCAAGGTGCCCCGGCTGCGACCGATCGTCGAGTTCGTCACGCTGCTGCCGTTCGTGGTGCCACCCGTGGTCCTGGTGTTCGGCCTCGTGTCCCTGTACAGCCGCAAGCCCATCGCGCTCACCGCGACCGACGCGGGCAGCACGTTCCTGCTGGTGGCCGCGTACGTCGTGCTGTCGCTGCCGTACATGTACCGGTCCGTGGACACTGGGCTGCGCGCCATCGACATCCGGACGCTGACGGAGGCCGCCCAGAGCCTGGGCGCCGGCTGGCCGACCATCATCGTCCGGGTCATCCTGCCCAACGTGCGGCTGGCCGTGATGAGCGGCGCGTTCCTGACCTTCGCCATCGTCATGGGCGAGTACACCATCGCCAACTTCCTGTTCCGGCCCGCGTTCGGGCCGTACCTCTCGTTGCTGGGTCGGGACAGGACCTTCGAGCCGGCCGCGGTCAGCCTCATCAGCTTCGGCCTGACGTGGCTGGCCATGGGCGCGATCGCGCTCATCGGGCGCCGCTCGCGTGGGCGCGTCACCGTCGTGGCGGTCAAGTAGGAGGGGATGCCGATGGGCTTTCTGACGCTGGAGGGGGTGCGCAAGGAGTTCCCCAGCCACGTGGCGGTCGAGGGCTTCGACCTGGACGTTCCCAAGGGCGCGTTCGTCTCGTTCCTGGGGCCCTCCGGCTGCGGCAAGACCACGACGCTGCGCATGATCGCGGGCTTCGAGCTGCCCACGGCGGGCACCATCCGCATCGACGGCCAGGACGTCAGCCGGACCTCGCCCAATGCCCGCAACGTGGGCATGGTGTTCCAGTCGTACGCGCTGTTCCCCAACATGACCGTGGCCGACAACATCGGCTTCGGCCTGCGCGTCCGACACGCGGCCAAGGACGCCATCCGGCGCAAGGTGGCGGAGATGCTGGACCTCATCCACCTCACGGGCAAGGGCGGCCAGTACCCCTACGAGCTGTCGGGTGGCATGCAGCAGCGCGTGGCGCTCGCCCGCGCGCTCGCCATCGAGCCTCGGGTGCTGCTGCTGGACGAGCCGCTCTCCGCCCTGGACGCCAAGATCCGGGTCGCGCTCCGCCAGGAGATCCGGTCGATCCAGCGGCACCTGGGCATCACCACGGTGTACGTGACCCACGACCAGGAGGAGGCGCTCTCCCTGTCGGACACCATCGTGGTCATGAGCGAGGGGCGGGTGGAGCAGGTCGGGTCGCCCGCCGAGGTCTACGGCAGCCCCACCACCCCCTTCGTGGCCCGGTTCGTGGGTCAGCTGAGCGTGCTCGCGGGCCGCGTCACGGACGCGACGAGGGGCAGGATCGCCGTGGGCGCCCAGGCCATCGAGCTGGGTCGCCCCCTGGGCGCCCATCCGGACGGGTCGGAGGTCACGATGTCCATCCGGCCCGAGGCGATCGAGCTCGCGACCCCGGAGGGCCAGCGACCGCGGCTCACGGGCACCATCCGCGACGTCCAGTTCCTGGGTCCGGTCATCCGGACGCGTCTGGCGCTGGACGGGGGGGGAGGCGACCTGCTGTTCGACGTGTTCAATCGACCCGGGATGGTGCCGCCAGAGCCCGGGCAGGCCGTGACCGTGGCCCTCCCGGCCGGCTCGGTGATGGTGGTGGGTGCGGGCGAGTCGATGGCCGGCTCGCTGGTCGAGGAAGGGGAGGCGGGATGACCGCGCGTTGGTACCGGGGCAATCTCCACACGCACACGACGAACAGCGACGGCGACTCGCCACCCGACGTGGTCGTCTCGTGGTACCGCGACGCGGGCTATGACTTCCTGGTCGTCACGGACCATGACGTGCTCACCGACCCCGCGGGCCTCCGGGATGCGGCCGGGCCCATGACGCTCATCCCGGGCGAGGAGATCTCGTCGGGCGACATCCACGTCAACGGCCTGGGCATCAGGGAGCGCATCGCGCCGACCTTCGCGGACACGGTCGTGGCCACCATCCAGGGCAACGTGGACAACGTCCGTGCCCAGGGTGGCGTGCCATCGGTCAACCACCCCAACTTCCGATGGCGGGTGCGGCCGGAGGACCTGGCCGCGCTGCGCGACGTGCGGCTGTTCGAGATTCACAACGCCGGTCCGGAGGTCAACAACCTGGGCGGCCGACCCGGCTTCCCGGCCATGGAGGTGACATGGGACGCGCTCCTGAGCGCCGACCATCGGATGCTCGGCGTGGCCGTGGACGACGCGCATCATTTCAAGGTCTGGGGGCGGCCGTACTCGAACCCGGGTCGTGCCTGGATGATGGTGCGCGCCGAGCGCGCCGACCCCGCCGAGCTGCTGGCGGCCCTGGACGCGGGCCTGTGCTACGCCACGACCGGGGTGACGCTGGGGGAGGTCCATGCGGCAGGAGGCGAGCTGGCGATCGACATCGAGCAGCAGTGGGAGCTGCACTACCGGACCTCGTTCATCGGGGTGGATGGCCGGGTGCTCGACGTCCAGGAGGGGCTGAGCGCGCGCTACCGGCTCCGGGACGGGGACCGATACGTGCGGGCACGTGTCGATGACTCCGATGGCCTGACCGCCTGGACGCAGCCGCTGTTCCGCGACTGACCCGGCCCCGTCTGGCGGCGGGCTCAGGTCAGGTCGACATAGACGTTCTTGAGCTCGGTGTACTCGTCGAGCGCGTGCATCCCGAGCTCGCGGCCCAGGCCGGACTGCTTCATGCCCCCGAACGGGGCCTGGGTATGCACCGAGCTGTTGCAGTTGACCGAGATGACGCCCGACCGGATGCCCTTGGCCACGCGGAGCGCTCGACCGATGTCCCGCGACCATACCGACCCCGACAGCCCATAGGGCGAGTCGTTGGCGAGGCGGACCGCATCGTCCTCGTCGTCGAACGGGATGACCGCGACGACCGGGCCGAAGACCTCCTCGCGGACGATGGACATGCCGGGCGTCGCGCGGTCGAACACCGTGGGCGCGACATACGTGCCCTCGTCGAAGGCCGCGCCCGTGAGCCGCCCGCCGCCC
>DAOTUX010000023.1:0-3494 GCA_034436475.1 Chloroflexota bacterium | reverse complement strand
GACCTATCGGGTCCGGACCGCCACGAACCTCCAGGGCTACCTCCAGGAGAGCGCGGGTGTGGGCGCCAATGGCGTGGCCGGCGGCTACTGGTACGACCCGGCGGCGCTCGCCGACATGTCCGCGGGCGACGTGCTGGACGACGACCCGACCACGGGTGTCCGCCTGGCCGTCGAGACCGTGGACCCGGCCGGGGGCGTCACCCTCCGCACCCAGGCACCGGGGATCGCGGTCACCGGCACCTACGACCCATCGAGCGGCGTGCTCACGCGGCTGACCACGGAGCAGGCCGTGACGTTCTCGACGCTCGTGCTGGACCTCGTGTCCGTGGGGTGACCCGCCGACCGTTCGTGGTATGGTGGCCACCATGTCCCACGATACGGCTTCTTCCCACACGAGTGGCGTTGTGGTACGTCTCGGCGATCGCGGCCGGCTCGTGCTGCCCGCCGACGTGCGACGGGCCGCGGGCCTCCAGGTGGGCGACGAGCTGTTCGTCACGCTCGAGGATGATGGCCTCCGGCTGACGAGCCGTCGTCAGGCCGCGCTGGCGGGACGGGGCATGTTCGCGAGGCTGGCACCGGGGCGCGACCTGGTCGGCGAGCTGCTGGCCGAGCGTCGCGACGCTGCGCGCCGGGAGTCGGCTCGCGGGCCGGGCGCCGGAGCGTGATGGTCGTCGACGCATCCGCGCTCCTGGCGTACCTGCTCGGTGAACCCGGCTCGGACGCCGTGGTGGGCGCGCTCGAGGGCGGAGCGGCCATGAGCGCGCTGAGCGTCGCGGAGGTGCTGTCCAAGCTCACGGACGCGGGCGCCTCGGTCGACGAGACCTGGCCTGCGATCGAGACGTTGGGGATCGAGGTCGTCGCGGTCGGGACCCACGAGGCGATCGGCATCGCCCGGCTCCGTCCCGCGACGCGTGACAGCGGCCTGTCCATCGCCGACCGCGCCTGCCTGGACCTCGCTGGGAGCCGCGGCGTGCCCGCCCTGACAGCGGACCGTGCATGGACGGGCGTGGACGTGGGCGTCGAGATCCGCCTCATCCGCGAGCGATGAGGGCCGCGTGATCGAGATCCTGAGCACCCGCCACCTGGCCCAGGCCCGGGAGACGGGTGCCCTGGTCGGTGACATCCTGCACGCGCTCAAGGGACGCAGCACCGTGGGTACGGACCTGCTCGACATCGACCGATGGGCCAGGGCCATGATCGAGGAGGCCGGGGCGGAGTCCTGCTACGTGGACTACGCGCCCTCCTTCGGACGCGGGCCGTTCGGGCACTACGGTCGTCTCGCTCGCGTTGGCCGCGCCGGCACCTCCCAGGGCATGAGGCGCGGGGCCGGCCCGGTCGGGGCTACGAGCTCCGGCCCGGGCTGCCGCTGGCGCTCGAGCCGTGCGTCGGTGGCGCGCGCTCGTCCCATGGGTCCACCAAGGGCAGGCCCAGTCCCTCGAAGTGACGGGTGTTGCGGGTCGCGAGGATGGCGTGTCGGACCATGGCAATGCCGGCGATCTGGATGTCCCGGACCTCGATGGTCCGGCCAGCCCGACGCCGTGCGCCCGCGATCGCCCCGGCCGCGTTCGCCGCAGGCACATCGAAGGCCAGGATGCGTTCCTCCAGGTCCGACCGAAGGAGCGCGTCGAACGCCTGCTCCAGCGCCATCCGTCGATCGCCGGGGTCGAGCGACTCGAGCCCGGTACGCACCTCGAGCACCGTGATCGATGTGGTCCAGACCGACTCGCCTGGTTGTCGGTCGAGCCAGTCGCGCACCGGCGGGTCGGGCCGACGACGCATGAGCGCCGAGATGACGTTCGTGTCGAGGATGATCACTGATCGAGGTCGGCGGGACGCACGGGTGAGCCGCGGAGCTCGGGGACGTCCTCGTCCAACCCGTACTCGGCGAACCGCTCGGCGATGCGCGTCCCTAGCCCGACCGGCAGCTCGTACTCGTCCCGCACGGCCGCACGGAGGATCTCGCGGACTTCCTCCTCCGTGCTGCGGCCATGCCGACGCGCGCGGGCGAGGAGCCGCTGCTTGACGTCCTCCTCGATCCGCCGGATGAGCAACTGCGCCATCACCGGATGCTATCACGATAGCATCCTGCTCTCAAGGGCAACTGGCGACTCCGTGGCCGAGCTCAGCCCCCGACCTGGCCCCACCACCCGAGCTCAGGCCCTCGAGGTCCCGGTCGTCGGCATCGAGCAGACCCAGGATCCCCAGGCGCTCGTCGGTCCAGCGGATGTGCGCTTTCTTGGTGCCCGTGCGGGAGATCCAGCAGAACATGCGGCCGTGGGCTCACGTGTCCTCCTGGTAGCCGCTCAGGCAACTGCCGCGACCGCCGTTCTCCCGGATGCCGCCGATCTGCTCGTCGAAGTAGGCGTCGAGGTCACGCTGGTCGGGGAACGCGAACATCGCGAATTGCTCGATGTTCCCCATGCGCGGCGCGCAGGGGACCGCGGCGAAGGCGCCCCACGAGAACGGGTCGTGGTCACCCGCTCCGGTCCCGGAACCGCTTGCAGGTGGGTTGCACCCCCAGCGGCGCCACGTCGATGAGCAGCCGCTCGATGTCCGCGCGGCGGACCCCGGTGGTGCCGCTCTCGGGACGCGCGGTCAGTCGGGCCGTGGGCGCCAGTCGGCCCGGGACGCCGCCGTTGGCGGTATCGGTCGCATCCGGGTCGCAGTAGCCCCACAGGAGCCCGGCCAAGAACGCGTCGGCGGTGCGGGCATCCCCGTAATCGCTCGTGACGACGAAGCAAGCCGGAGACGTCGGGGTCCGCCACCGTGCGCTCGATGAGACGCTGGAAGGCCGCCTCGTCCCCTTCAGGCAGCTCCACGGGCCGGAGATCGGCGCTGTGGATGAACCGCACCAGGGCCGCTGATTGTGCCCGGTCCGGCGTGTGACGTGTGGCGCGTGCCGTTGGCGCGTGGCGTGGGGGTCGTGGCGTGGGGGTCGTGGGGCGTCGGGCGTGGCGCTCGTGGTTGTGCCGCGTGGTTGGACGATGCGAACCGCGAACGTCCGCCACTTCCCCATGTTCCCTGCGCTTCGGCCACCCTCCTGAGCGGCCTCGGCTCGCTGAGTGGCCTCGACTCGGGGCGCCGCCACACCCGCACGCGTCGGAGGCGGCGGCTGTGTCAGCGCAGCTGCTTCTTGAGGGGCAGGATGTCCAGCTTGTCCGCCAAGGCATCGGCGAGGGCCTCCTCGACGGCCGCCTGGAGCTGCTCCATGGGCACGCCCGTGTCGATGACGCGGTCCGCCTTCGCGCGCGCCCGCTCCCGGATCCCCGCCTGGACGGCGAGCCGCCGGTCCATGTCCAGCTCGCCCATGCCCCGGTCGATGATGCGCTCGCGCTGGATGGCCGGCGAGCAGTCCACGAGCCAGATCTCGTCGCATCGTCTCGCGAGGTCCTCGGACTCGATGAGCTTGATGGCCTCGATGACCGCGAACGGCACGCCCTGCTCGGCCGCGAGCTCCAGCGCCTGGTCGATGCGCAGGCGGATGAGGGGGTGGG
>DAOTUX010000022.1:0-6665 GCA_034436475.1 Chloroflexota bacterium | reverse complement strand
CGTCTAGGACCTGCGCACGAAGCATCGCCTCGATCCGGGTGACTTCCGCGGCGGCGTCGATGTTGAGGACGTCACGGGAGAACGTGACCGCTGGCGAGGAGGTGATGGCTCAGGGACCTCTGGCTGGGTGTGCGGGCGTGTCGAGCCGGCTCGGCATCGGCGGAACCGGCGCCGGGTACCATAGCGCAGTCCCCGAACGGACACATCCCGTCCGGCCGCCAGTGCGGTGGACCCTGTCACCACTTCCCTCTCGTGGGCACCCACCCGTGTACCCTGTGCGGGCCTCGCCCGGGTACGGAACCCGCGTCAGCGGCCCACGGCACTCACGCGGCCCGGATATGGCCGCGATGTCGGCCAGGACCGTCGACCTGGGTACGCCGCACACCTGGGTTGGCGTGCGCGGACCAACGACATCACGGGCGAGCGGCGGGGTGGATTGACGTGGCGATTCCCAATGGAGGACATGTGGACGAGCGAGTCGGGGTGGTGGGCCTGGGGTACGTGGGGCTGCCGGTGGCTTTGGCGTTCGCGCGTCGCTTCCCCGGCACCATCGGGTTCGACATCGACGCCACGAAGGTGGAGGAGCTGCGCCGGGGGCACGACCGGACCGGTGAGCAGCAGGGCGACGCCCTCGCCACAACCAGCCTCCGGTTCACGTCCGACCCCAGCGACCTGCGTGGCGTCACCTTCTTCGTGGTCACGGTGCCCACACCGGTGGACAGTGACAACCGACCGGACCTGACGCCCGTCATGCGGGCATCGGAGACCGTCGGCCGGGTGCTTGGCACCGGCGCCGTCGTGGTCTACGAGTCGACCGTGTACCCGGGCGTGACCGAGGAGATCTGCGGCCCCATCCTCGCGCGGGAATCCGGATTGAGCGCGGGGATTGACTTCCATCTCGGGTACTCGCCCGAGCGCATCAACCCTGGCGACCATGAGCATACGCTCGAGCGCATCGTCAAGGTGGTCGCTGGGGATGACGCGGCGACGCTCGAGCGGGTCGCTGCGGCATATGGCGCCATCATCGAGGCAGGGGTCCACCGGGCGCCATCCATCAAGGTCGCGGAGGCCGCGAAGGTCATCGAGAACACGCAGCGCGACATCAACATCGCGCTCATGAACGAGATCGCGCTCATCTTCGACCGCATCGGCATCCGGACCGCGGACGTCCTCGCGGCGGCAGGCACCAAGTGGAACTTCCTCCGCTTCACCCCGGGCCTCGTGGGTGGCCACTGCATCGGTGTCGACCCCTACTACTTGACCACCAAGGCCGAGGAGCTGGGCTATCACCCGGAGGTGATCCTCGCAGGCAGGCGCATCAACGACCGGATGGGCGAGCACATCGCGGGGCGGCTGGTGAAGCTGCTCATCGACGCGAACCGGCCGGTCAAGGGCGCGCGGGTCGGCGTCCTGGGGCTGACCTTCAAGGAGAACGTCACGGACCTGCGCAACAGCCGGGTCCCGGACATCCTTCGCGAGTTGCGTCATTTCGGTATCGAGGCCCTAGTCCACGATCCGCATGCATCGCCCTCCGAGGCGCTGCGCGAGTACGCCGTGACACTCTCCTCGCTCCAGGATCTCACGGACCTTGACGCGCTCGTGCTCGCGGTTGCGCATGACGCATACCTGCGGGCAGGCCCAGCGGACCTGTTCTCTCGGCTCCGCCCGGGAGGCGTGGTCATCGACGTCAAGGCTGTGCTCGCGCCTCAGGACGCACCCGACGGCGTCAGACTTTGGAGTCTGTAGCCTCTCGGCCATGATGACTCGTCGCGTGGCGGTGGTCGGGTAGCCCTGCCCTTCCTAGCGGCCCGATGGCGGGCCCCGTGCCCCTCGGCATCCCCTGCTGCGAGGCGGTGTGAGCACTGGGCACGACCCTGCGGATGGAGCTGGTGCGCGTGCTCACCGCTGACATGCACGAGGCACTTGCGTCATCCGTGCGGCACCGGCATGCTCGGGCCATTGGTCATAGGGGCCACGGTACTAACGTATACTGCGACCGCCCAGCGGCATCGACCACGAGCGCTCAAAGGGGGTCACGGGGAGCGTCAGGGCACCTCGGACGGGTCGCATCCAGTACTCGTCGAACCGGGCGACGCAGGCCTCAGTGAATGAACTCCCGGGCCACTCATGTGAAGGAGACCCATGAGACACAGACTCGCCGCTGTCGGAGTGCTCGCGGCCGCGTTGTGTGTGGTCGCCCCCGCGGCGGTCAGCGCACATGACTATCGCCTGCGCCTCGACTGCGATGGCTTGGTTGTTGACCTGTCGTACTACAGGGAGCCACCGGCCGGCGAGGCGAACACCATTCGCGTGTTCGTGGACGGCGACCTCATCTACGAGAACGGCTTTGGCACGGCGTTCAATCGGTCGTTCGACATCGGCAGCCCGTATGACGGTCACACGGCCCGTGTCGAGGTGCGCGCGTGGGACGATGACAACGGCCTGGATCCCAACGACGGCGACCCTTCCTGGAGCTTCAACTGGGAGGACTCGATCGGCGCCTGCGCCGAGCCGACTCCCAGGCCCACGCCTGAGCCGACCCCCGAGCCCACGCCTGAGCCGACCCCGGAGGCCACGCCCGAGCCCACTCCGGACATCACGCCTGCTCCCCACGAGACCGAGCGGCCTGACAAGACCCCGAAGCCTCATCGCACCGAGCGCCCGAAGCAGCCCACGCCCAAGCCGCTGCCACCCGGCCTCGACATGCCGCCCACGGACACCGCCGGTGGCTATGGCACAGGTGATGGCAGCCAGGGTCTTGACCAGGGCCTGCTGTTCCTGATGATCGTGCTGGCGAGTGCCGGTGGCGCCCTTGGCATCCGGTCCCTCAGCCAGCGGGCCAGCCAGAAGCGCTAGTCCGCGGGCCCGCCAGGGTCCCCACCCAGACACGGCAAGGGGGCGTGACCGCGAAGGTCACGCCCCTTCCATATCGCCCCGGTCACGGGATCGTGTCAGCGGCGGAGGCACGCCCGCATGCTGACCCCGTAGGACGCAGCGTCATATCTGCAGTTGGCGAGGATGGCCTTGCGCCACACGGCATCCAGTCGTCGCCCCACGGTGCCACAGGAGCTGGTTGCCACGACGCGGTTCGCCTGTCGGACGGCATTGCGCCACATCCGGACGTGCTTGCGCTCGTGGGCCGCGGTCTCCCGGAGCTCGGCGGCCCACCAGGACGCCGTGTCGTGATCGGTGCCCGTCGTCGCGGCCCAGGTCGGCAGCGTGATGCGGAACGACATCGTCACGGCGCTGGCACCGGTCCGGGCGATCCGGCAGCGTCCCCTGCGGTCGTCCCGGAAGGTGAACCGATAGCGCATGTACGGCTGGGTCACGCCCTGGGCACCGCCATGAGGGCCCTTGGAGCGGATCGAGCGCAGGATCTGGCCGCGGGTGTCCCCGGAGACTCGGAACCTGGCCACGGTGACACCGCCACCGAAGTAGGCGGAGTTGATGGCTGGCATCCGTACCCTGGGCAGACGGGTCGTCCGACGACGAGCCGGCTGGGACCGCTTGCGGGCCCCGGGCTCGGTCGCCTGCCTGGTCGACCCCCCGGTCGACCGCCTGGCCGAATGCTTGGCCGACGTCCTCAGCTGCTTGTCCCTCGAGCCTCGCCCAGGCGACGCGTCCACGCCGCCGCTCATGGATGTGGCGATGCTCGCGATCGTGGGGTCTGCGGCCGTGACGGTCGGGGCATCCCCGAGCACCAGGGCGAGCGTGCGGCATGCAGCTGTCTGGTCCGCTGTGCCGTCTGCGCACTGCCCCTGGATGGAGCCCAGCGCGGTCTGGGGGGCCGGGCTGGCACAGCCGGTCAGCATCGCCCCAAGGACGACCCAAGGGCCGACGCGCCGCAGGAGGGCGCGTCTGGGGACGCGCTGGCTCGTCGTCATGCGCCGCATCGTCGGGAGCGGGGCCGCCCGTGATCATCGGCCGGTGGTCAGGGCCCCCGCAGTACCGACACCCCAATACGGCCCCACCATAGGCGCCGGCTTGGTGGTGCCCGCGGCCACCAGAAGGGTCGCGCACCCCTTGCCCGTCACGCCCGTGCCACGACATGATCGGTACCCGAAGGTCCTGCTGGCAGTCGGGACGTTCGTACCATCCCGCCTCGACCGCCCAGATCGGATCGAGGCGGGGCCAAGCAGCGGAGATGACGCGTTGACCGACGACTGGTGGATGGTCCTCGATCGCTCGAACGAGCGGATCGTCTACCGCTCCACCTCCTCCCTCGAGGCCTTCCGCCTCGCTCGGCGCAGCGCCGGCGGTGCCGTCCGCCTGGCGGTCGCGCCCGGGTATGGCATCAGCGTGACGGGTCGTCGTGGCACCGTGACTGTCCTCCGCGTCCCCCGCAACGCCGAGACCCGTCGTCGACGCGTCGCGATCCCCATCGCACCGATGGACCGGGGCGAGTCGGTGCTGCTCCCCGACGGGAGCCGCTTCACCTGGATCCCGGCCCTCGTGGACGAGGCCAAGGAGACGACGCGGGCGACCGCCTCCCGGCGACGAGCCGCCGCGGCTGCCGGTCGATCGAGGCCGCCCGGCTGACCCCGGCACCCCGCTGATCCCCGCACCCCGCTGATCCCCGCGCCCGCCTGGCCGGCAGCCAGGGGCCAGCATCGGGTGTCCTCCGCCTCGCGTGTCGGCCCGAGCTCGGACCGTCCTCAGCGCTCGGGTGTCGGTGCGCGCATGGCGGCTCGGCCGACCAGCACGACGACGATGACAGCGATCGCGGCGCCCAGGCCGTCCCAGGCCACGTCCACCGGCCGACCCATCCGGGTGGGAACCATCGCCTGGTGCACCTCGTCGGTGACCCCGTAGAGCACCGCGAGCATGCCGCCCAGTAGTGCCAGCCTCGGGGATGGGACGCGCGGGCCGGTGAGCGCCCACACGAGCAGGGCCGTCAGCACCGCGTAGACCGCCACGTGCGCGAGATGACGCAGCGGCCGGTCCACGCCCGGGTCGTCACTCACCGCCAGACCCGGCTGGTTCGAGGCCATGAAGATCACGCCGGCCCACGCGAGGACGGCGACCCATCGAAGCACGGGATGGACCCGCAGGGCGACCGCGAGCACGCGAGCGACGATGGACGACATCAGCCGAGCGTACCGGACCTGCTGTCGTTCGGCGACGAGCCAGAGTCCAGGACGGGTGACCGGGGGTGCACGCCACGGGCGAACGAGAGGAGGGAGGGCATCTGCCCTCCCTCCATTGGCTCGCGGGCTCGGACCCTCGGCTACAGGGCTGTCACACAGATCGCGTATGCCTGGAGCGAGTAGGTCTGGAAGAGGGTACCGGTACCGCTCACGGACCAGACCGACGCGGAGGTGGGACGGCTCGATCGGATGGCCGGGTCACCCGTGCCGCTGACGGCCCAGCCGCCACCCACGACGCTCGTGCCACTCGGGCAGCTCGCGGTCGCGGTCTTGGCGCTACCGTTGCTCGCGGTGGCCTCGCCCGTCACGATCTCGTAATCGCTGACGCCGTCGGCGCCGTCGGCACCCTGCGGGCCGGTGTCGCCCCGTGGGCCGGTGTCGCCCTGGGGGCCCTGCTCGCCCTGGGGGCCCTGCTCGCCCTGCGGCCCGGTGTCGCCCTGGGGGCCCTGAGCGCCATCGTCGCCGGCGGGACCGGCAGGTCCCTGCTCGCCCTGGGGGCCCTGAGCGCCATCGTCGCCGGCGGGACCGGCAGGTCCTCGCTCGCCCTGGGGGCCCTGCTCGCCCTGCGGCCCGGTGTCGCCCCGTGGGCCGGTGTCGCCCTGCGGGCCCTGCTCGCCCTGGGGGCCCTGCTCGCCCTGGGGGCCCTGCTCGCCCTGCGGGCCCTGCTCGCCCTGCGGACCTGCGCCCGTGCCGGGCTCACCCTGGGGGCCCTGAGCGCCGGTCGCGCCTCGGGAACCCTTGGGACCCTGCTTGGCCCAGTGCATGGCCCGCCAGCCCTTGGGGCACTTGGCGCTCCTGCGGCTCGGGGCCATGATGATCTTGCGTCCGCTGACGCAGACGTGTACGACCTTGCCGCCGCTGGTGCCGCTGTGGGCACTGACCGCGACCGGTGTGATGACACCGAGGGCGAGGGTTGCGGACACCACGAGGGTGCCCAGGAGTCGTCGCAAGGCGCGCACCTCCCTGAGAGTGGATGGATGGGCCGTCACGGGACGTCGTCCGACGAGCGACTGGGGATCCGCCATCTGGGTGGCCAGATCGGACGGCGGGACCGCCACCATCAGGTGGTTGAGATCTCGCGCGCCTCCTCAGTCGGTCTGGGTCCCGACACGGCACTGGGAGCACCAGAGTGGTCTGAGAGGGTTTGTGCGGGTATGGCCCGGCGGTACCACCATCGGGGGCAATCCGTACCAGAGGCGATGTGGATACCGCGCCGCTCGGGTGGCCGCCGCAGGGGCTCCGCGGACCCGCGCAGCAGTCACGCGGCTCGGTCGGACGACCGCCGCCCCGCCCGCCTCGGCCGCGGTCCCCGCCCGTCAGTCGGACGTGGCCGGAACCCCCGCCGGCTGCCCGCCCGTGCTCGGCCTCGGCTCCCGACTGAGGCCGCGCAGCGGGACCTCCGGGAGGCCCACCACCACCGCCACCAACGCGATGGCGCTCATGATCACGCCCAGCCAGAAGGTGCTGGCGACCGCGAGCGAGAACGCCTGGTAGATGCCCGCCAGGATCTGCTCCAGG
>DAOTUX010000021.1:0-3903 GCA_034436475.1 Chloroflexota bacterium | reverse complement strand
CGGGTGGTGTGCTTCTCCCCACGCCATGACCTGGGGCTGGGCAGCATGTCGCAGGCCGACGTGCGCGCGGTGGTCGACCTGTGGGCGGAGCAGACCACCGAGCTCGGGGCCCGCTACCGATGGGTCCAGGTGTTCGAGAACCGGGGCGCCGAGATGGGGGCGTCCAACCCCCACCCGCACGGGCAGATCTGGGCGGGGTCCGCGCTCCCCACCGACGCCGCGCGCGAGGATGCCACGCAGCGCGCGCACCTGGTCGACACAGGCACGCCGATGCTGCTGGACTACGCGCTCCAGGAGTCCGGCGGCCCGCGCGTGGTCGAGGAGCACCCCGATTGGCTGGTGGTCGTGCCGTTCTGGGCGGCCTGGCCGTTCGAGACCCTCATCCTGCCGCGCACACAGGCGTCCAGGCTGGCTGACCTCGATGGCCCACGGCGGGATGGCCTCGCGCGGGCGCTCCGATCGCTCATCGGGCGGTACGACGCGCTGTTCGCCCGAGCCTTCCCCTTCTCGATGGGCTGGCACCAGGCGCCCTTCGGCCCCGGGTCGACCGACCACTGGCAGCTCCACGCGCACGTCCTGCCCCCTCTGCTGGGCGCCACGCAGCGCAAGTTCATGGTGGGCTACGAGCTGCTCGCGGAGCCCCAGCGTGACATCACGCCCGAGGAGGCCGCGGCGCGCCTCCGGGACGCGGTGACCGGCGACTGAGCCGGGACAGTGACGGCCTGCTCATGAGCCAGCGGGAGCGCGCGCCGAGCCGGCATGACCGGCTGGTCCTGGCGCTCGACCAGGGCACCACCTCGTCGCGTGCCATCGCGTTCGACCGGGCCGGGCGGCCCGTGGCGAGCGCCCAGCGGGAGCTCACCCAGCACCTTCCCTCCCCCGGACACGTCGAGCACGACCCGATGGAGGTCTGGGAGGGTCAGCTGGCGTGTGCCCGGGATGTGGTGACCGCGCTGGGTGGTGCCGAGCGCATCGCCGCGATCGGTCTGGCCGTACAGCGGGAGACGACGGTGGTCTGGGAGCGCGCCACCGGACGACCCGTGGCGCCGGCCATCGTGTGGCAGAGCCGGGTCACGGCACCCCGCTGCGAGGCCATCCGAACGGCAGGGCACGAGCCGCGCATCCGATCGCTGACCGGCCTGCCGGTCGATGCCTACTTCTCGGCCTCCAAGATCGCCGCCATCCTGGACTCGGCAGCCGACCTGCGGGCACGGGCCGAGGCGGGCGAGCTCGCCGCGGGCACCATCGACAGTTGGCTGGTGTGGCGGCTCACGGGCGGGCGGGAGCACCTCACGGACGTCTCCAACGCGTCACGGACGTCCCTGCTGGACATCCGCCGGCTCGCCTGGGACCCCTGGCTGTGCGAGGTGTTCGACGTGCCCATGGCGGTGCTGCCGCGGATCGTGAGCTCCAGCGGCATCGTCGCGGAGACCGAGCCCGCGCTCCTGGGCCGTGCCATCCCCGTCGCAGGGCTCGCGGGCGACCAGCAGGCGGCCACCTTCGGGCAGGCGTGTCTCGCCGAGGGCGACGCCAAGAACACCTATGGCACCGGCGCGTTCCTGCTCCGCAACACGGGCACCCGGCCCGTGGCCTCCCCGGGCGGCTCGCTGTCGACGGTCCTGTGGCGACTCGCCGACGACCAGCCACCGGCGTACGCCCTCGAGGGCTCGGTGTTCGTGGCGGGCGCCGCCGTCCAGTGGCTGCGCGACGGACTCCGCGCCATCGACGCCGCGGCGGACGTGGAGCGGCTGGCCGCGGGCATCGGGCATGACCAAGGCGTGTATCTCGTGCCCGCGTTCACCGGGCTGGGCGCGCCCTGGTGGGACCCATCGGCGCGCGGCCTGCTCATCGGCATCACACGGGGCACCGGACTGCCGCACATCGCGCGCGCCACCCTCGACTCGATCGCCTACCAGGTCCGGGACGTGCTCACCGCGATGGACGTGGACGCCGGGGGCGTCCTCTCGGTGCTGCGGGTGGATGGCGGCGCAGCCCGCAACGACGACCTGCTGGCCTTCCAAGCCGACCTGCTGGGCGTCCCGGTGGAGCGACCGGTGGTGACCGAGACGACCGCCGCGGGTGCGGCGTTCCTCGCGGGCATCGGGGTGGGTCTCTGGTCGGGCGCAGACGAGGTGGCCGCGACCTGGGCGCTCGAGCGCCGTTTCGAGCCCACGATGTCCGCGCTCGAGCGCGGCAGGCTCATGGACGGCTGGCGGCGCGCGGTCGAGCGGAGCCTGCGCTGGGCGGTGGACGACGCCTGAGCGTCACCCTCACCCGCCGATGGCCGCGAACAGGGTCCTCAGGTCCTGGTCGTCGAGACCTGCGCCGAGCGCGAGAGCGAGCGCCACCCGGGCCTTGGGGCCGCTGAGCCCCCCCGAGGGGATGGCGCCCGCCTCCAGCCACTGCGCCCCACCGCCCGAGAAGCCATAGGCAGCCGAGACGCGGCCCGATGGCACCCTCGTGGCAAGGACCACCGGGATGCCAGCCGCCATCGCATCACGGGCCGCCCCCAGGAGCGCCGGGTCCGTGTTGCCGGCACCGGTGGCGGCGACCACGATGCCCCGCGCCCCGGTCGCGACGGACGCGCGCAGCAGTCGGTCGTCGGCCGCGACCGTGGCCACCACCAGGTCGATGGGCTCCGCGGCACGCTCGGGGATCCGAGGCAGGCAGACGCGTGCCCGGCGCTGGCGATGGATCCGGACCACGCCGCCCCTGATGTCACCCAGCGGGCCGCTGTCGGGCGCCTGGAACGTGTCATAGCGGTCGGTGTCCGTCTTGACCACGTCGACTGCTGGCAGGACGGCCCCGCCCATGACCACGACCGTGCCCTGGCCATGCAGCTCGGGGGACACGGCGGCGCGCACCGCATCCAGCAGATTCGCGGGACCCTCGTAGCCCGGGTCTGCGGCGTTGCGCATCGCGCCCACCACCACCACGGGCTTCTCAGAGTCGACGAGCAGGTCCCACGCCAGCGCGGTCTCCTCCATCACGTCCGTGCCCTGGACCACCACCGCGCCCGTCAGCTCGGGACGGGCGAGCGCATCACGCACGATCCGCGCGATGGCCAGAATCTGGTCGAAGCGCAGGTGCGAGGCGGGCACCAGGCCCCAGTCCACAGGCTCGACCTCGGCGAGCCTCCCGAGACCGGGGGCGCGCGCCAGGATCGACTGCCCGTCGAGCGCGGGCGCCGCGGCACCCGTCACCGGGTCCACGAGCATGCTGATGGTGCCGCCCGTGAACACGACGACCACCCGCGGGCGCGGCGCGGGATGAGTCACGAGCGCTCCGAGGGATCGGCCGCGATCGGGTCGACGGGCGACACACGCGGTGGCCCGTAGTCGATGGGGGTCGTCAGGGACGTCGGCTCGCTCGCCCGGATGGGCACCGGGGCGGTGAGCGTCACGGACTGCGTGGCAACCGTCACCGGGTCGGTGGGCAGGTACGTCTCCGCCGGGCCCCCCGAGGTGACGACGGCCGGGGCGAGGAAATGCGACCCCAGGGCGGTCAGCGCGACCACGATGGCGCAGGCCATGATGACCGCCGTGACCCCGATGCCATCCGCGATCGGGCCCACGATGATGATGGGCACGAAGCTGGCGAGGCTGACCAGCGTGTTGAGGACGCCAAACACCCGGCCCCGGACATCCGATGGCAGCTCCTCCTGCAACTCGGTCTGGGCAGGCACGGCCACGAACGCGTACGACACGCCCGCCGTGAACGCGACCACGATGACCACGTTGAGCAGCGTCAGCGGCCCGTCCGCGGGCAGGCCCAGGCTCTGCGCGCCACCCAACAGCAACAGGGACACCGCGAGGATCGTGAGCCCGATCTCGATGAGCCATTTGCGCGCCATGAGGCGTCCGAAGAAGTGCAGCACCACGATGCCACCCACGAGGCCCACGC
>DAOTUX010000020.1:0-10347 GCA_034436475.1 Chloroflexota bacterium | reverse complement strand
GATCTATTGTTCTGCTGCGCCATGACACAGCGGAAGGCAAGACTGTCGCGGTCTCGACAGCAAACGCACCTTTCACGCAGCGGGATGAAGAGGATCTTCAACGTTACATTGACGTCACTCGCGGCGAGATTTTCTTTTCTCGGGGGGTGATTCTGGTCGAAGGCGACGCCGAGCGCTTCATCGTTCCCGCGTTTGCCGAGGTACTCGATATTCCCCTCGATATGCTTGGAATCACTGTGTGCTCGGTGGGGGGGACTAACTTCACCCCGTATGTGAAGCTACTGGGCCCTGAAGGACTCAACATTCCCCATGTGATCCTGACGGACCGGGATCCAACCAATGGTAATCATCCATTGGTTCGCAGGCGGCTTATCAATGTCCTTGACGTGATTGAGGGCGGTGTCGATCACGAAAACTTGGATGCGGATGAAGTGATCGAGCTTGCCGAGCAGTACGGATACTTCGTCAACGAGAACACGTTGGAGCCCGAACTATTTGCAGGTGGACTGGCGCAGGACATGCAGGAGGTAATTCGGGAGGAACTGCCGCGATTAAGGAGAGAAACTCTGAATGCCTTGCAGCAGTGGGTGGACGATCCTGATCAGGTTGATGAAGACTGGCTGCTCAGATTGATCGAGAGGATCGGAAAGGGGAGGTTTGCGCAGGCACTTGCACCGTCGGTGTCACAGGACGTTTGTCCGGCTTACATTCGTTCCGCTCTGGAGCATATCCGTGACGCCATCGCGTAGTGTCAGCACAGCCTACTTGGCTCAGGCTGCCGAACTGGCTGGGAATCCGGGTCAGTTGGCAGCCTACAACTCTCAAGGACATTGTGTGGTACTCGCCGGTCCCGGGAGCGGTAAGACCAAGACACTCGTCCTAAAGCTCGCCCGCATCCTAGCCGAAGACGTCGAGGCCCCTCGTGGCGTTGCGTGCATCACTTATAGTCAGGAGTGCGCCGCTGCCGATGGAGTGCGCGCCCCGCGAGACCAGCAGCCAGCGGAGCTCCGCGATGCGCAGGACGCTATCGGGTGACAACCGAGATGTCAGCACGCCCGGGTCACCTGCCTCGCCTGGTCGGCACGGTCCCGTGGCTCCCCATGAGGGTCAGCATGGCCGCAGGGCGGTCATGGGTCCCGGTCAACCGAGAATGCGGCGATGGCGGCTGCGACACGCTCCGGGTACTCCGCATGGAGGTCGTGGTCACCCGGTCGGAACCACTCGACCCGGACGTCGGCCGCGGACGCGACGATGGCCTTGACCTGCCGCTGCCGTCGCGCGTCCGGCACGGCACCGTCCGCCACGAGCAGGAGCGCCGGGACCCGCAGTCGGGAGTACAGGGCGAGCGGGTCGTGCTCCCACAGGTGGCGCGCGATCGCCATGTGCCGCTCCCGCGTGAGCCATGGTTCGATGGTGCCGTCCTCACGGACCCGGAAGTTGGCGAGGGCGCCCGTGATGCCACTGTCGGGCCAGTCCGCGTGGTGCGCTCGGAACCGTCGCTCGAGCTCTGTGACGGGTGTGCCCCGCAGCTCCGGTGGTGTCATGGCACGCTCGGCGGTGGGCCAGTCCGGGAGCGCCTCGCGCAGGGCCCCGAGCGCCCCGTCCACGCACACCACGCCGGCGACACGGTCCGGGTGCCGCACGGCCAGCTCGAGCACCACGTTGGCGCCCCACGACTGACCCGCCACGACAGGCCGACCGAGGCCCAGGGCATCCATGAGCGCCAGGAGGTCGCGCACGAGGGTCGCGAAGTCATAGCCCTCGTCCGGCTTGTCGGACAAGCCGTGCCCGCGTTGGTCGACCGCCACGCTTGGGTGACCAAGCCGTCCCAGCGCATCGCCCACGCCGTCCCACATCCGGACGTTCGAGGCGAGCCCGTGGACCAGCAGCACGGTCGCGCCGCTCGTCCGACCCTCCCCTGGCCGGCGCGTGATGACCCGAAGGGCGATGCCCGGGGCGACGGGCACACGGTCAGGCTCGGACCCAGCGCTCACGACCTGTGTCGCGGGATGGACCACTGGCCGACGGTCATGCGGCGGTGGTCAGCCCCGCCCGAACCGATTCCCCTGCCCTGCGTGAGCGGCTCGCGCGCCCGGTCAGCCGCCCGGCGCCACGGACGGGGACGCACCCGGCCCGGGCGGGCCGCCCGTCGCTGGGGCGCTGGCACCCGGTGAGGCCAGGGGGCCCAGATCGAGCGAGGCGACGAGACCGGCGAACAGCTCCTCGACCCGGGCGCGATCGCTGGTGCGGCCCACGGCCTGGAACTGCACCACGTGCTCCCCGGTCCACAGCAGGCGCGACAGGACCACGCCCTCGGTGCCGGTGCCCGGGTCGGTGACGGCCACCTCGAAGTCACGCCCCGGATGGCCCTGGAACTCGATCGGCGTCGAGGTGACGAGCGTGCCGCCGGTCGCATCCGCCGACCCCTGGACGCCCCCGTCAAGGTCATACCCGCCGGTCGCTCCGGACGCCTCGAACACGGAGAACGAGGTCGCGAAGTCACCATCGACCGCCAGGGAGTAGCGGATGGTGGTCTCGGTGCCGGGGATCTGCTGCTCCTGGGTCTGGTAGGGGGCCGGGAGCGTGACCGAGATGCCGGAGCTTGGGTCGGTGACCGGGAACCCCTCGGTGTCCTGGGCAAGGGCCGGCGCCCCCAGGAGGAGCGCACTGCCCACGATGAGCGTAGTGATGAGGGCGGATGGTCGGACCGGGGCGTGCTCGTGCATGGCGCCCAGTCTACGACCTGGCGCGCCGGACGCCAGCCCCATCTGCGGGGGTCCCTCCTGTCGGGAGCCGTCGCACGAGCGCACCCGATGGCTCCCCCACGAGCTCGCCGTCGCGCATCACGACGCGGCCGCGGAGGATGGTCGCGACCGCCGCGCCACGCGTCTGCCAGCCCTCGAACGGCGTGAGGTCGCTCCTGCCGTGCAGGTCCGCCTCCGCGATGACGCCCTCGCGGTCGAGGTCCACGATGGTCAGGTCGGCGTCCGAGCCGATCGCGATGGCACCCTTGCGCGGGTGGATGCCCCAGGCCCGGGCGAGACCCTCGGACGAGGCGCGCACGTACTGCTCGAGGGTCATGCGGCCCGCGTGGACGCCGTGCGTCAGGAACAGGCGGAGCGAGGTCTCAACCCCGCTGAACCCCGAGGCCGAGCGCCAGATGTCGTCGTGGAGCTTCTCCTGCCGCGTGTGGGGCGAGTGATCGGTGCCGATGCCCGTCACACGGCCGCTCGCGAGCCCCTCCAGGAGCGCCTCCCCGTGACCCTCCGCACGCGACCGCACCGGCGGGTTGATGCGCAGGCGGGAGCCCAGGGTCGACATGTCCTCCGCGCCCAGGAGGCAGTGGTGGGGCGTGGCCTCGGTCGTCATGTCCACGCCCTCGGAGCGCCATCGGTCCACCATGTCGAGGCCGTCGCGCGACGAGACGTGGAACACGTGGACCTTGCACCGCGCGTGGCGGGCGAGGAGACCGGTCAGCCCGATCGACGCCACCTCCGCGATGACGGGGCGGCTCTCGACGTGCGCCAGCGCGTCGGTCCGACCGGCCGCCCGGAGACGGGCGACCTCATGCGTGATGATCTCGTCGTCCTCGGCATGGACGCCCAGGCGCATGCCCTGGGACGCGATCAGGCGCATCGCGTCAAGCAGGGCGCCGTCCGTGGGTCGGGCGATGTCCCCCGTGGTGGTGCCTAGGAACGCCTTGAGCCCCACCACCAGGCCCGATGCGGCCATCAGCGCCAGCTGGTCCAGGTTGTGGGTGACCACGACCCCGATGAGGCCCACATCGCACCACGCGCGTCCGGCGATGCGCCCCGCCTTGTCACGGGCACTCCCCAGCGTGTCGGTGGGTGGCAGCGTGTTGGGCATCTCGAGCACCGTGGTGACGCCACCCATGACCGCCGCCCGGCTGCCGGTGGCGAGGTCCTCCTTGTGGGTCAGACCCGGCTCCCGGAAGTGGACGTGGCCGTCGATGAGGCCCGGCAGCACGAAGCGGCCCGCGGCGTCCACCTCCTCGGTCGCGGTGAGACCCAGCGCGCCCTGCCGAGCGATGGCCATGATGCGCCCGTCCGTGGCCGCGAGGTCGAGGAGCGCCCGCCCCCGTGAGGTGACCACGGTGCCGCCCCGGACGATGAGGTCGACACGGGTCATGGGCGATCCGCCCAGCGGTCGACGGATGGGTGGGGGCGCCTAGCCCCGGGGTCAGGTCCCAAGGTCGGGCTCCGGGTCCCCTGGCTCCACGAGCGGTCGCTCGCGCTCCGCGGCGAGGGCGGCGACGTAGCCGACCGGGAGCAGCATGACGCACGCCCCGATGGCGGCCGCGATCCCGGCCGCGGCGGCCACGGCGCCTGCGACGGGGAGCAGGAGCGGCCGCGTCCCAAGATGGACGAGCGTGTGGACGGACATGACCCTGCCACGGAGCCCGTCGGGCACCGCCGCCTGGATGGCCGCCGTGGACGTCGCGAACACGAGGCCATACATGATGCCCAGGGCGGTGGTCGCCACGAGGAGCGTGGGCGGGCCACCGGCGACGATGACACCCACCGCGCTGATGCCCATGCCGATGAGCCCCGCCGGCAGCACCCGCCCGGGGCCCAGCGTGTCGTACGCGCGCGTGGACACGACCAGGCCGATGGCCGCTCCCAGACCGAGCGACGCCGCCACGATGGCCGCGGCGCCCTCGTCCTGGACGCCCTGCTGCGCGGTCAGCGCGGGTGCCAGGGTGCGGATCACGTCGAGCACCGGGACCGACACCGCGACCACCACGAGCATCGCGCTGGTGCGACGGTCCCGTCGCAGGTAGCGGCCGGCATCCGCGAGGTCGGACGCCATCGACGCCCGGGCTCGCCGCTGCGCCGGTCGTCCGGCCCCGAGAACCGCGACCACGACGATGACCGCGAGATAGCTCAGCGCGTTGAGCGCGAACCCCAGGGCCGGCACGCCCAGGCTGACGCAGAGGCCCGCGAGGAGCGGGCCCGCGAGCTGGCCCAGCAGGAAGCTGAGGGAGTTGAGCGCCGTGGCCTGGGGGATCTCCGGCTGGGGCACGAGCGAGGGGAAGATGGCCGAGAGCGCGGGCTTGGACACCGCGTAGCACGTGTACATCAGGAACGCGCCGGCCCCGATGAGCTCCGGCGAGCGAACGCCCAGGTGGACCAGCGCCGCGATGGCGGCCGACCCACCCATGGCCGCGAGATGCGTGACGACCACGATGTGCGTCCGGTCCCAGCGGTCGCTGACCACCCCGGAGGGCAACGTGAACAGCAGCAGCGGCAGGAAGGACGCCGCGCCCAGGAGCCCGAGCGCGGCGGCCGAGCCGGTCCAGGCGTAGACCACGATGGTGGACAGCACGAACTGGAGCCACGTCCCGGTGTTGGAGATGACCCCCGCCGTCCAGAAGGCGGCGAACCGCGGGTGTCGCAGCGTCCTCATCGTGGGCTCATCCGTTGCACGTCATCGATCGTGGGCGGTCGGTCCGGCCTCCATCAGGTGCGTCCCGAACCACGCCAGCATCTCGTCTCGGATGACCTCGAAGCGCTCGACGTAGGCGCTGTAGTGCGCCCGCCCGGGGAGCACCACCAAGCGCTTGGGCTCGGGCGCCGCCGCGAACATCGAGCGGGAGTGGTCGCTCGGCACCACCACATCGCCCTCCACGCAGACCCACAGCATGCGTCGCGTCTCGGGCGCCAGCCGCCGCGGGACGTAGTCGATGATGCGCTGGGCGTCCAGCAGCGGCGTGCTGACGGGCGGGGCGTCCGCGACCGCGGGGCCCTTGACGGTGGTGGTCCGACGCTCGGGTGTCGGGACCTGGATGTCCTCGTTGGGGTGGACCCGGGCAGGCTCCCCGCCCAGGACCACCCGACGCGCCTCGTCGCCCAGGCGATCGAGGAACTCCTGCCATTCGTAGCGGCGGCGCATGCTGCGCAGGAAGTCCAGGCCGTCGGCGACCCCCGAGATGGAGACCGCCGACCGCACGCGTCCGTCGATGCCGTTGACGTACGTGGCATGGCCGCCCCCGAAGCTCACCCCGACCAGGCCCAGGCGCTCGGGGTCGACCTCGGGCCGGGTCCCGAGCCACGTGAGACCGGCCCGGATGTCATCGGTCTGCATGCGCGGGTCGATGACGCCGCGTGGGCCCTCGCTGTCACCCCAGCCGCGATAGTCGGCCAGGAGCACCGCGATGCCCCGCGCCACCAGCGCCTCCACATAGGGCTGGTAGAAGGCGGCCCGGCGCGTGCCCGAGTAGCCCGGACAGAACACGATGGCAGGCGCGGGGGCCATGGCGTCCGGCAGGTACAGCCACCCGTGGATGGCGGAACCGTCCGCCCAGTACTGGACATCCTCGCGTTGGAGCATGGCCGACTCCCCCGTTCGTGTGTGCCGCTCGGCGACTGCGTGCAAAGCCCGCCGGATCGTGTCCACATGGTATCGTCGTGGATACGACCCGGGTGGCTTGTCGCCCTTCGTGCTGATGGGAGGGATCGGCCGTGCGCATCGGTATCCTGCTGCCCCACTTCGGGCCCCAGTGCGACTTCGATCGCCTGATCGGGCTCGCCCCGCACCTCGAGGAGCTCGGCTTCCACAGCGTGTGGGTCCGGGACAACGTGGGCTTCACCGGTGGCCATGCCTTCGAGGCGCGCGGCGACCTGTTCGTGGACCCGTTCCTGACGCTCGCCGCGATCGGCATGCGGACACGCACGCTGGGCCTGGGCACCGCGACCATCATCCCCACGCGGTCCCATGCCATCACCGCCCAGCTGGTCGGGTCGCTCGCCTGGCTGGTCCCCGGGCGCCTGACGCTTGGCGTGGGTGCCGGCAACGTGCCCAAGGCGTTCGAGCTCACGGGCATCCCCATGGACCGGCGCTATGACCTGGTGCGGGACATGGTGGGCGTGCTGCGCGCGACCGCGGTCCACCACGCGGACTACGAGGGGCCCACCGTCCGCCTGCGTGACGCGACCATCGCGCCGCACCCGCCCCGCGACCTGCCCATCTGGTATGGCGGCTCCACCAACCAGTCCGTGGACCGGGCCGTGGAGTACTGCGATGGGTGGATGCCGGGTCGCTGCCCCATGCCCGTGTTCGATGACAAGCTCGCCCGACTGCGGGACAAGGCCGGTGACCGCAGGCTCGCAGTGTCCATCGTCCCGGTGGTGTCCATCGACAGGGACCGAGAGAGCGCCATCGCCAAGGTGAACGTGGCGGGCCTCCTCGCGGAGGCGCGGGAGCGCCCCGCATGGGTCAAGGCCGGGCCCTTCGACTCCGCTGACAGCCTCGAGGGCATCCTGCTCGCGGGGACCGCGGAGGACGTCCTCGACGGCCTGGCCCGGTTCAAGGAGCGGGGCGTGGACGAGGTGGTCCTGGACTTCCGGCTGCGCATGGACGCGTACGAGGAGGGCCTGGAGCGACTGGCGGCGGACGTCCTGCCCCGTGTCTGAGGGAAGGAGCCGGGGGGGCGACCTGCTCATCGAGAACGGGCGCGTCCAGACGCTCGATCGGGTCGACACCGTCGCGGAGGCGGTCGCGGTCCAAGGTGGCACGATCGTGGCGGTCGGCACCCGCGCGGAGGCCGCCGATGCGCTGGGGCCGGGCGCGCGACGCATCGACGTGGCCGGGCGCACGGTGCTGCCGGGTCTCATCGACGGTCATGTCCACTTCCAGAAGGCCGCCATCGCACGACGCCTGACCATCGACTTCCTGGAGCTGGCACCCAGGACCATCGCCCAGGTGCTGGCCCTGGTCGCCCGGGCCGTCGCGTCCAAGGAGCCCGGGGCGTGGGTGCGGGGTGACGCGCTCGACCCCCGACTGCTGGCCGAGCGACGGTACCCCACCCGCACGGAGCTGGACGCGGTGGCACCCGCCCACGCGGTGGTGCTGCTGGGCGTGGGCAACCACACGATCGCCGCGAACAGCCTGGCCCTCGCGCGTGCGGGGATCGACCGGGAGACCCCCGACCCACCCGGCGGGCGCCTCGACCGCGGCGAGGACGGGGTGCCCACGGGCGTCCTGCGGGAGCTGGGCAAGCTGCGCCTCGACCCCAACCGCCCGGACTCCGTGCTGCCCGGGGTCACCGACGACCAGCGCCTGGAGGCCGTCGAGGCCGGCTTCGACCACCTGCTCGCGAACGGCATCACCACCATCCACGACATCGTCATGGACCCCCGGGAGATCGGCGCCTACATGCGCCTCCACGAGGCGGGCCGGATGCGCCAACGGGTGCGCTACCTCGTGCGCGGGTACGAGGCCCGCACCTCCCTCGACGAGGTCATCGGCATGGGTCTGCGTGCCGACTTCGGGGACGCATGGCTCCGCTACAGCGGCGTCAAGCTGAGCATCGATGGCGGGTGTGGCGAGCGGAACGCCGCGACATACCAGCCGTATCCCGGCGAGCCCTGGAACACCGGGCTCGTCCGGATCCCACAGGACATCCTCGACGAGCTGGTGAGGCGCGCCCACGCGCACGGCATCCGCCTCGCCGTCCATGCCATCGGGCCGCGCGCGGTGGACATGGCGCTCGACGCCTTCGAGCGTGCCTTCGCGTCGCTCGGGCGGGGAGACCTGCGACACCGCATCGAGCACGTGTACATGCCGCCCGCGCCGCGGCAGCTGGAGCGCCTCGCCGCCAACCGGATCATGGTGTCCACCCAGCCCGCGTTCTTCTGGGAGGGCGACGGCTGGACCAGCATCTGGCCTCCCGACGAGCTCGCTGAGGTGATGCCACTTCGCTCCATGCGCGAGCGCGGGGTGCTGGTCATGGGTGGCACCGACTACCCCAACGTGCCCATCGCCCCGCTGCCCGGCCTCGCCGCCGTGGTCGACCGGCGCCAGCGGGACGGGACGGTCCTGGGCCCCGCCCAGGCGATCGGCATGCGCGAGGCCCTGGGGCTCCAGACCACGATGGCGGCATGGGGCGGCCATGACGAGCGACTCCTGGGCTCCATCGAGGTCGGCAAGGCGGCCGACCTGGTGGTCCTGTCCGACGACCCGCTGCTCGCGACGCCCGATGCCGTCCGTGACACCCGGGTGCTCATGACCATCCTGGATGGCGAGGTCGCGTTCCAGGCCTGAGGATGGGGTGGCGCCTCGGTCCGGCGGCGACGCCGACCGGTGAGGCGTCAGTCGGCGATGCGGATGTTGATGGCCTTGACCTGCGAGTTCGCGGCCAGCTCGTCCGCCGAGAACTCGATGCTCGTGCCGCTGTCCTTGTGGCCACCGAAGGGGACGCCGATCCAGCGCTTCTCGACGTCGTTCACCCACACGTAGCCGGCATCCACGGCGCGGGCCATGCGCAGGGCGACATCGAGGTCATGGGTGTAGATCGCGGCGGTCAGTCCGTACGTGGGTGCGTTGACCATGCGCAGGAGGTCCTCCTCGGTGTCCCACGGGACCAGCGAGAGCACGGGTCCGAAGACCTCGGTGCGCAGGATGGCGGCATCCTGCGGCACGTCCGCGAGGGCCGTGGGCAGGTAGTAGAACCCGTCCCGGAGGTGCGCCTGGTCGGGCCGCCGACCGCCCGCGAGGACCGTGGCGCCCGTGCCGCGCGCATCGGCCACCATCCCCTCGACACGCTCGCGATGCGCCGCCGTGACCAGGGCACCCAGCGTCGTGGCCTCATCCTCCGGGTCACCGGGCAGCAGGCGCGCGAGTCGCTCGGCGAGCGCGTCGCGGAACGCCGCGATCAGTTGCCGGGGCACGAACGCCACCGATGTCGAGCCACAGGACTGACCCATCACCTTGTACAGGTTCATGCCCTCGACGGCCGCCTCGACCGCCTCCTCGACGGGCACGTCGGGCATGACCAGGAGCGGGTTCTTGCCACTCAGCTGGAAGCCCAGGCGCTTGAGACGGCCGCTCGCCGCCGCGTCCGCGGAGATCGCGAGCGCCGTCGCGGTGCTGCCCGTGAAGTTGATACGCGGCACGTTGGGGTGCTGGACGAGCGCCCGTCCGGTCCCGGCCCTGCCCGGCACCACGTTGAAGACGCCGGGTGGCAGGTGGTCGGCCGCGATCTGGGCGAGTCGGAGGGCCGAGAGGGGTGTCTGCTCCGCGGGCTTGACGATGACCGCGTTGCCGGCCACGAGCGCGGCGCCGGTGCGGGCCGTGGCGAACATGGTGGGGTGGTTGAACGCCGTGATGACACCCACCACCCCATATGGCTCGCGGACCGTGAGATGCAGGTGGTCCGACGTGGCCGGGATGGTCCGGCCGCCGTTCTCGAGGCCCAGTCCCGCGAAGTAGCGCAGGGCCTCGGCGCCCTTGCGGGCACCGAAGCGGGTCCACCGGATCGGGTGACCCCCGTTCCGGGAGTCGAGGCGGGCCAGCTCGTCGGCGGCGGCATCGATGGCATCCGCGAAG
>DAOTUX010000019.1:0-2010 GCA_034436475.1 Chloroflexota bacterium | reverse complement strand
TCCGAGTTGGTGGCCTTCTGGAGGGGCATGAGCTCGGTGAGCGGCTCGCGGCTGATGACCACGCCCGCCGCGTGGGTCGATGCGTTGCGGGCGACGCCCTCCACCTGCTGGGCGAGGTCGATGAGCCGATGCACGGTGGCGTCCGTGTCGTACATCTCCTTGAGCGGCTGGGCGATCTGGAGCGCCTCCTCGAGCTTGATGCCCAACTGGTTGGGGACAGCCTTGGCGATGCGGTCCACCTCGCCGTATCCCAGGCCGAGCACGCGGCCCACGTCCCGGATGGCCGCCCGCGCGAGCATCGTGCCGAAGGTGATGATCTGGGCGACGTGGTCGGAGCCGTACTTGCGGGTGACATAGGCGATGACCTCGTCCCGCCGGCTGTCCTCGAAGTCCACGTCGATGTCGGGCATGGTCACGCGGTCCGGGTTGAGGAACCGCTCGAAGGGCAGCGCGTAGGCGATGGGGTCCACGGGCGTGATGCCCAGGGTGTAGGTCACGATGGAGCCGGGCGCGGAGCCTCGGCAGGTGGTCGCGATGCGCTGCTCGCGGGCGAATCGCACGAAGTCGGCCACGATGAGGAAGTAGCCCGCGTAGCCCATGGTGATGATGACGCCCAGCTCGTAGTCGAGGCGGCGCTGGAGTTCCTCGGTGACGGTGCCGTAGCGTTGCTGGAGGCCCCGCTGGCACTCCTCGCGCAGCCAGCTCTCCACGGTGTGACCGTCCGGCACCGGGAAGTGCGGCAGCCGCAGCTGGCCGAACTCGAAGCGCAGGTCGGTCATCTCGGCGATGCGCCGGGTGTTGGCGATCGCCTCGGGCTGGTCGGGGAACAGGGCGGCCATCTGGGCGGCCGACTTGAGGTAGTGCTCCTCGCCCTCGATCTGGAAGCGCTTGGGGTCGCTCAGCACCGACCCGGTGCCGATGCACAGCAGCGCGTCGTGGGCGGCGTGCTGCTCCTTGCGCACGTAGTGGAGGTCGTTGGTGGCCACGAGCGGCAGGCCGACCTCGGGCGCGAGCCGCAGCAGCTGCTCGTTCAGCCGACGCTGCTCGGGCATCCCGTGGTCCTGCATCTCGAGGAAGAAGCCGTCGGGCCCGAAGATGTCCTTGTACTGGCCCGCGAGGCCCCGGGCCTCATCCCAGGCCTCGATCTCCAACGCCCGGGGGATCTCACCGCCGAGGCAGGCGGAGAGGCCGATGAGGCCCTCGCTGTGGCGCGCCAGGTGGTCCTTGTCGATGCGCGGCTTGTAGTAGTAGCCGTCCACGTGGGCGTCGGTGACGAGACGGCACAGATTCTGGTAGCCGGTCCAGTCCTTGGCGAGCAGGACGAGGTGGCTGATCTGCGACTCCTTGCCGCCCTCACGCTCGGTCATCGACCCGCGCGCGACGTAGGTCTCCACGCCGACGATGGGCTTGATGCCCTTCGCGGAGCACGCCTGATAGAAGGCGACCGCGCCGTAGAGCGCGCCATGGTCGGTGATGGCGAGGGAGTCGAAGCCCAGGCGCTGCGCCTCGGCCGTGAGATCGTTGATGCGCCCGAGGCCGTCGAGGAGGCTGAACTCCGTGTGGACGTGGAGGTGGGTGAAGTCGTTGGCGGCGACGGTCACCGAAGCCTCGTCCTCCCGTTTCCCGCGGCAGCGCTGGGGCACTCCAGCCGCCCCTCGACGCTACCACGAATCCTCGTCCGATGGGCACCTGAGTATAGAACGTCCGTGCGGTATCGGCTGTCGCGGTGTGGTCGTCGCGAACTTTGGGTGCGGCGATCGGGTGGCGCCACGGGCCGGGCGCGGCGATCGGGTCGCGGAATGCGGCGATCGGGTGGCGCCACGGGCCGGGCGCGGGGATCGGGTCGTGGAGTGCGGCGATCGGGTGGTGCCACGGGCCGGGTGCGGCGATCGGGTCGTGGAGTGCGGCGATCGGGTGGTCGGAGGTGGCGGTCGGGCCGTTCGTTGCGGGCGCTCAGCACGGGAGACGCGCGACGCGGGTCGCGCGACATGGCCCGTCAACCAGCCGGCA
>DAOTUX010000018.1:0-2693 GCA_034436475.1 Chloroflexota bacterium | reverse complement strand
CACGCTGTTCCTGCGGGTGGTCGAGATCTGGACGGCGATCCCGACCTACATGCTCGCCATCCTGTTCGTCGCTGTGTGGGGCGGCGGGCTGGACAAGCTGGTCCTGTATCTCGTGATCGTGTCCTGGATCGGGCTGGCTCGGCTTGCCCGGGCACAGGTGGTCGAGCTCCGCTCGCGCGAGTACGTGCTGTCCGCCCAGGCGCTCGGCGCATCGGATCGGCGGCTGCTGGTGAACCACATCCTGCCCAACGCGGCCGGGCCGATGGTCGTGGGCCTGGTCATGGCGATCCCGGCCGCGATCTTTGTCGAGGCCGGCCTGTCGTTCCTGGGGCTGGGGGTCAAGGACCCCGTCCCGAGCTGGGGCAAGATGATCACCGAGGGAGGGCGCTACGCGTCGTCCGATCCGCTCCTGATGATCATCCCCATCATCCTGATCGCGGTCACGATGCTGGCCTTCACCTTCGTCGGGGACGGCCTGCGGGACGCGTTCGACCCCCACAGTCGGCCCTGAAGCCTATCGAACGAGCCACAAGGAGGCGTCAACGCCCATCACGCACGATCCCCGCGTCGCAGCCCACCGCGGGCGGCGGCGCTTGCCACTCGTCTCGCGTGACGACCGAGTGTCGGCGGCGCGCATCTGAGGAGGAGTTTCGGGTGTCCGAGAAGATCGCTGATGGAACGATGAACCGCAGGACCTTCCTAGGGCGCAGTGCGCTCGTGGCAGGCACGCTGGTCGCGTCGCCCATGGCCGCGGCGGCCGTGCGCGCATCGACGCAGCCCGGCGTCGCCGGCGGTCCGGCGACCGCCCTGCAGGCGGGCGAGGCGAGCGACTTCGGGGTGCCGCTGCCGGCCGACGCAGCCCCTAAGGAGTTCCAGTGGGTCCAGACGGCGCAGCCGTCGTCGGGTCTCGGCTGGAAGTCCATGGACCCGCTCGAGAGCATCTACTCCAGCTTCCCCGGCTACGCCAACCTGGGTGAGGGCCTGGTGCGCCTGGACAAGGACTGGAAGGTGGTGCCCGGCCAAGCGACCGACTGGGCTGTCTCGGACGACGGCCTGTCGTGGACCTTCGAGCTCCAGCCGGGCCTGATGTGGACCAATGGCGACGAGGTCACCGCGGACGACTATGTCGCGTCGTTCCGGTACGCGGCGGACCCGAAGCACGCGTGGGACTTCACGTGGTACTACGCCGGCATCATCCGGAACTTCGCCGAGGCGGCCCAACCGGATTCCACGGTGCCGACCAGCGAGATCGGGGTCAAGGTCGGCAAGGACAAGTACCAGCTGGTGATCGAGACAGAGCGGCCCACGCCGTTCCTGCCCGCGATGGTCATCTGGTCCCAGCCCCTCCACGCCAAGTCGCTCGAGCAGTACGGCTCGGCCGTCTACAACATCGACCCCGCGACGGCCGTGACGAACGGGCCCTTCAAGCTCGCCGAGTTCAGCCCGGACCGTCGCGTGGTCATGGTCGCGAACACCGGGTACACCGGTTCCCTCAAGCCGATGACCGATCGGCTGGTGTTCAACATCGTGTCGGGCGGCAGCGACTTCGCACGCTACCAGGCGGGCGAGATCGACACCACCGCGAACGTCGGCCCCGGCGACCTCCAGACCATCCTCGCCGACCCCGTGCTGTCCAGCCAGTGGTTCGTGAACCCGGGCGACTTCCGCAACTACTACGTCTTCTTCGACGTCACCAAGGCGCCGTTCGATGACCAGCGCGTGCGTATGGCGTTCGCCAAGGCGATCGACCGCGAGGCGATCGTGGCGGGCATCCTGGCGCCCATGGCCATCCCGGCCACCTCCTGGCTGATGCCCGGGTTCCCCGACGCGGACGCCGAGGGGCTCAAGAGCATCCAGGCCTTCGATGCCGCCGCGGCACAGGCACTCCTGGCAGAGGCAGGCTACCCGGGTGGCCAGGGGTTCCCGCCCCAGACGCTCGTCATCCGGGGCGGTGGCCCCGACACCACGCCGGCCGTCACCCAGGCGGTGGCTGCCAGCATCGCGCAGACACTGGGCGTCCAGATCGACCTGCAGACACTCGACCAGCCGGTGTTCATGGAGGAGCTCCTCAAGCAGCCCACCAACATCCCGTTCGGCTGGGTCACCTACGGCATGGACTATCTGGACGCGACGAACATGCTCGGCGTCTGGAAGAGCGGCGGCCGACACAACTGGAACAACGCCGAGTTCGACAGGCTGGTCGAGGAAGGAGGGTCCATCACCCACGACCCGGCCGCCCGCAGCCAGGCCATGAAGGACGCGGAGCGGCTGCTCGTCGAGAGCGCCGCCGGGGCGTTCGTCTATCACCCGCTCATCGGCCAGCTGCAGAAGCCGTACCGGCTGGGGTCCTGGAAGGAGGCCAACGCGACCGGCTATGCCGGTGACCAGTGGCCGGGCCAGAGCCCGATGACATTGGTGTACGACACCCTGTACCAAGGCGCCGATGTCGTGACCATGCGCAAGGCGTAGTCGCACGAGACTCGCGCGCCGAGGGCGCTCGACCACCGAGCGCCCTCGGCGCCTCCACCCAAGGGGCACGCCATCAGCGTCATGACCGCGGCCGCCGCCACGACGCCCGCCGAGGACCGGGCGCCGGTCCTCGAGGTCCGTGACCTCAGCGCGTCGTTCTTCACCCGTCGCGGCGAGGTCCGCGCCGTGCGCGGCGTGGGCTTCACGCTCCGAGAGGGCGAGAC
>DAOTUX010000017.1:0-2000 GCA_034436475.1 Chloroflexota bacterium | reverse complement strand
GCCGTGCGGCATGCGGGCGTCGGGCTCCGCGACGCGGTGCGCATGGTCACCACCAATCCCTCGCGCGTCCTGGGCCTCGGGGCGGACGCAGGACATGCCACGCTCACCGAGGGCATGGTCGCCAATCTCACCCTCTTCCGACTCACCGCGGGGGGCGATGTCGAGGTCCACGCGACGGTGGTCGCGGGCGAGGTGGTCCACCAGGCGGCCTGATCGGGTCCGCGGTCGCGGGGAACCGACACGCACCCTCCGGCGTCCACGGGACCACCACCCGTCGCCGCCGTAGGGGGACCCACCCGATGCGTTCGTCCAGACCCATCATCGCGGCCGCGCTCGCCGCGTCGCTGATCCCGTTGACCACGTTGGCGCAGGAGCCGGTGTCGCCGGTCGAGCCGCCCCCGCCGATCGTGTGCCAGCCCGACTGCTGGTGGCCGGTCGACACGCTCGCCCGGCTCGAGACCCTGCGCGCCACCGTCGAGGTCGAGGACGGGGTGATGCGCGCCCGGTATCGGTTCGGGCTCGGCAATCCGACCGACCGTGCGATCGACGCACCCGTGGCGGAGGGTCGCATCGTGTTCCCGGTGCCCCCGGGGAGCTCCGTGACCGACCTGACGCTCGCGGGCGGTCCCCAGACCCTCGAGGGCGACCTGCTGGGGGCGGACGATGCCATGCGCATCTACGAGGACATCGTCCGCCGGCTGATCGACCCGGCGCTCCTGCGCTCGCTGGACACCGACCTGTACGAGGTGCGGGCCTTCCCGGTGCCCGCGGGGGAGACACGGGAGGTGAGCCTCACGGTCACCACACCGCTCCTCGCCGAGGGCGACGCGGCGCTGGTGGACGTGCCCTGGTCCCGGATGTCACCTCGACCGGCTGCCGCCTCGGTCTCGGTGGACATCGACGTCCCATGGGAGGTCCGGAGCGCCATCGCACCGGGGTTCGACCTGCAGTCCGAGCGGACCGGCCCCGGCACGCTCGAGGTCGCCTGGGAGTCGGGCGGCGCCTGGAGCCCTGACACCGACTTCCGACTCCACCTGGGTGGTGGGACCGGTCTGGTCGACACCCGGTTGCTGGCGCATCGGACGAGCGGCGAGGACGGCTACTTCGGGCTCCTGTTCGCACCGGTCGTGGCCGTCGACACGGTGGTGCCGCGCGACGTGGTGCTGGTGCTCGACGTCTCGGGGTCCATGGAGGGCCAGAAGGTCGAGCAGGCGAAGGCCGCCGCGGAGTACGTCCTGGCACATCTCGCGGACCAGGACCGCTTCGGCGTGGTCGCGTTCTCGGGGGTCGTCGGCGCCTACAGCGACGAGCTGCGACCAGCGTCGGAGACCTCGGCCGCCATCGACCACATCCGGGACCTGTCGGCAGGGGGCGAGACCAACATCTCGGGCGCGCTGGAGCGCGGGCTGGGGCTGCTCTCGGGCGAGCGTCCGGGGACCGTGATCTTCCTGACCGACGGCCTGCCCACCGCGGGCATCGGCGACACCGAGGGGATCCTCGAGGTGGCCATGCGGGCGGCGCCCGACCGGACCCAGCTGTTCGCGTTCGGGGTGGGCTCCGACGTGGACACGGTGCTGCTCGACGCGCTGTCGAGTCGCTTCGTGGGCACATCCCACTACGTCACGCCCGATGAGCGCATCGACACCGAGGTGCAGCGCCTGTTCGAACGCATCACCACCCCGGTGCTCACGGACATCGGGGTCTCGATCGAGGGTGTCGAGACGTCCGAGTTGGCGCCTGTCGGCATCACCGGCCTGTTCGCGGGTCACCAGGCGCTGCTCACCGGGCGCTACGAGGGCAGCGGTCCTGCGACGGTGGTCGTCACCGGGAACTCCGCGCAGGGCCCCGAGCGGTTCGAGTACCCGGTGGTGTTCCCCGAGCGCGACGCGGCCGACCCCACGGTCGCCCAGTTGTGGGCGCAGCGACGCGTGGCGGACCTGCTCACCGAGGTGCGCGTCGAGGGGCCTCGTGACTCACTCATCGAGCGCATCGTGGACATC
>DAOTUX010000016.1:0-2059 GCA_034436475.1 Chloroflexota bacterium | reverse complement strand
CTGGTTGGCCATGGCCGGACATCCTGACGAGGCGCTCTTACGCGGGCCTTACGCGCCCATGGTCCGTTGTGACGACAGGCCGGATGACAGCCGAATCCCCGGGTGGAGCCGGATCCCCGGGTGGCGGCCGAACCGCCGGGCGGAGCCGAATCCCCGGGTGGCGGCCGGATCCCCGGGTGGCGGCCGAACCGCCGGGCGGAGCCGAATCCCCGGGTGGCGGCCGGATCCCCCGGTGGCGGCCGGCGCCTGTGTCTCGGCGTCAGGCGCTCACCAACTCGACCCGACCCTCCGGACCACGCAGCACGGCACCCAAGCGTGGCGCCCCTCCCCCATCGACCGTCAGCCCCGCGACCTCAGACAGCCACGACAGCCCCGTGGGCACGCCACGCACCACCACTCCCTCGAGCAGCGTCCCTGAGCCGGGCAGCGACACCGCCGGGGAGGGCGAGTCCCAGGCGATGAGCGCGGGGACCGCGCCCCCGACCAGGCGAGCGCCATCGTCACGGATGGTGATGCGCCAGCGGAGCATTCGGTCCGGGGCGCTTCGCTGGGCCGCCCGCACCACGCCAGGGTCGAAGCCGGCACTGACCAGGCGCTCCCGATCCGCCTCGATGGCATCGCTGCGAGCCACCCACGCGAGCAGTCGCGGTCCCACCGCGACTGCCGCGCGGACCTCCGGCACATCCAGGTCGAACCAGCGCGGCCGGCTCGGGTCTGGCGCCTCCGGGTCGATGGCCAGGATCTCGAGGTACGCCTCGCGTACCGTCGCTCCGTCGAGTCGGAGCACGAGGTTGTGCGTGCCCATGCCCGCGTGCTGCCCACCCGAGATGGGCTCGGCGCCCAGCCGCTCGCGCGCCCAGGCGCGACCAGCGTCGAGCGTCGCCGCGCCCACGACCAGGTGGTCGAGCGTCAGGGCCATCGCGCCGTCAGGGCCGCGCCATCCGCCAAGCCCATCGCGCCGTCAGGGGCGCGATGGCCGCCGGGGGCACGACTGATGGCCCACCCGTGAGCCAAGTCACGCACCACGTGCATGACCCGACGGACAGGGGACGATGGGCGGCAGGGAGGCGACCCGTGGCGCCCGCGGCGAGCACCCCCACAGCGACGCATCGTCGACTCGCGTGGCGCCTACTCGAGGTAGTCCTTGAGCTTGCGGCTCCGCGAGGGGTGGCGCAGCTTGCGGAGCGCCTTCGCCTCGATCTGGCGGATCCGCTCACGGGTGACGTTGAACTCCTTGCCCACCTCCTCCAGGGTCCGGGCACGTCCGTCCTCCAGACCGAAGCGCAGCTGCAGCACGCGTCGCTCGCGGCCCGAGAGGGAATCGAGCACCGCCTCCACCTGCTCCTTGAGCAGCTGGTGGGACGCCGCCTCCGCGGGGGCCAGGGCCGCTCGGTCCTCGATGAAGTCACCCAGGTGGGAGTCCTCCTCCTCGCCGATGGGCGTCTCCAGCGACACCGGCTCCTGGGTGACCTTGATGATCTCGCGCACCTTGTCGGGCGTGACCACGACCTCTTGGCCGCGGGACATCGCCTCCGCGATCTCCTCCACCGTGGGCTCGCGACCCAGCTCCTGGAGCAGCCCGCGGGACACCCGGATGAGCCGGTTGATGGTCTCCACCATGTGGACCGGGATGCGGATGGTCCGCGCCTGGTCCGCGATGGCGCGCGTGATGGCCTGCCGGATCCACCACGTTGCGTACGTGGAGAACTTGAAGCCCTTCTCGTAGTCGAACTTCTCGACCGCCCGGATGAGACCGATGTTGCCCTCCTGGATGAGGTCCAGGAAGCTCATGCCACGGCCGATGTACTTCTTGGCGATCGACACCACGAGGCGCAGGTTGGCCGAGGTGAGGTTCTCGCGCCCCTCCTTGCCGATGCGCACCAGGACGCCGCGTCGGTCGCGCGCCTTGATGTGCGCCTGGCTCATCTCGGGGTCCCAGCCCATCTCGGTCAGGATGTCGGCATCCCGGCCGGCCAGGATCCAGCGCTGGAGCGCCTCGTGCGCGACCTCCTGGGTCCAGTCGTAGACGGCGCGCAGACCGGGGTTGTCCCGGGCCTCC
>DAOTUX010000015.1:0-11583 GCA_034436475.1 Chloroflexota bacterium | reverse complement strand
GGGCTCCTTGCCCTCCGGCTCGGTCATCATGGGCGCTGATCGCGCCGTGGTCGACCTACGAAGGGCACACGTCTCCCGCGTCCGCGGCGCCGATGGGCAGCCGCGTTCGCAGCACCTTGGCTGCGACGCTGGTGAAGCCGGTGTTCATCATCTGGCTTCGTGCTCCTTCCTGGTCTGGCGCAGTGCGAGTGGGGTGAGCGGTCCACGGCGCCGTCGCACAGAGTACCCGGGCGCGGATCGGGCTGTCAACGCGACGGATGACGTACGTCGTCGGCCGGCGAGTCCGTCACGGCGGCGCGCCGACCTGAGCTCCGGCGCCCGCGGGGGCCCGGGCGCGGTGCGGTTTCATGACGATCGGGCGCCACCCGCGTACTCGCCGCTCGGTCGGGCGCGGTTCCGGGACATACCGTCGGCCTGTGGGTGGCTGTCATGGTCCCAGCGGCACGGCCGAGCGTGGCCCCCAACTGACCCCCGCCTCGCGGGCTTCACGTTCCCGGCGAGCACACGGTCAGCGTCAGTCAGTCAGGGATCGCGGGCGGCGCGGGGCGATCTCCGGCCGGCGGCGCTGGGCCACCTGCGGCCGGCGGCGCTGGGCGACCTCCGAACCGCGGCCCGGGGCGACCTCCGAACCGCGGCCCGGGGCGACCTCCGAACCGCGGCCCGGGGCGACCTCCGAACCGCGGCCCTTCAGGCTCCCATGAAGATGCGCCGGGCGACCTGGTCCTCCAGCGACAGCCAGCGACGACCCACCTCGGCGCGTCGGAGCGCCCGCAGACGCCCCATCGGCAGGCGCTGGTTGGCGTCGAGCTCCTCCGCGATGCGCACGAACTCGTGCGCCGCGTCCACGCCGCCCAGGATGGGCGCCACGTCCCGCTCCATGAACCGGTCCCAGGCGAGCGTGGGCTCCCAGCCGAAGCGCGCGAACGCGAGGTACGAGACCTCCACGGTCGCGTGGTACGGCGAGGGCTCGCCCCACACGGTCAGGCCCTGCATCCCGGTCTCGTGGACCAGACGCGACTGGTCGGCGAAGGTGCGCGCGTTGAGCGCGTAGCGCTCGGTCCGCTCGTCGCCGTTCCATTGGCATGCGAACTGGCAGCGCAGCACGTTGGGCTGGGTGGGCAGGGCCTCCACGTAGGCACGGGTGAGCTCGCGCTGGATCCGGCCCCAGTAGGTGCGGTTGGTGGTGTGCTGGTAGATGCCGCCCCGCGGGAGGCGCCGCTGCGCCTCGTGGGCGACCGGGTCGAGCAGGTTGTCCCACTGGATCTCGGAGTACACCCACAGGTCGGGCTTGATGGCCTTCGCGGTCCGATAGAGGCGTGGGAAGTTGTCGGCCATGTCCGTGTGCGACCAGTAGTCCCCGTGCTCCCTGGCCCTGCGCGCGGCCTCCGCCTCGTTGGCGCGACGCCGCACGCACCGGTCGCAGCCGCACACGCCGTAGTCGCCCGCCTCGATGTTGATGCCGCCCAGCTCGAAGGTCTCGGTCAGCCACGCGACCGCCTCCTCCATCCAGGCCATCGTCTCGGGCGCCGAGGGGCACGCGGACAGGGTGTAGTCGGATCGCGGGAAGCTGAGGGGGAAGGCGAGGTCCGCGATCTGGAACCCGACGCCCCGCTCCAGGGAGGCGGCGTGCTCGGGGTGCGCCCGGAGCCACGTGGCCAGGTTGTAGCGGTGGTCGCCCTCCCAGTACACCCCGCCATACGAGCCGATCGCGATGCCCGGCACGATCCGGACGCCCCGCTCGGCGGCGTACCGGCACAGCTCCTGCGCGGCCTCGATGCCGCCGTGGCTGTCACGCAGGAAGCCGTAGATGACCACTGCCGCGATGCGGTGCCGGGAGCAGAAGTCCACGACGCGCCGGTAGTCGTCGAGGAAGCCGCGCGGCGGCTTGCCGTAGGGGTTGAAGACGCCGATCTCCTGCTGGCCGACCTGCGACAGCTCCCAGTTGGTGGAGTGGTCCCAGGTCCAGAACGTGCGATGCGCGAGGCCGGGCGTCTGGGCGATGGGCTCGCTGGGCGGCACGAGACGGTCCGCCTGCCCGCCGCCCACCGCGATGAGCTCCTCGACGCCATAGATGACGCCGGAGAAGGGACCGCCCGCGACGGTGGTCCGCCGCGACCGGGGGTCCGTGGTGATGCGGAACGCCCCCTCCGGGAGGCTCGCGTCCTCCACGAGGTCGATGGCCGGGCCCTGGTCCTCATCGCCCGTCCGCCACTCGATGCCGGGGTGAGCCTGGCGCAGGCGCCGCGCGGCATGGGCGTGTCGGTCGGCCCCCGTGATGACGACGGGGCCCTCGAGCGCGAGCGTGGGGGCGAACATGTCCGAAGAACCTCCAGCGGCTGCTCAAGCGGTAGGATCGCGGTGCTCGGGCGTGCCTGGACGGCTCGCCTCCGTGGCACGCCGGGGTCGCCTGCGTGCCACCCGGCGGGACGTGCGCATATTCTCCGTGACTCGTCCGCGACCCGCGCGAAGCGTCGGCGGCTACCCTTCGGCGATGTCGATGCTCGTGGCGGGTCTCGTGGTCCTGGGGACGTCCGCGGCCGTGATGGTGCTCGAGATCCTCGCGGGGCGGTTGCTGGCACCCCATCTGGGCGTGACGCTCGAGACGTGGACCGGCATCATCGGCACCATCCTCGCGGGGATCGCGCTCGGCACGTGGCTGGGAGGCCGTCTCGCGGACCGGTTGGACCCGCGCCGGCTCCTGGGCCCGCTGCTCATCCTGGGCGGCGGGCTCACCCTCGCGGTGGTGCCCCTGGTGTCCTTCGCCGGAGGCATGCGGCTGCGTCCCGACCCGGTCGGCATCGTGCTGTTCGCGACGCTGTGCTGCCTCCTGCCGGCCGCGGTGCTGTCCGCGGTCAACCCGACCGTGGTGAAGCTCCAGCTCAGGGACCTCGCGCGCACAGGGTCAGTCGTGGGCCGCCTCTCGGCGATCGGGACCACGGGAGCCATCGCCGGGACGTTCCTGACCGGGTTCGTGCTGGTGGCCGCGGTCCCCAGCCGACCCGTCGTCCTCGGCCTCGGCGCGCTGCTCATCGTGGCGGGGGTCGCGCTCGGGGCTGGGCTCACCCGGTCGCAGCGCCCGCTGCTCCTGCTGCTCGGCGGCGCGACGCTCCTCGCGGGGGCAGGCTGGACCCTCGCGACGCAGGAGCCCTGCGAGCGCGAGAGCGCCTACTTCTGCGTCCGCGTTGAGGACGAGCCACAGGGGTCGGCGGTCCGGACGCTCTGGCTCGACACCCTCCGCCACGCCACGGTGGACCTGGCCGACCCGAGCTGGCTGGGCTTCGCCTACACCCGCGCCTTCGGGAGCGTCATCGACGCGCTGGGCCAACCCGGTGCCCCCATCGATGCGCTCCACGTGGGCGGGGGAGGGTTCACGATCCCCCGATACGTCAGAGTGACCCGGCCCGGCTCCTGGAACCTGGTCCTGGAGCTCGACCCCCAGGTGCTCGCGACCGCCCGCGAGAAACTGGGCCTGGTCACCGGCGACGGCCTGGTGGTGCGGACGGGTGATGCCCGGACGGCCATGGCCGACCTGCCCACCGACGGGTTCGACCTCGTCGTGGGGGACGCGTTCGGCGGCCTGGCGGTCCCGTGGCACCTGACCACCCGCGAGTTCGTCGCCGAGGTCGAGCGGGTGCTACGACCGGGCGGCGTGTACGTGCTCAACGTCATCGACTACCCACCGCTGCGCTTCGCGCGCAGCGAGTTGGCGACGCTGCGGGACGTGTTCGACCAGGTGGGCGTCCTGGGGCCTGCGACCCTCGCGACCGGTCGGCGCGGTGGCAACGTGGTCCTGGTGGGATCCGACGCGCCCCTGCCCGTGGCACGCATCATCGAAGCGGACGCCCAGCGTGACGGCGCCAACGTCCTCCTGTCCGACCCGACGGACGTGGCGCGATGGGTCGGCGATGCGCAGGTGCTGACCGACGACTTCGCCCCGGTGGACCAGCTCCTCGGCGACCGCTGACCCGCTGCTCACCGCACGACCTGCCGTCAGGCCCACCAGCGCGCGGCGACCAGTTCCGCGACCAGGGTCTCGCTGGCCAGGGCCACGTCGGGGTCGTCATCGTGGCGATATCGCACCACGGTCGCGGCCCCCTCCGCCTCGCCGCCGACCGCGACGAAAGCCGATCCGCGCCGTCGCATCCAGTCCACCGCCTGTCCGTCCCACCGCGACCCGGTGAGCAGGAGCGCGCGATAGTCGAGGGTCCTGGTGAGATAGACGTCCACGTGGGCCCAATCGCCCGTCTCGCAGCCCGTGGCCGGGCGCCGGGGCCCCTCGCGCACCATGAGCGCCGACTGGGCCGCCGATGACCAGCGCTCCGCGGGTGCCAGCACGTGGACGCCGTCGGGCCCGTCGAGCGTGTCCGCGACCGCCGGCAGCCAGCCATCCCGCCGGTCGAGCAGGTCCGTGGTGGCCTCCGCGACCCGGCGGCACATCCCGGGCGCGTCGACGGGTGCCCCGGTCAGGCGCGCCTCGATGCCACGCAGCACCAGGAGCGTGTGCTGGAACGTGCGACACGCGACGCCGGAGACCTCGCGGCCCGCATGGAGCGGCACCACCCCATCGGCGATGTCCGCCAAGGGAGAGTCCGGCGCCTCCGTGACGGCCACGATGCGCGACCCCCGGTAGCGCCTGAGCGCCTCGAGCGTCTCCACGGAGGTGCCGCTCGCGGAGATGGCGAGCACCAGGAGGTCGGGCCCGGTGGGCCAGCCAAGGGCCGTGGAGGCCAGTTCCGCGACCGCGTCGATGCCCGCCGCCCGCAGGCGGAGCGCCGTCACCTCGGCGGCGTAGCGGGAGCTGCCCATGCCCGTGAGCACGACGCGCCGCGGCGAGGCTGGGATGGGTGCCAGGATGCCCGGCGCGCCGAGGGCGTCCGCCAGGCGGTGGAGCGACTCGGGCTTGCGCTCGAGGTCCGCGACCAGGGCCCTGCCGTCGATGGGTGCGTCGATCATCGGGGGATCATCCTCCGGAGGGTTCCCAGGGGGGCGTACATCCAGCGTGGCAGCGTCCCCGCCGCGTACAGCAGCTCACGGCAGACCCGCTCGGCCTCGAGGGCCGTGAGCAGGCGGTCGTCGAGCAGGTCGCGCATGCCGACTGACGCGAGGGTGCCCACGTACGCCGCGAGGAACGCCGTCCGCGCGCCATCCACCCACGCATCCACCACCTCGGTCAGTTCGCCACTCGTGCGGCGGTCCACGATCCGCCCGACGTGATCGAGGCTGCTCGCGAGCTGCGCCACGTCCCGGATGGGCGACAGCGGCCGCCCCCGCTCCGCGACCGGGAGGGACACGTCGTCGTCCAGGTCGATGATGGACAGGCCCACCGGCGAGCGCAGCACCTGTCCCACGTGCAGGTCGCCATGGACCCAGGTCACCGGCGTGGACGCGATCGCGTCGAGGGTCCGTATGCGTGCCCGGAGCGCGCCCGCGCGTGGGCGCAGCGCCTCGGCGGCCTCCCCGTCGAGCCGCCCGAGCGCCGCGTCAAGCGCGGCCTCGGCGGACGCCCGCCATTCCCCGATGCGCTCCCGCCCGACGCTCAGGACCGGCTCCGGGATGACCTCCGAGGGCGTCGCCAGGGCGATGGCCAGGTCCGCCGCGGAGCGGCCCAGGCGCCCCGCGAGGAGCAGGCCGTCGCAGGTGCCGTCGCACCCGGTGGGCATGTGCAGCACATGCGCGAGCACGTCCGAGACGCACCAGTCCCAGCCATCAGCGGCGTCCGTGAGCCAGGCGGACACGAGCGCCAGCGTCGCGACCCTGCCATGCGGATCGACCCAGTCGAGCGCGCCCAAGGGTGCCGGCATGCCATCGAACCCCACGGCGGCAAGGTGCGCCTGGAGGTCCGGGAGCGAGGCGTCCCGGGGCACCGGATCGGCGACCCACTTGACCACGGCGCGCGTCCCCACGACCACCGATTCGTTGGTCTGGTCCACGCCGATGGCGCGCTCGCCCCGGAGCGGCCCGATGGGTCGCAGGCGCCGGACCCGGAAGCCCGGGTCAAGGGGCGACTCCCGGTCGATCATCTCGACGAGCGCGGCGGAGGCCCCGTCGCGGGGTCTCGCACGCCGCCAGCGACCCGCCTCGCGGACGAGCGGCGCCAACTGGAGCCGGCCGTCCGACCGCTCGGCCACCACGACGCCCAGGCCGCGCGCGCCGTCACGGCCGAGGGACGTCGCGGCGACAGGCCGCGTCCCCGCGAGCGGTGGCCGGAGGTAGCCCCCGGTGGCCGGGCCCTCGTCGGGTGGCCAGGTCGACCGGAGGTCATGGAGGAGCGTCTGGCTTGATTCGGATGAGGACAACTGCAACACTCCGGCGAGCCAGGAGCGGCCCTGTGGTCACGGGTCCGCCTGGCGATCCGAGGAGAGGTCATCAGGATGATGCGTCATCAGGCCGCGCCTTGGGCGCGCGCGAGCGTCGCCACCGTGGCGACCGCGGTGTTCGTGCTGGGCACCACAGGGGCCGCGCTCGGCCAGTCCGCATCGGCCCCGTCGGGGGCCGCGGCACACCCGGAACTGGCCGGTCAGTCCCTGGTCGTGTCCAACTGGGCGTCCTACATGCCCGAGGACCTGCCGGCGCGGTTCGAGGCCGAGTACGGCGTGCCGGTCACGGTCGTCAACCACGCCACCAACGAGGACGTGATCGGCAAGATCACGGCCGGCAACTCGGGCATCGACGTGGCGTTCCTGTCCGGGCAGTTCGCGCAGGCACTCGGTGCGGCCGGCTTCCTGTCGCAGATCGACCACGCCCAGATCCCGAACCTGGCCAACCTGTACCCGGAGGCGAGCGAGCTGGCGTATGACAAGGGCAACATGGTCTCGGTGCCGTACTCGTGGGGCACCACGGGACTGTGCTATCGGGCCGACCTGACGGGCTATGACCCGGACAGCTGGTACGACCTGTTGCGACCCAAGGAGAACGTCAGCGGCAAGACCACGGCCCTCGCCACGCAGCGCTGGCTGATGCTGCCCGCCCAGAAGGCGCTCGGCTTCTCGGCCAACACCACCGACCCCGCCGAGATGGAACAGGTCAAGGAGCTGCTGCTCGCCGCCAAGCCCACCCTGCTCGCATATGACGACACCACCTTCTACGCCCGGCTGGTGAGCGGCGAGGCGTCCCTCGTGGAGGCGTGGGATGGGTGGTGCAACTACGCCATCGGCGACCCCGACCAGGGGGCCAACGTCAAGTGGGTCGTGCCCAAGGAGGGGAGCGACCTGTGGGTGGACACCATGACCATCCTCAAGGACTCGCCCAACCAGGCCGCCGCACATGCGTTCATCGACTTCATCCTGCGACCCGAGATCCAGTCGTGGGTGGTGGACAACATCAGCTACAAGGTCCCCAACGCCGCGGCGATGGCGCTCGTCAGCCCGGAGACCTTGGCGACCTTCCCGAACCTGTCCATGACCCCTGCCGAGCTGCTCGCCGGGGAGTCGCTGGTGGACCTGGGGGACGCGGGCGCGGAGCTGTACCAGCGCATCAGCGACGAGGTGATCGCCACCCAGTGAGCCCGATCGGGCGGGAGCGTCGGCCCATCCGGGGGATGGGAGCATCGGTCGGACACGTCTGGTGACACGCGGTCGGTCACATCGTCTGGAGCGGGCCCTGCTGTTGGGGCCGGGCCTGCTCTATCTCGGGTTCCTGTTCCTGGTGCCGATGGCGTTCATCGTCGTCACCGCCTTCCTCGACGCGGGTCGCTTCGGCGGGCTCCGGTGGGAGTTCGGCCTCGATGACTTCGAGCGGGCCCTCGATCCGCTCTACCTCAACGTGCTCACCACGTCGCTCGCCATCGCCGGCGTGACCACGCTGCTGGCGCTGCTCGTGGGGTACCCCGCGGCATGGGCCATCGCGCGTCTGCCCAGGCGCTTCCGCCTGGTGGTCCTGGTGCTCGTGGTGCTGCCGTTCTGGACCAACTTCCTGGTCCGCACCTACGCCTGGATCGTGCTCCTCAACAGCGAGGGCCCGGTCAACGGGGTGTTGCAGGACCTGGGGCTGATCGGACAGCCGCTCGGGCTGCTGTACACGCCCGGTGCCGTCGTGGCGGGGCTCCTGTACGCGTATCTGCCGCTCATGATCCTGCCGCTGTACGTGGCCATCGACCGACTCGACCCGGAGCTGCGTGAGGCGGCCCGGGACTTGGGTGCGAGCCCCGCCCGCACCTTCCTGACGGTGACCCTGCCCATGACCCTGCCCGGGGCGCTGACCGGCTGCATCTTCGTGTTCGTGCCCAGCCTGGGCAACTTCGTCATCCCCGAGCTCCTGGGCGGCGGCAAGATGGTGATGGTGGGCAACCTCGTCCGGGACCAGTTCCTCAAGTCGCGCGACTGGCCGTTCGGGAGCGTGCTCGCACTGTCGGTGATGGCCATCCTGGCGGCCCTGCTGGTCTTCCAGTCGCTGGTCAGCCGCCGCTACGCCCAGGTGCCCCGTGGCTGAGGTGCGCGCCGCCCGGCGTCCCGCGCGCTGGCCCATGATCGTGCTCGTGGGTGCCCTCGGGTTCCTGTACCTGCCCATCGGGGTGGTGGTCGTGATGGCCTTCAACGAGTCCGGGTCGCCCTTCCGATGGAGTGGCTTCAGCACCCGTTGGTTCGGTGAGTTGGCGGGCAACGAGCCGATCGTGGGGGCGCTGGGCAACACGCTCGTGGTGGCGACCGGGGCGACCGCGCTCTCGGTGGTCCTGGGCACGCTGCTGGCCATCGGCCTCGCTCGTCACAGCCGCTCGGCGTGGCTGGACGCGCTGTCGATGGGCCCGGCGGTGATGCCGGACATCGTGATGGCCATCGGGCTGCTGACGCTGTACGTCACCTTGGGCATGACCCTGGGCCTCCACTCGGTGCTGCTATCACACGCCGTGTTCGGCACCGCGCTGGTCACCGCCATCGTGCGCGCGCGTCTCGGGCACATGGACCCGAGCCTCGAGGAGGCGTCGCGGGACCTGGGGGCGAGCGCGCTGTCCACGTTCGTCCGGATCACCATCCCGGGCGTCCTGCCGGCAGTCGTCGCGGGCGGCCTCCTGACGTTCACGCTGTCCCTTGATGAGTTCGTCATCGCCTACTTCACCAACGGTGCCTCGTCACCCACGCTGCCCATCGTCATCTACTCCATGGTCCGCTTCGGGCTCACGCCCGAGGTCAACGCCCTGGGCGCCGTGCTGCTGGTCGTGAGCATCCTCACGGTCCTGGTCGCGCAGCGGCTCACCGGCCTGGGCTCGGCCGATGCGTGAGCCGCGGGCGCCACTCATCGAGGTCGCGCACGTCGGGCGCTCGTTCGGCGCGGTCCGCGCGCTCGATGACGTGTCGCTCACCATCCGCGAGAACGAGTTCTTCGCGCTGCTCGGGCCGTCCGGCTGCGGCAAGACGACCCTGCTGCGCATCCTCGCGGGGTTCGAGGACCCCGACCAGGGCTCCGTGACGCTGGGCGGCGCCGACCTCCTGGCACTCCCACCCGAGCGTCGACCCATCAACCTCATGTTCCAGTCCTACGCGCTGTTCCCCCACATGAGCGTGGAGAGGAACGTGGCGTACGGTCTCGAGCGGGAGGGTCGACCACGGGAGGAGGTCAGGTCGCGCGTGGCCGAGGTGCTCCAGACGGTGGGCATCAGCGAGACGGCGGGGCGTCGACCGAGCCAGCTCTCGGGCGGTCAGCGACAGCGCGTGGCGCTGGCGCGGGCGATCGTCAAGCGGCCACGCCTGCTGCTGCTCGACGAACCGCTCTCGGCGCTCGACCGCAAGGTCCGCGAGGAGATGCAGCTCGAGCTCAAGCGCCTCCAGCACGAGGTGGGCATCACGTTCGTGATCGTGACCCACGACCAGGAGGAGGCGATGTCCATGGCCGACCGCATCGCGGTCATGCGTCTCGGGCGCCTCGAGCAGCTGGACGGCCCGATTGACCTCTACGAGCGACCGCGGAGCCTGTTCGTGGCCAGGTTCATCGGCTCCAACAACCTGTTCGAGGGTGAGGTGACCGACGGCGGCATCGCGGTCCCCGGTGTCGGTCGGCTCCCGGCCGCGGACCTGCGTCTCGCCCTGGGCGCCCCGGCCTGGCTGGGGGTGCGTCCCGAGCACGTGCGCTTGGTTGAGCCGGACCAGGGCGTCATCGCGGGTGTCGTGGCGGAGGTCGAGTTCCAGGGTGGGATGTCCACCGTGGCCGTGCAGGTCGCGGGGCTGCCCCGACCGGTGCTGGTGAGCGTGGCGGGCGTCGCGCGTGTGACGCGGGCGACGATCACCGGTCTGGCTTGGGACCCTGCGATGACGGTCGTGCTGCCCGCGACGTAGCCGCGCTCGACCCCCGGGGCGGACCTGGGCGCCTACCGACCGAGGACGATGTCGATGCCCGCGAGGATCCGCTCGAGGGTGGGACGATCGAGCGTCTGCACGCGCTCGGTGAGCGAGCCCCTGTCGACGGTCAGGAGTGCCGAGACGTTCGCGACAGATGGTCGAGGAAGCCCCGATCGCTCGGGTGACAACGCGAGGTTCCCGGGGAAGCCAGCGAGCCGAGTGTTCGCCGTGAGGGGTACGCAGACGACCGTGCGGATGTCGCCGCCGTTGAACGCATCACCTTGGACGACGACGACCGGACGTCGGAACCCGGGTGCTGAACCGATCTGCTCGCCGAGGTCGGCCCACCAGATGTCACCTTGGGCGATCACCACTCGGTGGACGCCAGCACATGACGCGCGGCCGCCTGCACGAACGGGTCGATCTCGGCGCCAGGGCCGAGATCCGCCACGGCAGCGTTGAGGGACGCCGTGACCTGATTGGGTGCATGCCGAGCGACGTACTCGCGGACGGCCGCGCTGTACAGCTCGCTTCGCGAGCGCCCAGACGACCGCGCGAACCGCTCGGCGGCCTCGAAGACGTCGGACGGGATGGAGATGGCCGTCTTCATACTCAGAGGATAACCGTGGGCACGGGTCATCCTGGGTGGCCCGTCAGGCCGGCCAGTCGATCAGGTCGGCGAGGACGGTGGCGCTGAGGCCCAGGAGCGTGCTCTCCTCCGCAGGCTCGAACGCCTCCGCGCCCCGGACGAGCCACTCCACCGAACGCCGTTCCGGGTCGACGATGAGGACCTCCTCGACGCCCTGGCGGTGGTAGAAGTCGGACTTCAGCCGACTTCGATCGTTGGGCAGCGTGACCTCCACCACGACCGCGGGGAGGGCATCGTCCATCGACGGGCCACGCGCTCGGAACAGGACCATGTCCGGGACCCGGTAGTCCTCATCCGTGCCGATGGCACAGTGACCCGCGCTCACCAGGCCCGCACGGTCTGCGTATGGGCGCAGGATCAGCGGCAACTCGTACGCCACACGTGCGTGGCGTCCGCTCAGCGGGGGAGGGACGTAGCGGTCGCCCTCCCAGACCTCGTCGAAGTCGTCCTGGCCCAGACGGTGCCGCTCATCGAGCCATGCCTGGATCGCCGGGGGGAGCTCGCCCACGAACACGACGCTCCTCACGGGCGCGCCTCCTTCCAGTCGAGCGCCGCCGCGAGTGCCCCATCACCGATGCCCAGGAGCGCGCTCCGGTCGGCGGGCGCGAAGCCGTCGTGACCGCGGACGAACCACTCCACCGAACGCCGTTCCGGCTCGACGATGAG
>DAOTUX010000014.1:0-5640 GCA_034436475.1 Chloroflexota bacterium | reverse complement strand
GCCGGGAGCTCGACCGCTGGGACTTCGACGCGGCGATGCGGGACATCCGTCTCGCCAACCAGGTGGTGACCCGGATCGCGGCGCTGCCCGCGGCGTCAGTCGACCTTCCCGGGCTCTGGGCGGCCTATGAGCGGGCATCCTCGCGTGGCGCGCTCGAGCGCCTCCGCGACCGGCTCCCATGAGCGCCACGCCAGGCGCGCCCGCTTGTCAGGACGCGGGCGATGCCCAGACCGGCACCGCGACCACCTGGTCGCCGTGGGTGCGCACCTCATTGACGAAGATGCCGTCATCCTCGATCGAGAGCACCTCGATGTAGCCGCGCCCGCAGGTGACCGTGTCGGGCAGCGTGGTTCGGCTCACCACGTGCCGCTCGAACACCTCGGGGTCCTGGCCCGGCCACAGCCGGGTCCGGGGTGCCACGAACTCCACCGCGTCACCCATGGGATGGATGTGGATGAACCGGCGCTTGGCCAGGTCGGTCCAGAACCGGACGGCACCCGGCGGGTCGGCGACCGGGGTCGGCGCTTCCTTGCGGACGTCATGGTCACGGCGGCGACGGAAGGGCAGGACTCGCATGGCCGAACGGTACCCCACGGTCCGATGCCGCGGACCACCCCGGACCGCACACGATCGGTCGGATGGTGCGCGCGCGCACCTCCGAGTCAGCGATCGAGAGTGGGTTCCGTGGCCACCAGCACGGACCCGCAGCCGCCGCTGACACTGATGTCATAGCGGTCCTCCGCGAGCGCATAGCCGGGTGGCTCGACGGTGGTGTTGCCGGCGAGCGGCCCGATGGGCCGGCCACCATCGATGATGACGCGAGCCACGTCACCCGACGTCGCGACCCGGACCATCACGCCCGTGGGCCGGAACACGATGACCTCCCGGGCGCCGCCTCCCAGGGCCACCGGCACCGTGCCGGTGGGCCGAGGCAACCGCAGGCGGACCGTGCCGCCCCCATGACCCACGCGCAGGGCCACGACCCGTCCCGAGGACAGGTCGGCGTCGAGCGCGGCGACCCCGTCAGGGGCGCTGATGTCCCAAGGCCTGGTCGTCGTGAGCGCGAACCGGGAGTCGGTCACCTCATTGGTCGCGAACTTGCCCAGGAGCCTGTGGATCGCGTAGCGCACCGTGACACGCTCGCCCTCCACGCTCACCTCCGGGGTGCCTGGCTCATGGCTCGATCGGAAGAGCTCGGTGATCGTGGGGTCGGCGCGGATCTCGACGCGTCCCGCGCCACCGACCAAGCGAAGCTGCGCCACCTGATCGGGGGATGCGACCGCAGGCTCGGATGTCAAGCCAGTCGCCGTGTCGTCGCTCATCTGGGGGCGTCCTCTCGTGATGACGACGGGCTCGGCAGTGGTGCCACGCGTCCGGGCCGACCGATCTCCTCCAAGGGTCACCTCCTCGTGCGCGGCGTGTCGCGGTGCCGACGCCGCCGAGGGTAGCACGCGCGCGACGCGCCCCGACCCACTGGCCGGCGATGCCGGCTGGCGGTCGGCGCCAGTCCGACTCGGCCGGTGCCCACCAGCGCATCAGCCGGCCTCCCGCCATAGACTGCGCGTGATGGACGACCAGACCGGCCGGCCCGACGACCGTGACCGGACGTGGGGGGCGACACCACAGGGGCAGGCGCCCTCCCCGGTCGCTCGGCCATCAGGTCGCGCGGCGCGGCTGATGGTGCCGATCCTGGTGCTGGCGCTCATGGTGGGGACCGCCCTCCTGGCCATCGCGTTCGTGGGCACCCGTCGCCCCGAGCCACCCACCGTCCCGACCGCGCTGGCTGGCCGCCCTGACGAGGTGGGGCTGGTCATCGATGGTGCCGCGCCACGCACATGGGACCCCGCGCGCGCAGGGGACGCCGCCTCGGCGGCGGTCCTGGCACAGGTCTGGGAGGGCCTCACCACGTGGGACCAGGACGGGCGCCTCCGACCTGCCCTGGCCCGTGACTGGGAGGTGAGCGACGACGGTCTCCGCCTGACCTTCCGCCTTCGACCGGGCATCACCTTCAGCGACGGGACTCCCATCACCGCGCAACATGTCGTGGCGAGCTGGATGCGCATCATCGACCCGGTCACGCCCGGGCCCCTGGCGGGGCTGCTGGGTGACGTGGAGGGCGCCGCCGCGTTCCTCGCGGGCGAGGGTGACGCCGCGGGCGTTGGCATCCGGGCGGAGGGCGATGGCCAGGTGACCATCGACTTCGTGCGCCCTGCCGCGTGGTTCCCGGCGGCGGCCGCATCCCCCACCTTCGCCATCGTGCCATCGGACCTCGGGGCCCGCGCCATCGGGCCGCTGCTGCCGGAGGGCCTGGTGGTCTCGGGCGGCTACGTCCCGGTCCGGCAGGACGCCATGGGCGTCCACCTCGAGGCGAACGAGCGGTATTGGGCGGGTGCGCCCGCCATCACCACCGTCCTGCATCGGACGGGGTCACTCGAGGGGCCCGTGGACTCCTTCCAGGCGGGTGCGGTGGACCTGGTGCCCATCAGTGCCCTCGACGCGCAGTGGGTCGCCTTCGACCCGGAGCTCGGCCCACAGCTGCGTCAGACCTCGGGCCTGAGCGTCCAGTACATCGGCTTCGACACCACGAGGCCGCCGTTCGATGACGTCAGGGTGCGCCAGGCGATCGCGTGGGCGGTCGACTGGCGACGCCTGGTGCGGCTGGCCCACGACGACGCGGTCCCGGCCACCTCCATCGTGCCGGCGGGCATCGACCTGCGCGGCGAGGGGGACTTCATGCCTCGGTACGACCCCGACGCGGCACGCGCGGCACTCGCCGCAGCCGGCTACCCGGGTGGGGACGGCTTCCCGTCGGTGACCTTCGTGACACCCGGCACGCTCTATGACGCCGCCATCGCCGCTGACCTGCGGCGGGAGCTGGGGATCGAGATCGCCAACGAGACCCTGCCCTTCGACGAGTTCACGCGGCGTCTCGACGAGGACCCGCCACGCATGTGGCAGCTCGGCTGGGCCGCCGACTTCCCGCACCCCCAGGACTTCCTGGGACTGCTGCTGGAGACGGGGAGCCCCAGCAACGTGGGGGGCTGGAGCGACGCCGCGTTCGACGCCGCGCTGGATGCCGCCGCATCGACCGATGACCCGAGCGAGCAGGCGGGCCACTACGAGGACGCGCAACGCATCGTGGCCGACCAGGTCCCGGTCATCCCCCTCGAGTATCCCGAGGACTGGGCCCTCAGCCGCGACGGCCTGCTGGGAGCCGGCGACCCCGGCCTGGGCATCATCCGATACGCGGGGCTGGCGTGGGCGGACTGAGACCCGGCCCTGCCCAGCGCCGCGCCGGGATGGCGATGCGTGTCGTGCTCGCCCTCGTGATCGTGGCGCTGCTGCTGAGCACCATCCTGGCGGTCGGAGGCGGCGGCTCACGCGCGGCCTCGAGCTCATCGGAGCAACCCCCCGAGGCCTCGGGCGCAGGCTCCCTGACCGGTCTCGTCTTCGGCGACCCCGAGGCCTCGGGGAGCCTCACCCAGCCCGTCGTGTTCTCCACGAGCTTCCGGGCCGATGCCCCACCGGACCGGGTGGAGCTCCTGACACGCGTCGATGGCACCGCGACCGATGAGGTCCGCGAGGCGCTCGTGCAGCCGCTGGGTGACGGCTCCTGGACCGCGACCGTGCCCAGCATCGGGTTCACCCCACCCAACACGCTGCAGGAGTTCCGGTTCCGAGCGGTGGACGGCGATGACGTCGTGCTCGGGCCGACCGAGGAGTTCCGTCTCGTCGACGACCGGTTCGAGTGGCGCACCCTGTCGGAGGGCCCTGTGACGCTCCACTGGTACACCGGCACCGAGGAATTCGCGCAGCGAGCGCTCCGCGTGGGCGTGGATGCCATCGAGCAGGCTGCCGAGATGCTGGGCGTGACGGACGTCCGGCCGGTCGATTTCTTCGTCTACGACACGACCGAGGCCTTGTACGGGGCCATGGGCCCGGGCACCCGCGAGAACGTCGGCGGGCAGGCCAACCCGCTCATCCGGACGATGGTGGGGGTCATCCGGCCGTCCGATGTCGACTCCGACTGGGTGGACACCCTCGTCACGCACGAGCTGACCCACATGGTGTTCGCGGACGCCACGGACAACCCCTACCACCAGCCGCCTCGCTGGCTCAACGAGGGCCTCGCGGTCCATCTCTCGGAGGGGTATGACGTGGGTCGCCGCGCGCAGGTCGCGGATGCCGCGGCGCACGGCCAGCTCATCCCGCTGTCCGGCATCGCCGGCCTCTTCCCCACGACCTACGACCGGTTCAGCCTCGCGTACGCCGAGAGCGTCTCTGCGGTGGACCATCTCATCGAGACCGTGGGGCGCGACGCCCTGGTGCGGCTCATCACCTCGTACCGGGGAGGGGTGACCGATGACGAGGCCTTCCTCGCGGCCACCGGTGCCGACACGCAGGACTTCGATGACGCCTGGCTCGTCGCCCAGGGGGTCACGCGGCCCGAGCCGTACGGGCCACGCCCGGCACCTCGCGGCCCCGAGCCGTCCGACTGGCAGTCGGACCCGACGTCCTCGACCGCCGTGGGCGATTCTCGACCATGACGCATGGCGGTCCCCAGCCCGTGGGCGGCGTGATGGACGACCCCGGGACCGACCTCCATCAGGCGAGGGGCGTGCTGACCAACCCGCGCTTCATGGCCTTGTTCCTGTCCCAGCTGCTGACGCAGGTGGGCGGCAACATGGTCCTGTTCGGGCTCACGGTCCATGTCAGTGACCTCACGAACTCCACGACCTCGGTCAGCATCCTGCTGCTGACCTTCCTGGTCCCCGCGGTCGCGTTCGGTGCCATCGCGGGCGTGTTCGTGGACCGCTACGACCGCCGGCGCATCCTGGTCTGGACCAACGTCGCCCGCGGGCTGCTGTTCCTGCTGCTCATCCTGCTGGACCAGCACATCGTTGCCCTGTTCCTCATCACGGCCATCGTGGCCACCCTCACCACGTTCTTCGCGCCCGCGGAGACCGCCATGATCCCACTGGTGGTCAAGCGGGACCAGCTACTGACCGCGAACGGCCTGTTCGTGCTCGGGCTCCAGGCGTCGTTCGCGCTCGGCTTCGCGGTCCTGGGGCCGCTCGTGCTCAAGCTCACCGGGGTGCAGGTGCTCATCGGCGTTGTCGCCGGCACGTACCTGCTGGCGGGGCTCCTGTGCTGGACGCTGCCACCCGCGCCGGCGCCGCTGGGCTCGGGGACCGGCGGCACCATCAGCCAGGCGGGGGCCGCGATCCGGGCGACCCTGTCGCAGCTGCGGGATGGGCTCGTGTACATCGGGCAGCACCGGCCGGTGTTCTGGGCGCTCGCCTATCTCACCATCACCTCGTCGCTCATCGGTGTCCTGGGCGTCCTGGGGCCCGCCTTCGCCAAGAACGTGCTGGGGCTCGACTCGGACGACTTCTGGGTCATCGTCCTGCCCCTTGGCGTGGGCCTCGTGGGTGGCATCGTGGTGCTGCACTTCTTCGGACGCCTCATGGCGCGCAAATGGCTCATCGAGATCGGGCTCACGATCCTCGCGGTGTCCCTGTTGCTGTTGGGTGGCGCGCAGAGCCTGGGCCTGCCCGCGGACGGGCCGCTGACGCTGCTCAACGTGGTCATCGTGGTCGCGTTCACGGCGGGCGTGTCGTACGCGTTCGTGGCCGTGCC
>DAOTUX010000013.1:0-3185 GCA_034436475.1 Chloroflexota bacterium | reverse complement strand
GGTGCCCATGTGCGAGACGGCGCTGGGGCTGGTGGTCATCGCATCCAGCGCTCGGCCTTCCGCTGGAGCCACAGATACAGCCCGATGGCGATGGCCATGACCCCGACCATGGCCATCGCCATGGCATAGCCAAGCCCGACGTTGTGGAGCACGTCCCCGCTGATCTGTGCGCCCACCTTGACCGCCACGATGGGGATCGTGCCCCCCGTCAGCTGGTATGCGGTGGCCTGGGCGCCGAAGGCATTGCCGAACAGCAGGATCCCGGTGCCCAGGAGCGTGGGCATGAGGATCGGCAGCGCGATGTGCCGCCAATACTGGCGCGACGTGGCGCCCAGGTTCTCCGCCGCCTCGCGCCACTCACGCTTCAGGCCGTCGATGGCGGGCGCGATGATGAGGATCATCAAGGGCAGCTGGAAGTACAGGTAGACCAGCTCCAGGCCGGTCTGCGTGTACAGGCTGAAGCCGTGCTGATAGATGTTGATGCCGAACGTCTGGCGGATCCAGACGGTGATCAGCCCCAGCTGCCCGAGCGTGAACACGAACGCCAGCGCGAGCGGCACGCCCGCGAAGTTCGACGCGACCCCCGCGAACGTGACGATGGGGGCGCGAAGCCAGCCCGGCAGGCCCGCGAGGATGACCGCGTAGGCGATGAGGAACCCGAGGATGGTGCCCGCGATCGCGGTCACCAGGCTGATCTCGATGGTGACCCGGAACGCGTCCACGATGTCCGCGCGCGACAGGTCCGCGTAGTTCTGGAGCGTCAGGGCGCCGCTGGCGTCCTGGAGGCTGCCGAGGACCAGGAACGCGACCGGCAGCAGCAGGAACAGGAGCGAGAACAGGGCGAAGGGCAGCAGGCCCAGCCAGGCACGCGAGCGCCGAGGCCCAGGGCGCGCGCCTGGCGCGCCCTGGGCCCGGTCGGTCGGGACCGCGATGTCGGTTACGGCACCGGCCCTGCGTGTGCGACGACCGTCAGGGAGCGGCGCTCGCCTGTGCCGGAGGCGCGCCGACGACCGCGTTCCAACCCTTGGCCGGGTCGGCGATGAGCGCCGCGGCGGCCTTCTGCTGGTCGATGGTCGCGAACACCGCGCCCGTGGCATCGGGCAGCTTGGAGAGCGCGTCCGCATCCAGCGTGCCCGCCGCCTTCATGGCGTCGAAGCGCGCCGGGTAGCAGTAGCCGCTCAGCCACGCGTTCTGGCCCTCGTCGGAGTAGAGGTACTCCTCCCACAGCCGGGCGGCGTTGGGATGCGGCGCGTACGCGCTGATGCCCTGGATATAGACGCCGCCGTACGGACCGCTGGCCGGGATGGCCACGTCGATGACGAGGCCGCTCTCCTCCTCCGCCTGGTCGCGGTTGGCCAGGGAGTTGTAGTTCCAGCGGATGGTGATGGGCGTGTCGCCGTGGTTGATGGTGCCGTTGGTCGCGATGACCGGCACGAAGTTGCCCGCCTGGACGACCTGCTTCCAGAAGTCGAGGCCGGCCGTGGCGTCATCGAGGCTGCCGCCGTTGGCCAGCGACGAGGCGAGGACCGTCTGGATCGCCTGTGCGGACACGTTGGGATCGCCGGACAGGGCGACCTGGCCCTTGTACTCCGGCTTCAGCAGGTCCGACCAGTCCTTGGGCGGGTTCGGCACGACCGCGGTGTTGGTCTCGAAGGCGAGGACGCCGTAGTAGTCACCGTACCAGTAGCCGTCGGGGTCCTTGACGCCATCTGGGATCTCGTCCCAGGTGCTGACCTTGTATGGGGCGAGCAGCCCCTGCGCGACCATGTCCGGCCCGAACGAGAGCCCGACGTCGACGACGTCGGGGGCCGCGTCGCCACCGCTGTCCTTGTTGGCGATGATCGCCTGGACCTCGTCGCCCGAACCGGCGTTGGGGTTGATCTCGTTGACGGCCAGGCCGTACTTGGCCTTGAAGCCGTCGATCGCCGCCCCATAGTTGCACCAGTCGCGTGGCAGGGCGATGACGTTGAGGGTGCCCTCCGCCTGGGCGGCCGCGACCAGCTCGTCCATGGACATGGCGGGGGCGGGACTCTGTGCGACCGCCGGTGCCGCGGTCACGAGCACGGCCGCCGCGCCCACCAGGGCCAGCGTCGTGCGATGGGAACGACCCACGATCTCTCCTCCGTATCGATCGCGCCGCCGGGCAGCAGTCCAGCCCGGCGTGAGGACGCAGGGCAGAAGAGTACGCCCGATGATCGACACCAGGGGATCGATCCGCGATCGGCGACTCACCCGCGACGGAGAGGAGGGTGGCGGCAACGGGCGCGGGTCGACCGGCGCGCCTGGTGCGTCACGGACTCCGCGATCAGCTCCGCTGCCTCGTCCGGCCCCCAGCCGGCCTCCCGAAGCGCCGCGAACGTGGCGGGGTGGATGAGCCCTCCAGCGACACGGAACAGGCGCTCGTCGCCGCGAGCGCCGAACGCGGCGACGAGCAGGGCGTGGATCCTGCTGCGGTACTCGGCCTCGGCCGCGACGACCGCGGGGACGCTCGTCAACTCGTCGCCCAACAGGCGGAACCAGACCTCCGTCCGCTCGTAGAACGCGAACATCGCTCGGGTCACCGCCCGAACGCGCGCCTCGAACGACCGTGCTCCGGCGAGGCTCCCGACATCCGGGACCTCGACCTCCTCGAGCAGCCGGGAGACGACCGCCTCCAGTAGCGCTTCCTGCGTCGCGAAGTGGTTGGACACGGTCGTCGGGGACACGTCCGCCGCGCGCGCGACCTCGGCGAGGGTCGTGCCACGGGCACCACGCGAGCCGAAGACCTCGCGTGCTGCCACCAGGATGCGTTCGCGCGTCAGCGCGACCTGCTGGTCACGGCGCTCCATGGAGTAGCTGCGAGGCATTGACGATCCTAACTATTGGATGGACTATGTGTCCAATCATATCAGCTGCAGAGGTGTTCGATGGCTCGCACCCACACTCGGCTCGGCCCGCTGAGCGTACGCGAGGTCGGCTCGGGGGCGCCGGCGGTCCTCTGGCCGAGCCTATTCGTCGACAGCGACAGTTGGCGGCGCGTCGAGGATGGGCTCGCTGAGCATCGGCGCCTCGTGCTCATCGACGGGCCGGGTCACGGCGCGAGCGGCGACCCCGGGCATCGGTACACGCTGTCCGACTGCGCATCGGCCGCGACCGAGATCCTCGACGGCCTGGGCATCCGCGAGCCGGTCGACTGGGTCGGCAAC
>DAOTUX010000012.1:0-21458 GCA_034436475.1 Chloroflexota bacterium | reverse complement strand
GGCGGCTCGGCGGGTCCCCTCGCATTTCCCAACTGGGGTGCCTTCGGGACCGATGGCTCGTTCTATGTCACCGACTCGGGTGGCTGGAAGGCACGTGATGGCCGGGTGCTGGTGGTCCGGCCCGGGGCCGGCCCGGCCAGCGCGCGGACGAGCGTCTGGACCTCCGACTCGCCGGACTTCCCGAACGGGCTCGCGGTGTCGCCGGACGGGCGCGAGGTCTGGGTGCTGGAATCCACCCCGGGCGCGCTGGTGGCGTACGCGATCCTGCCCGATGGGTCGGCCGGGCAGAGGCGCGTCGTGGCCGACCTGACCGGGAGCGTGCCGGACGGGCTCGCGTTCGCCACGGATGGATCGGTGGTCATCGCCTGCTACCGCCCGGACATCGTGTATCGATGGCGACCGTCGGTGGGCCTGGAGGTCCTGGTGCACGACCCCGAGGGGACGGCGATCGCAGCGCCCACGAACGTCGTGTTCGCGGGGCCTGCTCGGGACCAGATCCTGGTGCCCAACATCGGGCGCTGGCACGTGACCCGGTTCCGGGTGCCCGGCCTGGTGGGTGCACCCCTGTCCTATCCCACGAGCCATGAGTTGGGAGACTGAGCGATGGGCGAGTTCGACGGCAAGGCGGTCCTGGTCACCGGCGGGGCCCTGGGCATCGGCCGGGGGATCGTGCAGGGCTTCGCGCGCGAGGGCGCCGGTGTCGCGATCGCGGACATCGACCGGGGTGCCGCGGAGGGGCTGGGTGCCGACCTGCGGGCGAGCGGTGGCCGCGTCGTGGTCACGGTGGGCGCCGTCTCGAAGGCCGAGGACGCCGAGCGGATGGTGCGCGAGGCCGTGGCGGGACTCGGGCGCCTGGACGTCCTGGTCAACAACGCGGGCATCCAGCCGATCGACTGGTACTACCGCGTGGAGGACACCCCCGAGGAGGTGTGGGACCGCATCCTGGGCGTCAACCTCAAGGGCACGTTCCTGATGTCCAAGTACGCCATGCCCCACATCCGTGCCGCCGGTGGAGGCGCGGTCATCAACATGGCCAGCGTCCAGGGTCTCCAGTCCATGCCCGGGGTCCCCTCCTACGCGGCGAGCAAGGGCGGCATCCTCTCGCTGACCCGCAACATGGCCATGGACTACGCCCCCGAGGGCATCCGGGTGACGGCCATCTGCCCGGGCACCATCGATTCCGAGATGGTCCGGACATCGGCGCGTGCCGAGGGGGGTGACATCGAGGCCAACCTCCGGCGCTACGGCGCCTTCCATCCCCTGGGCCGTCTCGGCCGGCCGGAGGACATCGCGAACGCCGCCCTGTTCCTTGCATCGGAGCGGGCGAGCTTCATCACGGGCGAGTACCTGTGCGTGGATGGTGGCTTCATGGCTATGGGGGCATGGGCGACCAGCGCAGGCGCCTCCGCGGCCGCGACGGCGAGCGACACATGACCGCCGCGACCATCACGTCCGTGGACGTCATGACCATCCAGGCCCGGCTCCCGGCGCCCGTCATCTTTGGCGAGTGGGTCATGCGCATGCGCGAGTTCGCGCTGGTCCGGGTGCGCACGGACCGTGGCGTGGATGGCCTGATGTACACCCTGACCCGCGACGGCGCCGTGGCGGAGCAGATTCGCAAGACCATCGCGGCGCTGTACGTGGGCACGGACATCGAGGATCGCGAGCGCACCTTCACGGTCGCCTGGCGCCGGAGCCTCGCGTCGCACGCCGCCGGCATCGGGCTGCGCGCCCTGTCCATCGTGGACCTCGCGTGCTGGGACGCCGCGGCCAGGCTGCGCGACCTGCCCATCGCAGGGCTCCTCGGGGGGCGCAACCAGCCCATGCCCGTGACCGCCATCATCGGCTACCCGCCCGGCACCATGGGCCCCGACGAGACGGGAGCGCAGACCGCGGGGCTGTACGCCGCCGGATGGCGCCGGTTCAAGGCGCCCATCGGCGGCACGGCGGAGCGAAGCGCGGCACGCCTCCGGGCGGCCCGGGCAGCGGCACCGGACGCGTGGCTGGGCATGGATGCCGCGTGGGTGTACGAGGACGTGGTTACCGCGGCGAGATTCATCGAGTCCATCCCGGACGTCCGGCTCGGCTGGTTCGAGGACGTGTTCCCGCCGGGCGACGCGGGCATCCTGCGTCGGCTGCGCGACTGCATCGACGTGCCCATCGCCATGGGTGACGAGCAAGGTGGCAGCTACTTCCCGGAGGCACTCATCGCCGCGGGCGCGGTGGACGTGGTGCGCGTGGACCTCACGTGCATGGGTGGCCTCACGCGTGGCCGCCGGGTCATCGACCAGGCACTGGAAGCAGGGCTCGACTTCGCCCCGCACATGTTCCCCCACGTCCACAGCCAGGTGCTGGCGGCGCTGGGGTACGCGGACCGACCCATCGAGTGGGGCATCCCGAACACCGGCGTCCATCCCATGGACGACCCGCTGCCCCAGCCCACGATCCTGGAGGGCGGGCTGATGGCGCCGCTGCCCGAACTGCCAGGCTTCGGTCACCTGGTTGACGTCGACTGGGTCCGGAGCCAGCCACATGACGACCCTGCCGGGATGCTGGCCGACCTTGGCTGACGTCGGGCCGGTGGTCCTCGCGGGCGCGCAGACGGGCTGGTGGCTGGAGGACGCAGTGCCGGGCACCGTCATCCGTCATCCGCACGGTCGGACCATCGACGAGGCGGAGCACGTCTGGCTCGCGTGGGTCACGCACAACATCAGTGATGTCCACGGGGACGCGTACGCGACCGCGGAAGGACCCTTTGGCGGGCCGCTCGTGCTGGGTGCGCTCGCGGTCGCCATCGTCATCGGGCTCGCCGAGCCGGCCACACCCGACGCCGCGCTGGCGGTCGCGACCCTGACCCCTGGCTGGCAGGCCATCCGGCTGTCCGCTCCGGTGCGCCCCGGAGACAGCCTGCGCGCCGAATCGGAGATCGAGGCGGTGCGCACTGGCCCGACGCCCGAGGTGGGGCTCGTCACCCGGACCGTCGTGGGCCGTGACCAGGCGGACCGCGTGGTGGTGGTGGCCGAGGAGGTGGACCGACCCGTATCCCGACGCGTGATTGCAGGATGATCAGGGCAGGGGCCATCCCCACCAACTGCGGGTTCCAGGGGACCGACCTGATCGTGACCGATGCGGGCGCAGTGGCGGACTCGGCCGACGCATCATTCGGAGGGCAGCTGTGGCGCATCCCGGTCGGGCGGCCGGGGCTGCCGACGTGGACCGGGCGCATCGGCTGAGCAGCCCACGACAGACAGGATCGGAGCACGGCATGGACTTCCTGGTGCACATCACGTTCAACTGGCCCGCAGGGATCACCCCAGACGAGCAGCAGCGCCTCACCGAGGCCGAGGCACAGCGGGCTCGTGAGCTTGCCGCCAGCGGCACGCTCAAGCGTCTGTGGCGGATCCCCGGGCAACGCGCGAACTGGGGCATCTGGCACGCGGCCGACGCGACCGAACTCCACGCGGCCTTGGCCTCGCTGCCCATGTTCCCGCATCTCGTGGCCACGGTGCATCCGCTGGCCGCCCATCCCAACGACCCGGCCCAGTGGAGCGAAGGAGCCGACCGATGACCGAGCAGCGCGCGCCCGACGACGAGGAGCTGACGATTCCCGTGGGCTACGTCGCCCACCTGTTCGATCTCACCGGTCGCGTGGCAGTGGTGACCGGGGCCGGTTCGGGGCTTGGCCGCGCCATCGCCATCGGCTACGCCCAGGCAGGCGTGACGGTGGTCCTTGCCGACGTCAACGACACGGGCAACTCCGAGACCGCGGCCATCATCACTGGGCAGGGCGGCACCGCGCGGGCGGAGCACCTCGACGTGACCTCCAAGGCTCAGGTGGACGCCCTCGCCGACCGGGTGGTCGCCGAGCATGGGCACGTCGACATCCTGGTCAACAGCGCGGGCTCCGCGTTCCGGGCGCCCGCCGAGGAGTTCCCCGAGGACAGGTTCGACCTCATCCTCGACCTCAACCTCAAGGGCACCTACCTGTGCTGCCAGGCGTTCGGACGGCGGATGCTCGAGCAGGGCAAGGGGAGCATCATCAACCTGGCATCGATCGGGTCGTTCGTCGCCTACCCCTGGGCGAGCGCCTATCTCGCGTCCAAGGGGGGCGTCCTAGGTGTCACGCGGGCGCTCGCGCTCGAGTGGCGCGACCGTGGCGTCCGGGTCAACGGCATCGGCCCCACGCTCATGGACTCGCCGCTCACGCGAGCGGCCGCGCAGCGCACGTCGCTCACCGCCGACTTCATCAAGGCGCGCATGCTCCGGCCGCGGCTGGGCTTGCCGCGGGAGCTCATCGGTGCCGCGATCTTCCTGGCCAGCGACGCCGCCGAGCTGGTCACCGGCCACACCATCATGTGCGACGACGGGTATCTCGTCGCGTAGTCACGCGTGGCGCCCGGGCGCCAGGGAGGACCAGTGCCAGACATCGACCGCATCGTCCGGGTACGGGCCGCGACCATCCTGCATGAGCTGGAGGTGCCCATCGTGTTCGGCACCTGGGTCATGCGTCACCGGGAGTTCTTCCTGGTCCGCATCGACGCCGAGAGCGGGCTCTCCGGGTTCGCGTACGGGCTCACCCGTGACGGCCCGCTGGCCGCCATCGTGGACCGGACCATCGCACCGCAATACGTCGGAGAGCCCATCACCGATCCCGAGACGGTGTTCCTCAAGGCCCTCTGGTCCAACAACGCGGTCCATGCCGCGGGCATCGGGATGCGGGCGCTGTCGGTGGTGGACTGCGCCGCATGGGACCTCGCCGCGAAGGCGGCCGGGCAGAACATCACGGCCTACCTCGGCGGGGGGAGGGAGCGCATGCCGGTCACCGGCATCGTGGGCTATCCGCCGAGCATCAGCCCGGAGGCGACGGTCGAGCAGATCAGGGTGCTCTGGGACCAGGGGTGGCGTCGCTTCAAGCTGCCCATCGCGCCCACCCGCGACGAGTCCATCGCACGCCTGCGGGCGGCGCGCGAGGCCTACCCCGAGGCGTGGCTGGGCATCGACGCCAACTTCCTGCACAAGACATCGGCGGACGCGATCGAGTTCGGCAGGCGCCTCGATGGGCTGGGCATCGGCTGGTTCGAGGACATCGTGCCCCCCGGTGATGCCCAGATGGTGCGCGAGATCCGGGAGGGGATCTCCACTCCGGTGACCATGGGTGACGAGCAGGGTGGCTCGTATCACCCCCAGGCGCTCCTCAAGTTCGATGCCGTGGACTTCAATCGCGTGGATGCCACCACCAACGGCGGGGTCACGCGGCTGCGCGGCATCGCGCGTCAGGTCGTTGCGCATGGCAACAAGCTCACGACGCACATGTACCCCCACATCCACTCCCAGGTGATGGGCGCGCTCGGGCACACCGACTGCCCCATCGAATGGGGCGTGCCGGGCACGGGCGTGCATCCCATGGACGACCCGCTCGTCCAGCCCGTCGTGCGCGACGGCCTGATGGACCCGCTGCCCGACCTGCCGGGGTTCGGTGTGCTCGTGGATCGGGGCTGGATCGCCGCCCAGCACCAGGTCACGGACCCGGATGGTCTGCTGGACGACCTATGAGCCGCCTCCGAACGGGTCGCTCACCTTCGATCGTGGCGCTCACCGGCGTCCAGGGATCTGCTGGATGGCCTCCTTGTCCTCGAGGTCCACGAGGGCGCCCATGGGCTGCGACTGCCAGCCGCGCGGGCGTGGCTCGGGCGTTGCCGCGAGCGCGACGGCCAGGAGCTCCGACGCGACCGTTCCCAGCGACTTGCCCTCGCGGCGGCTTCGCGTCCGCAGCGCATCCAGCACCGTCGGGTCGAGGTCCAGCGTGGTGCGGGTCATGACACCTGATGCTCGCACGCATTGACAAGGTGTAGCGCAGGACCCCCGGCGTCCCCGCAGCGACGGAACAGCAAGGAGACTCTCGCGTGGCCACCATCACCCGCCCACACCACATGGGCATCCAGGTCGCCGACCTGGAGCGCTCGCTGGGCTTCTACCGCGACATCCTGGGCTTCGAGGTCGTGTTCCAGTGGAACCCGCAGGCCGAGTACATCCGGACCATCGTGGGGTACCCGGAAGCGGACATCCATGCGGCGGTCGTGCGTCCGCCAGGGGACACCGGCGTGTTCCTCGAGATCCTGGAGTACCGGAACGTGGACAAGGCACCCGTCGACACCCGGACCGCCAACCCGGGGACGGCGCACATCGCCTTCTTCGTGGATGACTGCGACGCGCTCTACGAGCAGCTCGTGGCGAAGGGCGTCAGGTCGGTGAGCGCGCCGGTCACACCGACCATCGGCCCCAACGCGGGGGGTCGCGCCGTGTACATGATCGACCCCGACGGCATCCGGGTCGAGCTCATCACCTCGAAGCGCACCTTCGACGGCCAGCCGAACGAGTGACCGGCGCCACGTCTCGCGTGGTCGTGGCGGGGGTCGGGATCGGAGGCACGTGCCGCCACCCGCGCGGCTTCGACGCGGTTCGCCTCGAGCTGCCCCAGCCGCCACCGCACCGCATCGCTGCCTTGGCGCCCGGGCCGGTCGCCCCCCGTGAGGTCGGCAGCCGCTGAACCCGCGCCGCCGGACGTGCCATGATGTCCGCTGCGGGCCGAAGCCGCCCGCCTGGGGAGGCGTCATCCAGATGCGGCCGCGCCGCAGCGCATGACAGAGAGGAGGCTCATTGATGAGAAGGACCGCAGTTGGCCTGTCGACGGCCCTGCTGCTGGCGGCGGCCGTGCCGGGGGCCGTCGTCGCGCAGGACGAGAAGCCGAAGGTGCTGGTGTGGACCGACGCGGTCCGCCAGCCCGGCTTCGAGACGTACCGCGATACCGTCGCAGACACGGTCGACGTCACCGTGGAGGTCGTGGCGCAGCAGGACATCCTGCCCAAGATCCAGCTCGCCAACCAGGCGGGTTCTGGCCATCCGGACGTCGTCTTCGCGCAGCCCAATGAGATCGCGATCTACGCGAGTCCGCAGGTCAACTACGCGATGGAGTGGACGCCCGAGCTCGCCGGCGAGGGGTTCCTCGAGGGCTTCGGGAATGCCAACAGCTGGTGCGTCATCGACGGCAAGACGATGTGCGTCAAGAACGACCTGGCGCAGACCGTCCTGTGGTACGACAAGACGACCTTCGACGAGCTGGGACTCACCGTTCCGACCACGATGGACGAGTTCGCCGCCACGGCGCTGCAGCTCAAGGATGCGGGCTACTCCTCGGGCGCCATCGGCGAGCAGATCTTCTACGCGGCCTACCTTTGGCCGAGCGGTTGCCCGGTGGCCGATGTCCGGAGCAGCACCGAGCTGTACATCAACAGCAAGGACCCCAAGTGCACGCGGGTTGCGGACCTCGTGCAGCCACTGGTCGATGCCGGCGCGCTCGACCGCCGCTCGCCCTTCGACGCGGGCTTCATGGCGGAGGTCGCCCAGCAGGGCAAGGTCGCGATGACCCTCGGCCCGTCCTGGTACGGCGACTTCGTCATCCGGGAGCCGAACACGTGGAACGTTCCCGCCGGACGCATCGCGGCCGCGCCGATGCCCAAGTGGGCGGGTGAGGACGTCGCGTACTCCGGTGAGTGGGGCGGCGGCATCTTCGTCGCGTTCCAGGGCTCGAAGTACCCGCAGGCTGCGATCGACACCCTGAAGTGGATGGTCAGTGACCCCGAGCATGTGAAGACCGGCCCGACCTTCCCGGCCTATGGACCGGCCAACGAGATCTGGACCGCCCGCATCGCGACCGACGACTACTACGCCAACAATGTCGGTGAGGCGATGACGGTGCAGTCGCAGCTGATTCGGCCGAACGTGGGGCCCGTGCGGTTCCCGCTCGACGCCGAGATCGGGGCGACGCTCTCGACGCAGATCCGGGATGGCGCGCCGATCCAGGCCGCCATCGACGCACTCGCCCAGGACTCGGCGAACCAGGCGCAGACCGTCGGCTACTCCGTAGTCTCCCAGTGATCTGAACTCCCCGCGTCCGCGCCGGTCGAGGACTGCCCTGCAGGCTTCGATCCGGCGCGGACGCGGGGACTCAGCGGCATCCGAAGCTCACTGAGATCCTGATGGGCTCGCGTCGCCAGTGGCACATCCCCAGCTGGGTGATGTTCTCGCCGTACCTGTTCCTGCTCATCGCGTTCGGGCTGGTGCCCATCCTGCTGTCCTTCCAGTCTTCGCTCGGCACGTCCATGGCGAACCCGGATGGCGGGCTGGACAACTACCTGCTCGTCCTCAAGGACTTCCGGTTCTTGCCGGCGCTCACGAACGTCGGCATCTTCCTGCTCATCTACCTACCGATCATGCTGATCGTGGTGACCTTCCTGTCCCTGCTGCTGGACACGCGCCACGATCGATCCAACAGGTACCTGATGCTGGGCCTGATCGCCCCGGCTGCGATCACGGGATCCGTCGCGATCCTGGTCTGGTACTTCATGCTGGAGCCGTCCCTGAGCCCGTTCCGGGGCGCCCTCAACGCGATGGGCATCACCCAGGCGAACCAGATCTGGAACACCGGCAATCTGGCCTGGATCTTCGCTGCCATCGCCTTCTTCACGGGCGCAGGCTACTGGGTGCTGATCCAATATGGGTCCCTGCAGTCGATCTCGGATGAGGTCCTGGAAGCAGCACGCCTGGACGCGGCCAACATCTGGCAGTCGGCGCTGTTCATCAAGCTGCCGCTCATCAAGAAGTACCTCGTGTTCATGATGGTGCTCACGTTCGCCGCCGGACTCCAACTGTTCGTGGAGCCACAACTGATCTCCGGCTCCGTGTACCAGGGCATCGCGAGGGCGTGGACCCTCAACCAGCTGAGCTACGACCTGGCGTTCAGCGGTGTGAACTTCGCGGGTGCGGCCGCGCTTTCGCTCCTGCTGCTCATCGCGTGCATGGCGGCAGCCGTGATCCTGATCATCAAGACGGACTTCTTCGATCAGTCAGAGCACAACGCCCGGTGAGCGACGGTGCAGCATCCGTGACGAGGAAGCATTCCCCATCACCTCGTGATCTCGGATTCCGCGCCACGCGTCTGGTCATCCTGGGGGTCTTCATCCTGGTCGGGGTTATCCCGATGGTCTGGTTGGCGCTCGCGCCGTCGAAGACGGGCCCGGAGCTCCAGAGCCTTTCGCCCTTCGCCTTCGGCTCCATCGACAACTACTTCAAAGCGTGGGACAACCTCCAGTCGTTCGCGTCCGCGGTCATCCTGCGTTGGACGTTCAACTCCGCCCTCTACACGACCGTCATCGTGTTCATCTCGGTGGGGAGCGCTGCGCTCGCGGGCTTCGTCCTGGCCGCGACGAGGTTCCCGTTCCGTCGAGCGTGGCTCATGATCACGCTGTTCGCGATGCTGGTCCCGTCCGTCGCGCTGGTGTTGCCGCTGTTCATCGAGATCAAGACCTTGGGCCTGTTCAACTCGCCCGTGGCGGTGATGCTCACGAGCTCATTCTTCCCGTTCGGGACCTTCCTGGCCTACATCTTCTATGCGACATCGGTTCCCAAGGAGCTGTACGAGGCCGCCAAGATCGATGGCTGCGATGAGTACCGAACGTTCTGGTGGATCGCGAGGCCCCTCGCCAAGCCGCTGATCGCCACCCTCGCCTTCTTCGCGTTCGTCGGGACGTGGACGAACTACTTCCTGCCGTTCGTGCTGCTCGGGAGCACCGAGAACTACACCCTCCCGCTGGGACTCGGGGTCCTGTTCTCATCCACGCCGGCACTCAATCCGGGCGTCGGCGCGTCACAGCTGCCCATCGGACGTCCCGAGGTCGCGCTGGCAGGCCTGCTGGTGGCCGTCCCCATCTTGGTGGTCTTCCTGCTGTCGACGCGGTTCCTGGTGCGCGGCATGCTCGAGGGCGGGGTCAAGAGCTAGCTGGAAGGGGTACCCATCGCATGCTCCTCGGGGCTGCCGACTTCTTCGTCGGGGACTGGCGCCGCCTGCCTGCCGACGTCCTGGTGCGCGCGGCTGCGCTCGGCTTCGGTACCCTGAACCTGCGCGTCGCCGACCCGACCTCCGCCTCCGTCGAGGACGTCAACCGGACACGCCAGCTGTTCGCCTCCCACGGGTTGGTGGTGGGCCAGACGGTCGGCGAGTATGGCGGCGACCTGGTGAGTCCCGACACGTCCCGACGCGAGGCGACCATCGCCTTCGTGGAACGGATGTGCGACCTGACGAGTCGCCTCGGGTCACCCAACACGTATCTCCGACCCGGCAGCCTGAACCCGGCGGGCGCCTGGACGCCGCACCCGGCGAACCGGTCGAGCGCGGTCTTCGACCGGCTCGTCGACAGCACTCGCCGCATCTGCCGGACGGCGGAGGCGGTCGGTGTCCAGGTCGCGGTCGAGGCGGGTGTCGTCTCCCCGCTCCACTCGCCCCGCCGCGTCAGGGAGTTCCTGGACGCGGTCGGGTCGCCAGCGCTCGGCTTCAACCAGGATCCGGTCAATCTCGTCGGCACGCTCGAGGACGCCTGGGACACGACGCGCCTGGTCAACGAGTGCTTCGACGTCCTGGGCTCGCGCACGATCGGGGCGCACGTCAAGGACGTCAGGCTGGTGGACGGGCTGCTGCCCGTCTTCGAGGAGGCGGAGATCGGGGCGGGGCTCATCGACCACGTGACCTTCCTGCGTCGGATGCAGGCGTCCGCGCCCGATGCGCACGTGCTCATCGAGCACCTGCCGCGCGAGCGTTTCGGCGCGGCCGCACAGGCACTCACCGCGTTCGCCGCAGAGGCCGGCGTCACCTGGGACCGGCCTCCATTGACGAGGGGGATGTGATGTCGTTGACTGGCAAGCGGATCATCGTCACAGGTGCCGCGACTGGCATCGGCAGGGCCACGGCGCTCACCGTCGCGGCCCGTGGAGCACGGGTCGCGGCCTTCGACGTCAACGACGACGCGGGTTCGGACGTCGTGGGCGCCATCGTCGCAGCGGGTGGCAGCGCCCGATACTGGCACGTGGACGTCTCGGTCGAGGCGGAGGTCGAGGCCGCCGTGGCGGGTGCCGTCGATTGGCTGGGCGGTGGCCCTGATGTGCTGCTCCACCTGGCCGGCGTCCTGCAAGGAGCCTGGGTGGACATCGCGGAGTTCCCCGAGGCGACATGGGACCGGGTCGTGGACATCAACCTCAAGGGTTCGTTCCTGGTCGCCAAGCATGTGGCTGCCCGGATGCAGCGGGACGGCTCCGGCGTGATCGTCCTGACGGCGTCGGGTGCCGGCGTCACGGGAGGCAGCTCGTCGTACGCCTACGGATCGAGCAAGGGCGGCGTCCACGGGCTCGCCATGGTGCTCCGGGGCCACTTGGCGGAGAAGGGCGTGCGCGTGAACGACGTCTGCCCGGGCAACGTGGTCTCGCCGCTCAAACTGGAGGTCATCGAGGAGATGTACCGGAAGACCGGGGACCGGGCTGCCTACGAGGCGGACCTCGCCGACCTGGTACAGCCGGAGGGCATCGCCAGCATCATCGCGTGGCTCGCGTCCGATGAGGCGGCCGACGTGACGGGCACCATCTTCACCCGCTGAGGAGGACCTCCTCCACGCGTATGCTGCGCCGCTCGGCGGCTGACCGATACGCGCCCAGGACGAGGGCCAGGGTGCGGAGGTTGTCCCGGCCGGACGTGATCGGGTCGCGGCCGGTCGCCACCGAGTCCATGAGGTCGGTCATGGGGCCCAGGAACGCGTCAGGGATCCAGCGCGTGTCGAGGTCGAATGACCGCGGCTCCCTGCCCGCGCGGTGGAGGGTCAGCGTGTCGGGCCGCCCGTCCGGGGGGTCGTACATGATCCCGAGCGTCCCCTCGAGCGTCCCGTCCGTTCCCAGGAACCGGAACTCGCCGAACGGCGGCCCGTGCTGGTTGTAGTGGTTCACGGCCACCAGTGCCTGCCGTCCGTCCGCATAGTCGAGGAGCGTGCAGGTCTTCGTCTCTCCCTGCACCGGTGCCTGGTCCGGATGCCGCCCGTGCACGCTGGTGACCCATTCGGGGTCCCCGAGCACCGATCGCATGGCATCGAGGTAATGGATGCTGTGATACATGATCTCGAGCCGGGGGACCGGGGCGAGCCAGGGCCACAGGTGCCAGCCGGATGCTGACGAGACCTGGATCTGGCCCTCCGTGGGCCGCCCGATCGCGCCTCGCGCCACGAGGTCGCGACTGGCTGCGATGCCCGCGTCCCAGCGCATCTGCTGGTTGACCGCGAGCAGGACGCCGGCCGCCTCGGCCGTCTCCACCATCCGGCGTGCCGTCTGGAGGTCGAGCGCGAACGGCTTCTGGCACAGCGCGTGGCGCCCGTTGGACGCAGCCGCGTCCACGACCTCTGGCTGGACCCAGGGCGGCACGGCCACGTCCACGACCTCCACGCCCGGGGTCGTCACGAGCTCGTCGACGCTCGATGCCACGATCGGGACCTGGAACTCGTCGGCGACCGCCTGGGCACGCTCGGGGTCCAGGTCGAACACGGCCCGTACGCTCAGTCCCCCCTGCCGATAGGCTGGGAGATGCCCCTGCCGGACGATGCCGCCACAGCCCACGATGCCGATCCCCAGCTCGCGGCCGCGACCCTCCGGGATGCGCCACGCCGGCTCGACGTCTCGTCCAGGATCGCTCATGTGGTGCGGGAGCCCTCCACCATCCAGGCGCACGCCTCCCATCGCTCGACCCTCCAGAGGCGGCTGCATGCGCATCATGACGTCCCGCGAGCGCCGGGTCCCGGCGTCCGCGGCCACCGTGCCAGATGGGAGGCTGGCACCCGGACATGACGCGCAACGGCAGCGGCGGGCGACGGCCTGCCGATCGAGGCGATCGCGCCCCGGTCGAGTGGCTGCCCCGACCTGGCTTGCGACGAGCATGCGCTGGTCCAGCACCCCACACCACCATCGCCCCGGGGTGTCAGTGTCGGCGATGTCGGCGTGTCGATGGTTGACGCGTGACCTGCGGATGCGTACGCTAGTTGCCAAATCGATTGCGCACGCGGCCGGGAGTCGGCTGGTGACGATCGGCCGCGGGCCACGAAGCACATGGGAGCAGAGCCATGGGAGAACATGACGGGCGCGTCGCCCTCGTCACGGGCGGGGCGCTGGGCATCGGGCGCGGCGTGGCGCTTGGCTTCGTCGAGGCCGGTGCCGCCGTCGCCATCGCCGACACCAACCGCGCCGCGGCCGATGAGCTGGTGGCCTCGATCACGAGCGGCGGCGGTCGGGCGATCGCGATCACCACGGACGTGTCGTCGGCGGCGGACGCGCAGGCAGCCGTCGATGCCACGCTCGCAGCGTTCGGGCGTCTCGACGTGCTGGTCAACAACGCGGGCATCCAACCGGTCGACCAGTACAAGCCCATCCACCTGATGCCCGAGGAGGTCTGGGACCGGATCTTGGACGTCAACCTCAAGGGTGCCTTCCTGATGTGCCGGGCGGCCATCCCGGCCCTGCTTGCCAGCGGTCACGGTGTGATCGTGAACATGGCCTCGGTCCAGGGCCTGCAGTCCATGCCCGGGGTCGGACCCTACGCGGCCAGCAAGGGCGGGCTGCTGTCGCTCACGCGCAACCTGGCCATGGAGTACGCGCCGCAGGGACTCCGCGCCGTCGCCATCTGCCCGGGCACCATCGACTCGGAGATGGTGCGCACCGCGGCGCGATCGGCGGGTGGTGACCTTGACGCTGCGCTCGCTGGCTTTGGTCGCACCCACCCACTGGGCCGCATCGGCACCCCCGAGGACGTGGCGAACGCCGTGGTCTTCCTCGCGAGCGACCGGGCGAGCTTCATCACCGGGGACTACCTGTGCGTCGACGGGGGGTACATGGCACAGGGCGCCTGGACCGGGAGTGCCTCGGGCACGGCCGGCGACGCGCAGTGACCGAGGACCCCGCCCGTCGCAGGTGCCTCGTCGCCGGCGCCGCTGGTGGCCTCGGCAGCGCCATCGCCACGCGCTTCGTCGAGGCTGGGTGGGACGTCCTCGGCTGGGACATCGTGCCGCCGCAGGACCCTCGTGTGGCGTCCACGCTCGTGGACATCACGGACTGGGCAGCCGTCGCCGCAGCCGGCGAGGCGCTGCCGGCGCTCCAGGCGGTCGTCAACTGCTGCGGTGTCGCGTCGAGGACCCCGGCCATCGATCTCGACCCGGGAGAGCTCGATCAGGTGCTGCGAGTCAACCTCGTGGGCGCGTTTGCGCTGTCACGAGCGGTCCTGCCGGCACTGGAGCGAACCGGTGGCACCCTCGTCCACCTCGCCTCGATCGGTGGTCATCTGGGCTTTCGGAACCGACTCGCGTATGACACCTCGAAGGCTGGTGTGCTCGCGATGGTCCGACACCTCGGCATCGAGTGGGCGAGCCGTGGTGTCCGGGTCGTCTCGGTCAGCCCAGGCTTCGCGCGCACCGGGATGGCTGAGCGAGGCATCGCCGAGGGACGCACCGACCTCGCGGCCGTCATCGCCCACACGCCCCAGGCGGACCTGGTGGACCCGGCGGAGGTCGCGGATGCGGTGCTCGCGCTCGTGGGCGACGCGTTCCGTGGCGTCACCGGGTCGGATGTGCTCGTGGACGGGGGGTTCGCCGCCCTCGGCGGCCTGTAGGTCGACCCGATGATCGAACAGGTCGCGGCCGTCCGCGCGCTGGAGCTGCGGGTCCCGTTGCCCAGCCCGATCGCGTTCGGGGACTGGGTCATCCGGGATCGCGCGTTCGCGCTTGTGAGGGTCGAGTCCACGAGCGGCGCGGTGGGTCATGCGTATGGCCTGACGCGAGACGGGCCGGTCGTGCCGATGATCCGCGAACATGTCCGACCGCTGTACCTCGGGCGCCCACTCGAGGCCCCCGATGCCCTGTTCCATGCCGCGGTCGGGCGTGCCCGCCCGGTCCTCGGCTCGGGCATGGGTCTGCGTGCGCTGTCGCTCGTGGACATCGCGACCTGGGACTGCGCGGCGCGCGCCCACGGTCGCTCGTTGGCGGACCACCTCGGTGGCAGCGTCGAGACGCTCCCGGTGATGGCGGTCGCGGGCTATCCCCCGAGCCCGGACCCGGAGCTTGTCACCGAGCAGGCACGGGTGTTCCAGGCCATGGGCATCGGCCACCTGAAGCTGCCCATGGTGGCTGGGGTCGAGGCGAACCTGCGGCGTCTCGAGGCCGCCGCGCCACACGCGGAGCGTCTGAGTCTGGATGGCGGCTGGTCGCTGTCGGACGTGGCGTCCGCGATCGAGGTCGCGGCCGTGATGTCGGTGCCCGGTTGGCTCGAGGATCCGGTCGCCCCCGATCGGATCGATCTCCTCGCGGCCGTCCGACGCGCGATATCGGTGCCCGTGGCCATGGGTGACGAGCAGGGCGGCCCGGGGTTCCCCGATGCGATGCTCCTGGCGGACGCCGTGGATGTGGTGCGCCTGGACGCGTCGTGCGTGGGAGGCGTGACCGGCGTCCGCGCCATCGTGGGTCGTGTGCGGGCGGCCGGCAAGGGCATCTCGTTCCACGTCTATGCGGGGTATCACGCGCAGATCGCGGCGGGCCTGGGCCTCGAGGACGCATGGGTCGAGTGGTCGCTGCCAGGGACGCTGGTGGATGTCATCACCGAGTCGCGCCCGCTGCCGGTGGTCGAGCATGGCAGGATGCGCGTCGATCGGGAGACGCCGGGGCTGGGGACCCTGTGGGATCCTGACTGGCTGCGTGACCTGGCCCCGGACGACCCTGACGGCGTGTTGGGTCGCTGACGTCAGCGATCGAGACGGCGCACCGTCTCGTCGAGGAGCACCGCGAGGATGAGCACGATCCCGAGGGCCATCGTCTGGACATAGGACGACAGCTGGAGCAGCGCGAACCCGTTCTGGAGCACGGTCAGGATGATCACCGCGAGGATGGTCCCCACCACGCTCCCACGGCCACCCGCGAGGCTCGTCCCACCCAGGATGACCGCCGTCACCACCGAGAGCGTGTAGGTGTCGCCCACCTGGGGTGATGCCGCCCCGAGCTGCGCGGTGACCAGGACACCGGCCAGACCGGCCAGCAGACCGGATGCCACGAACAGCCCGAACTGGACCCTCCGGACCTCGATGCCCGACAGGCGCGCGGCCTCTGGGTTGCCCCCGATCGCGAAGATGGCCCGCCCGAGACCCGTGTAGCGCGCCACGAAGACACCGATGCCCGCCACGATTGCGAAGACGATGAGCGACACTGGCACCGGGCCCACATAGCCCGAGCCCAGGAACTGGAACGGCGGGCTGGTGATGATGAGCGTCTTGCCCGCCGTGATGAGGAATGCCAGACCCGAGAAGATGGACAGCGTGCCCAAGGTCGTGATGAGCGCGTTGATGCGCAGGCCCACGACCACGACGCCATTCACCACCCCGACCAGCAGGCCCATGAGCAGCGCGACGAGCACGCTCAGCCAGATGTCCATGCCAGCGCCGTTCTGGAACAAGACCCCGATCACGACCCCGGTCAGCGCGACGACGCTGCCGACCGAGAGGTCGAAGCCTCCCGAGATGATGAGGAACGTCTGCGCGACGGCCATGATGCCCAGCGCGGACGCCACCGAGCCGATGGAGAAGAAGTTCTGGGGCGTCAGGAAGAAGCGGCTCTGGCTCGTGAAGAACACGACGAGGATGAGCAGGACCAGCACCAGGCCCTGACCCTGGAGTCGACGCAGCCACATCGCACGGTTGGCGCGCGCGCTCGGCGCGGGCCGCTCCGTGGGGGTCGGACCGGGCAGGGTGGGGGCCTCCATCGCGGGCTCAGACGACAACGGACATCTCCTCGGCTCCCAGGGCCACCCTCGCAATCTCCGACTCGGTCGCACCCCGGAGCTCGGCTGCCAATGCGCCATCACGCAGGACCAGCACGCGATCGGCGACCAACGCCACCTCCTCGAGGTCGGACGAGATCACGAGCACCGCGACGCCGTCATCCGCGAGCTGTCGGATGACCCGGTAGATCTCCGCCTTGGTGGCGATGTCCACGCCCCGCGTGGGTTCCTCCAGGATGAGCGCCTTGGAGCCGTGTGCCAGCCAGCGAGCCAGGAGCACCTTCTGCTGGTTGCCGCCGGACAGGCGCATGACCCCGACCTCGCTGCTGGGTGCGGCGATCCGGAGCCCCGTCATCCAGGTGTCGACCATCGTCCGCTCCGCCGTCCGGTCCAGCACGCCGCGTCGCGTCAGTCGGCGCAGCACCGCGAGCGTCAGGTTCTCGCGGATCGAGAACTCGGGCACGAGCCCCTGGCTGCGACGCTCGGCCGGCAGATACCCGAGACCAGCGTCGAAGGCATGGCGCGGGCCCCCTGTCAGCACGCGCCCCCCGACCTCGATGACACCAGCCTCGACCGCGGCGCCACCGATGGCCGCCATGCCGATATCCTCGCGACCGGATCCCGAGACCCCGTAGATCGCCACGATCTCGTGCGTGTGGACCTCGAACGTGAGGTCGCGCACGTTCCCCGCCGTGAGACCACGCACCGAGAGGGCCACCTGATCGGTCACGCCGGCGGTGCGATGCCCGATCTCCAGGGACCGACCACCCACCATCGCATCCGCGAGGGCGCTCCGGGTGAGACGTGCCCGAGGGAAGTCCGCGACCAACCGGCCGTCACGCAGGACGACCACGCGATCGGCGATCCGAAAGACCTCGTCGAGCCGATGCGAGATGTACAGCACGGCGATGCCCGCCGAGGTCAGGCGGCCCAGCACCTCGAGGAGCTGGTCGACCTCCGGTCCGCTCATCGGGGCTGTCGGCTCGTCGACGATGAGCAGGCGTGCGCCCGGGGTCATCGAGCGGGCGATCTGGACCAGCGTCTTGTGGAGCACGCTGAGGCGCTCGACCGGCCGGTCCACGTCGATCTCGATGCCCAGGTCCAGCAGCCGTGTGCGCGCGAGCGCGCGCATCGCGCGACGATCGATGATGCCGAGCGCCGTCCGCGGGAGCCTGCCCATGCAGATGTTCTCGGCGACGCTGAGGCTGGGTGCGAGCGTCAGTTCCTGGGGCGCGATCCGGATGCCCGCGGCATGGGCGTCCACCACGCTGCCGAGATGTCGCTCCACCTCGTCCACCAGGATTCTCCCGGTGTCGGGACGCACCAGACCGGCGACGGTCCGAGCCAGGGTGGACTTCCCGGCACCGTTCTCGCCGCACAGCGCGACCACCTCGCCCGCCGCCACCTGAAGCGAGACGTCGCTGAGCGCCTCGACCGCGCCATAGACCTTGGTGATGCCCTCGACCACGAGCACCGGCGGTGCATGCGCATCCGCCGGTGTCATGGTCTGCCCCGCCGTCATCACGGCGACGATGGGTGCCCGCCTAGCAGGTGAAGTCGGGGTAGTACTGCGCGATGTTCTCCCGCGTGATGATCGTGGTCGGGATCTCCGTGAACGACGGGACCTCCTTGCCCTGGATCAGCGCGATGGTGGTCGGCAGCATGTAGGACGGCCAGTTCTCGGGGAAGAACCCCACGGTGCCCGCGTACTGTGGGTTCTGGCACATGAACTCCAGTCCCGTCGGCTTCACGCCACCCACACCCATGACCATGACGTCATCCTGGCGCCCCGCCTGGCGGGTCGCCTGGAACATGGCATAGGTGTTCTCGTCGTTGATGCCACCGAGGATGATCTTCTCGCCGGCCGGGATCCGGTTGAGCACGCTCAGGGTGTTGGCTGACGCGGTCGCGGGGGTCGCGGCGGTGTCGATTTCCAGGTAGTTGTCGGCCGGCAGGTCCGGGAACACGCTCTTGATGCCCTCGCGGAACCCGTCCATGCGCGGGATCCCCGAGTCCGCCCCGGAGGCGTCGAAGCGCCCGTTGATGGCGTAGGGCGTTACACCGGGGTACTTGGCGGCGAACGCCTGCGCGAGGGCTTCGCCGCCGGAGAAGCCAGCATCGTACTCGCTGATGCCCAGGAAGGGCGAACCCTCCACCTTGACCACGATGCTCGTGAGCGGGATGTTGGCCGCATTCAGCTCCGTCGCCATGCCGGGGCCCGCAGCCGCGATGACGTTGAACAGCATCGCGCCATCGACCTCGCGCTGGACGAAGGTCTTGGCGTTCGCCACGGCTTGGATCGGGTCGGCGTTGTCGATGAGGGTCACCAGCTCGACACAGCCGACCTGCTCGGCCACGCGGTTCATGCCCTCGATCGTGGCCGCGGCGAAGTTCTCGGTGTCCGAGAACACGTCGTAGCCCAGGACGTAGCTGTTGCCTTCGCAGATCGCCGGCGTCGGGTCACCGATCCCTGGGACCACCGGACCCGTCGCCGCTGACGGTGACTGTCCGCTGGCCACGCCTGTGGCGATGAGCGTGAGCGATGCGGCGATGCCTGCGACACCCGTCAGCCGAGGCTGACGGCTCCACGAACCGACCATCTGGTCCTCCCTCCGCGCCTGGACTGCAACAACGATTGCGCATGCCCGGCCCAAGATATAGCCTGTGCTGGGGTTCGGTGTCAAGGATCGCTGCGCGCGCCATCCGACCCTGACCCGTGGTCGACGTGGAACACCCATCTGGATCGACCTACAGTTCGCGCGGTCCAGATCCGCAGTGGGGTGCAGGCAGCCTGATGATCCCGTCCCTCAAGGATGTCGCGCGTCTCGCCGGGGTGAACCCGTCCACGGCGTCGCGCGCGATCCGCGGGGATCCGAGCCAGCGCATCAACGCCGCCACGCGCGAGCGGGTGCTCGCCGCCGCGGACTCGCTCGGGTATCGCGCCAACTCCCTCGGGCGTGGCCTGCGCGTCCGTCGGACCGGCACCATCGGCCTGGTCGTCCCCAACCTCGACTACTTCACGTTCGTGGACATCACCCATGGCGTCCAGGCAGCGGCCATCGAGCACGAGCGCTCGTTGCTGCTCGTGGAGGTCGACCAGTTCGCCGCGGTGTCGGGCGACCTCCCGGCCGACGAGGCGATCTATCGTCGCCTGGTGGCGGAGGGTCGGGTCGATGGGCTCGTCATCGGGTCCCGCACGCTGCCCGACACCCTCGTGCGCCGCTTGGCCGAGCATCGCTTCCCCATGGTGCTGGTCAATCGCCGCGCCGAGCGCATCCCCTATGTGACGGGCTGCGACGAGGAGGCGGCGGCACTCGCGGCACGGACCCTCCTCGAGCATGGTCACCGCACCATCGGCATGGTTGGCATCATCGTCCCCGATGAGGATGTGGGCACCCGTCGGACCGACGTCTTCCGCGCCACCCTCGCGGCGCACGGCGCGCCTGCCGACGACCGGCTGGTGACCCATTCGACGTTGTCCGACGACGAGGGCAAGCAGGCCGTGCAGGCACTGCTGACGCGCGGCATCGAGCCACGCCCCACGGCACTGTTCATCGGCAGCATGAGCATCGCGCTCGGGGTCCTCGAGGGGATCCACGAGCTCGGCCTGCGGGTACCCCAGGACCTCTCGGTCATCGCGTTCCCCGACCACCGCATCGCGCGCTTCACCAACCCGCCCGTGACCACGATCACCGCGGGGATGTTCGAGATGGGGCGAGAGGCAGGCCGTCTGCTCCTGCGGATCGTGGATGGCGACGCTGGGGCTGACAGCGTCCAGCTGCCGCACGTCCCACGCGTCGTGGACCGAGGCTCGATCGCACGCCCGCGAGCATGACCCGCCCGCTGGACGGCGCTTGACAGCGTGCCGAGGCACGCTGACGATGGCGAGGTAGAAGTGCGCAATCGTTGTTGCGAGCACGATGGAGGGATCGTACGTGGTGGGTGAGGGGGCTGACGCGGTCCCGTCCCGGGTCGCGCTCGTCACCGGTGGTGCGCGAGGCATCGGCGCGGCGACCTGCCGCGCGTTCTTCGCCGCCGGCTATCGGGTCGCCGTCGCGGATGTCGACTCCGACGCGGCTGAGCGCCTGGCGGGCGAGTTGGACGCTGAGGGGCGGGCCATCGCCGTCGAACTCGACGTCACGTCCTCGGCATCCGCCGACAGGGGCATCGAGAGCGTCGTGGCCCGGTTCGGCCGTCTGGATGTGCTGGTCAACAACGCCGGCACGGCCGACCCGGGCCCCGTGGCCACCATGACCGATGAGGCATGGGAGGGCCTGCTCGCGGTCCATCTGGGCGGCACGTTCCGGTGCTGCCGAGCCGCCTACCGCGCGCTGGCGGCGACGAGCGGGGCCGTCGTCAACGTCGCCTCCATCGCCGCGCATGTCGGGCTGCGGGACCGGCTGTCGTACTCGGCGGCCAAGGCGGCGGTGGAGGGGATGGCGCGCGCCCTGGCCGTGGAGTGGGCGCCCGACGGGATCCGCGTCAACGCGATCGCACCCGGTTACACCGCCACCGACCTGGTGCGACGCGTCATCGAGAGCGGCCGTCTGGACACCACGACCCTGCTGCGACGCATCCCGCTCGGCCGTCTCGCGGAGCCGGAGGAGGTGGCGGGTGTCATCGTCTTCCTGGCGAGCCCCGCGGCGAGCTACATCACCGGGCAGACCCTGGTCGTGGATGGCGGCCTGGTGGTGGGCTCGGACTGGTGAGCCACGGAGGGACCATGCGACCGAACTGCCGGTCCTGGCGAGCGGGCGTGACCGGTTCCAGGGTCATCGGCGCCG
>DAOTUX010000011.1:0-4176 GCA_034436475.1 Chloroflexota bacterium | reverse complement strand
ACCTGCGCACGCTGGCCCGGTCGTGGCGGCCGCTCGATCGTTATGTCACCTTCAGCTCGAGGCCACGGCGCGGCGTCCTGGGAGGCCTGGTGCTTGGCAGCGTGTTCGCGGTCGGTTGGACGCCGTGCATCGGGCCCACCCTGGGCGCGATCCTGACCATGGCGGCCCTGGCGCCGGGCCAGGCGACGGCCCTGCTGCTGGCTTACAGCGTGGGCCTTGGCATTCCGTTCATCGCCCTGTCCCTCGCCGTGGACCGGGCCCCGCGCGTGATCCGGCCGCTCCTCCGGCATGGTCGCGCCATCGAGGTCATCGGGGGTGGACTGGTGGTCCTGATGGGGTTCGCGCTCCTGTTCGACTGGCTGCGCATCATCGCAGGCACCTTCCGGGCTTGGTGGCCCCAGGTCTGATGGACCCCACACCGTCTCCCGTCCAGAGGCCCGGTCGTGCAGCCAGGAGGCTGATCGGGCCGTTCACCGTCGGCCACGTCCTCGCGCTGAGCGTGAGCCTGGTGGTCACCGCCGCGCTGCTCCTCGCCCTCACGAGTCCCATCGGCGCCCCCACCGACGTCGGCGCCCCGGTGCCCGGCGCCAGCTTCTACAGGGTCGGGGAGGCGGGCACGGGGCTCGCCATCGGGGACCGACCGCCACCGCTCGCTGGCGACGGCACCGCCATCGTTGACCTCGATGGCGCGGAGATCGATCTCGTCGACCTGGAAGGACGGCCCGTGTGGGTGGTCTTCTGGGCGACCTGGTGCCCTCCATGTCAGCAGGAGACCCCGGACCTCCAGAAGGTCTGGGAGGCCAACGGGGAGACGGGCCTCGAGGTGATCGCGGTGAACGTCCAGGAGTCGGCAGACGTCGCCCGTGAGTACGCCGCGGCCTACGGCCTGACGTATCGCATCGCGCTGGACCCGACCGCGGGTGCCTTCCGAGCCTGGGGCGTGTTCGGGCTCCCGACGCACTACTTCATCGGTCGGGACGGCACGATCCTTGACCGGTGGTTCGGGCCACTCTCGCTTGATCAGATGCAGCAGCGCATCGACGTGATCGTGGCGGATCGATGAGCCGGGATACGCGCCGGACCCCACGCTCGGTATCGTCCCGGGGGCGCGCCATCGTGCTGGCCGCTCTCGGCCTGGCGGCCGCGGGACTGATCGTCGTTGCCGTCCTTCGTCCATCGGGGGCCGTCCCATCGGGCTCACCCTGGGCTCGACTCGGCACCCAGGACGTCCACTCGCTCCGCTTTCCCGGGCCTGGGACCGAGACGTTGCTGTTCGGTCATCACGACGGCGTGCTGCGGTCCGAGGACAGCGGTCGCAGCTGGGCGCCGCTCGGGTTCGCCGAGGATGCCATGGGCATGGCGACCGGCAGCGACGGGACGATCATCGTGGCCGGACACCTGGTGTTCCAGAAGAGTCGGGATGGCGGCGCCAGCTGGACGGCGATCGACGCGGATCTGCCCAGCCTCGACATCCATGCGTTCGCGCGTTCTGGGCGTGACCCCGACCGTATGTGGGCGTATCTCGCCGGAGGCGGTGTGTATGAGTCGACCGATGGCGGCGTGACGTGGTCGATGGCGTACGAGGGAGACGTGATTCACCTGACGGCTCTTCGAGCGGACGATGTGGATGTCTTGCTCGGCGTCTCGCCGTTCGAAGGCCTGGTCAGGAGCATGGATGGAGGGCGAACCTGGCGCAGGTCGGGCGCACCGCCCACCTCCCCGGTCACCAGCCTGGCGGCCACCTCAGACGGCCGGGTCGTGATCCTGGGCGGGCCCGACGGCCTCCATCGATCGGATGACGGCGGTTCGAGCTGGAGGCAGATTCTGAAGGCACCCACCATCCTCGCCGCCGCGATCTCCGACGATGGGCTCACGATCGCGGTCGTGGATGAGAGGACCATCCTCTACCGATCCAGCGACGGTGGTGCCACCTGGCCTGGTGCAGGCTGACCGGACGGCAGTGAGACCCGCGGGTCAGACTGGGTGTCGCAGCGTCTCGAGGATGGCCCGTGCCTTCGGCGTCAAGCTGCCACCCGAGCGCCCACGACCAGGCCCGTCCGTCAGGAGGCCCTCGCGCCGTGCGGCGTAGACATCGTCGCGGACCTGCGCCGGCGTCCGACCCAGCGCCTCGGCCACCTCCGCGTTGAGCCGGCGGCTGCCGGCCGCACTGCCCTCGGCGTAGAGCTCGGCCACCTGCGCCAGCCGCTCCAGACGCGTGATGGGTCGTCCCGCACCCGACGACGGCACCATCCCCAGCCGCTCCTGGTGCATCCGCCACAGCCGTGCCGAGGCGCCCTGCCAGGCCGGATGGGGGTGGAGGCTGAGCATGATCGTCTCCCGTGGGTCCATGAGCTTCACGCCGAGCGCGCCATGCGGCCGCAGCCCGCGCAGCTCGCGCGTCGTGAGGCCACCTCGCGGCACGCGGTCGAGATGCCCGTGGGAGCCCTGCAGGAAGTGCTGCCACGATCCAGGTTCAGCGCCCCGCCACGGCCCCGACGGGATGCTCACGCCGGGCAGCGGTCCGCGCGGCACGACGTGCACCTCGGCGAGCACGGGACCGGCGGGCTGCCACACGAAGCGATAGAGCGCGGTCCAGTCCTCGCCGATCGGCTGCTCCGCCCAGTAGCCCTCGCCGTCCCCATCCGAGTCGCTGGACAGGATGTCCGCATCGGGGTCGTACGGGGCCTCGTCAGCGATGTCGTGCGTGTCCATGGGATGGTCAGTGTACCGCTGGCGTGCCATGGTGTCGATAGTGTGGCCGAGTATCGAGGCGAGTCCGTGGCACGCGCTTGTCAATACCATGGCACGGTATCGACAATACCCGCATGGCCGACCCGCTCGACGCCCTCCTCGCCCGCCAGGCACGCCTCCGGCGGCTGCCGGCGCCGTCCATCCGTCGCGCGCTCCGCGTGCACCACGGCCTGTCCCAGGGCCAGCTCGCGGGGCTGCTCGGCGTGGACCGGGCATCGGTCAGCCGGTACGAATCCGGTGAGCGCTCGCCACGCGCGTCGGTGGCGGAACGCTACCTCGAGGTCCTCGAACGGCTGGCGTCGCGACGATGAGCGAGCGGCTGCTGCCCCAGCACGCGGCCCTCGTGCGTGGCTCGGCCATCAGCGACGAGGTGGCCGCGGCCCGGGGATACCGGAGCATCGAACAGAAGGCCCGCCTGACCGAGCTCGGCTTCTCACAGGGCCAGGCACGCGTCCCGGCGCTGCTCATCCCGATCGTCGGCGTCCACGGCGACATCATGCTGTACCAGCTGCGCCCCGACGCGCCCCGGATCCGCGACGGCAGGGCGGTCAAGTACGAGACGCCAGTGGGCGCCCGGATGGCGCTCGACGTGCCGCCCGCCTGCCGGCCAGCGCTGGCCGACCCGCGCGTCCCGTTGTTCGTGACCGAGGGGGTGCGCAAGGCCGATGCGGCGGCCTCGGCCGGTCTGTGCTGCGTCGCGCTGCTGGGGGTCTGGAACTTCCGGGGCACGAACGAGGCCGGCGGCTCGACGGCGCTCGCCGACTGGGAGTCGATCGCGCTCAAGGAACGGACCGTCCACATCGTCTTCGACTCGGACGTGATGACCAAGCCCGCCGTCCACGGGGCGCTGGCCCGCCTCAAGGCGTTCCTCGAGGGCCGTGGGGCCCGGGTGCTGCTGGTGTACCTGCCGTCCGCCGAGGGTGGCACGAAGGTCGGGCTCGATGACTACCTCGCGGCGGGCCACACGCGCGACGAGCTGCTGGCGCTCGCCACGCCCGAGCTGCACGCAACCCCGGGGAGTGACAAGACGGACGGTCCGCCCTACCGCGAGACGCCGACGGGGCTGGTGTGGGAGCGGCCCACCGCGAACGGTCCCGTGGCGGTGCCGCTGACCAACTACCGGGCGCGCATCACCGCCCAGCTCGTCGAGGACGATGGCGCCGAGCAACGCCGGCTGTTCGAGATCGAGGGCAGCCTCGGCGCGCGGACCCCGCGCTTCGCGCTCCCGGCCGGTGCCTTCGGGGCCATGAACTGGCCGACCGAGCATCTCGGCGCGACCGCCGTCACCTATCCCGGCATGGGCATCCGCGACCACGCCCGGGTCGCCATCCAGATGCTCTCGGGCGAGGTGCCCGAGCGGACCGTCTACGCCCACACCGGCTGGCGCGAGGTCGGCGGCTCCTGGGTCTACCTCCACGGCGGCGG
>DAOTUX010000010.1:0-1748 GCA_034436475.1 Chloroflexota bacterium | reverse complement strand
CCGGGCGCCAGAGATGCGGGGCAGGACCGGCGGCCGTCCAAGCAGGCATGCCGGTGGGTACAGTAGGCGGACTCCCTGTCCGCGACGACACACCTTGAGGGCTCGTCCATGCTGACCGGCCAACTGCGATCCCAGGTCGACAAGATCTGGGACGCCTTCTGGTCCGGCGGCATCTCCAACCCCCCTCGAGGTGATCGAGCAGATCACCTACCTGCTCTTCCTGCGCCGACTCGACGACCTCGAGACGCTCGAGGAGAACAAGGCCGCACGTCTGGGCGAGCCGATGACCCGGGGTTCCGCAGCTCACGCTCACGCGTGTATCTATGGGCATGCTCCCGCCAGGGACGCGCGCGGGCAGGGGATGACGGGGGTCAGGCGGTCCGGGCGGCCGGGGTGGGCGTGAGGCCCAGGACGCGCGGCGGCTCGGCGATCGACAGCGCCTTGAGCAGGGTCGCCTGACGAGGCGTGGTCTCGGTCCGCTGGAGGACCTCGCCGGCGGGACCCTCGAGGCGCACGAGATGCAGCTTCTCCATCTCGCGGCGCACGTTGCGCCAGGTCTCGTCGGTGCCGGTCTCGGCAATCCGGATGAGCGGCAGGGACAGCCAGCACAACAGCACGTGGGCGCGGATGCGCTCCTCCTTGCGGTGGTGCACGGGACGCAGGTCGAGCGTCGTCTTCATGTCCCGCCACGCGCGCTCGACCTCAAGCAGCTGCTTGTAGCCGAGCGCCACGTCCTCGGCGCTGAGCGTGGGGTCCGAGGTGCGCAGCAGGAACTTCCCGTCCAGGTGGGCCTCGGCGTCCACGGCGGCCCGGTCGACCCGCAGCAGACCACCCTTCGTGACCCGCAGGAACCGGGCGAGGCCCGGCCTCGCGCGCACCCTGCACGCGATCGCGTCACGGGCCTTCGTGGCCAGCTCGTCGGATCCGGCGACCAGCGTCTCCAGCTGCTCGATCAGCTGGCCCCGGACCAGCGCGTCGCGCTCGGCCTCATCGGGGTTGCGGCAGATGACGAACCGGTCGCGCATGGTGCCGTCGTCGATGACCACCTCCTTGACCTCGAGGTTGCCGGCCACCCTGTGGTAGCGGCCCTGCCTCGCGAGCGCGGCCTTCGCCTCGGCGCTCTCGCCGCGGAGCCTCTCGCCCAGGATGTAGTGGTCGCCCGCGCGCTGGAGGTGGCGCCGGTTCTCCGCGGAGTCGAAGCCCCGGTCCCCGACCCACACGATGCGGCCCAGCCGCCATGCCCGCAGGTCCGCCCTGGCCTGGCGGATGAGCGCCTGGTCGTTGGCGTTGCCGGGCCAGGTCCAGACCCGGATGGGGATGCCCGTGCGCGTGACCGCGAGCCCGATGACCACCTGGGGCAGGTCGGGCCGATGGTCCTTGCTGTGGCCGTGCGTCCGGAAGCCCCTCGGCGCCCCCTCGGACGGCGGGTCCGCCCCGTCGGTCTCGAAGTACGTGGAGGTGGTGTCGAAGAACAGCAGGTCGACCTCGAGGTCGAGCAGCGTGGCCGTCGACCAGAAGACGGCCTCGGCGACCTCCGCCTCGACCTCCAGCAGCCAGTCCATCGCCCGGTAGCATTGACAGCCGGAGCTGCGGAAGTCCGGTCATGCGTCGCCCCGGCGCGCCGGCGCGCCGTTGAGCGTTGTCCAGCCGTTGACACGGCGTTGATGTTCTCGGTGGAGCATGGGGCGTCATGGAGACGGACCGCATGCTCGCGCCCGGCACCGCATGACGGAGCTGACACGCCAGCC
>DAOTUX010000009.1:0-2025 GCA_034436475.1 Chloroflexota bacterium | reverse complement strand
AGGGCGCCCTCGACGGTCGCCGCGGCCCGCAGCACGTCACCGATCGACGCGTCGGACGCGAGGGACAGCGCGGTCGGGTCATCCGCGGCCCCGAGCGCCTCGGAGACCGCATCGTCCGTGACGGCATCCAGCCCGACGCCCGACGCCTCGGCCGCGGCCACTAGGCGGCCCGCCACGCCATGGGCGACCCGGAACGGCACGCCCCGCTCCACGAGCGTGTCCGCCACGGCGGTCGCGGTGGTGAAGCCCTCGCCGGCCGCCTCTGCCATGCGTGCCTCGTCCACGCGCAACCCATCGACCAGCCCGGTCATGACACGCAGGGACGCCTCCAGCGTCCGGAGCGCACCGAACAGCGCCGGCTTGTCCTCCTGGAGGTCCCGCTGGTAGCTCGCCGGGAGCCCCTTGAGCAGGACGAGCGACCCGGTGAGCGCGGCGATGACCCCGGCGGTGCGCGCACGCACCAGCTCCGCGGGGTCCGGGTTGCGCTTGTTGGGCATCATGGACGACCCGGTGCTGAAGGCGTCCGACGGTCGCAGGTAGCCGAGACGCGGATTGGTCCACCAGACCACCTCCTCGGCGAGGCGCGACAGGTGGACCATCGCGAGCGCAGCCGCGGCGAGCGACTCCACCACCAGGTCCCGGTCGCCCACGGCGTCGATGGAGTTGCGGGTGACGCCACCGAAACCCAGCTCCTCGGCCACGGCCTCGCGGTCAATCGGGAAGCCGGCGCCTGCGAGGGCCCCGGAGCCCAGCGGCGACAGGCTCGCGCGTCCGAGCGCGTCGGCGAAGCGCCCCCGGTCGCGCTCGGCCAACTCCACGTACGCCAGGAGGTGGTGCGCGAACAGGACCGGCTGCGCCGGCTGGACGTGGGTGTGACCGGGCATGACCGCCGCCTCGTGCGCCCGCGCCAGCCGCACCAGCGCCCGCTCGAACCCGAGCAGCAGCGCGTCCAGCTCCCCGACGCGACGGCGCAGCCACAGGCGCAGGTCCGTGGCGACCTGGTCGTTTCGGGAGCGTGCCGTGTGGAGCTTGCCCGCGACCGGCCCGATCCGGGCGAGGAGCGCCATCTCGAGGTTCATGTGGACGTCCTCGAGCTCGGGGTCCCAGGCGACCGTGCCCGCCTGAACCTCCCCCTCCAGGGCATGAAGTCCGTCCACCAACGTCCGCGCCTCATCCTCCGAGAGCAGCCCAGCGCGCGCGAGCCCATGGACGTGGGCGACCGAGCCTGCGAGGTCGTCGAGGGCCATCTCCGCGTCCACCTCGATCGATCGGCCGAACTCCGCCGCCGACGCATCGGGCGACTCGCTGAATCGCCCGCCCCATGCCCTCATGGGCGCCCTGGAACGCCCGCGGCAGCGTCGGTCACGGTGACCGGGAGCTCGGACAGGACCGGTTCGGTCCAGCTCCATGCCGAGCCGTGTCGCGCCGCCTCAGTGCGCAGCGGCAGCCCGAAGATCCGGATGAAGCCCACCGCAGCGGCGTGGTCAAAGGCGTCGTCCGCCTCGTAGGTCGCGAGGGCACGGTCGTACAGGGAGTCGTCGCTCCGGCGGCCCACCACCTGGGCGGTGCCGTGGTCGAGGCGCAACCGGACCTCTCCGTTGACCACCCGCTGGGCGGACGCGACGTACTCCCGCAGGTCACGATGGAGGGCGCTGAACCAGACTCCGTCATAGGTCGCCTGCGCCAGCTCGTCGCTCACGAGCCGGTTGAAGCGCAGCTGCTCCTTGGACAGGGTCAGGCCCTCGAGGGCGACATGGGCGGTGTGCAGGATGACCGCGGCGGGGGCCTCATAGATCTCGCGACTCTTGATGCCCACGAGGCGGTCCTCGATGTGATCGATGCGACCCACGCCATGGCGGCCGCCGAGGGCGTTGAGCCGCTCCACCAGCTCGACGGGGGTCACCGGCTCCGAGTCGATGGACACCGGGATGCCTCGCGAGAAGCCGATGATGACCTCGGTGGGGATGGCCGGGGCCGCGCCCGGGTCCACCGTCCACTCGTAGACGTCCGCGGGTGGCGTCTGCC
>DAOTUX010000008.1:0-1870 GCA_034436475.1 Chloroflexota bacterium | reverse complement strand
CCGCGCTCCAGCAGCGGACCCGAGACGCGGGCGTGGAAGTGGCAGCCGAGGAAGTCGAACCCCTGCCGACCCTCGTCGAGATCGACCACCCCCGTCTTGTCGGGGTGCGTCTCGAGCCCGAGCCCGGACAGGAGGTCCCCGACCTTGACGAGCGCCGCCTCGGCCTGCGCCCGGGACCGGCAGAGCACGACGAGGTCATCCGCATAGCGGACGAGCACCCCGTCGGCCTCCGCCTCCCAGCGCCGGTCGAGCTCGTGCAGCACGATGTTGGCGAGCAGCGGGGAGATGACCCCGCCCTGGGGCGTGCCGGCGAGCGTCTCGCCGACCCGTCCCTCCGCCATGACGCCGGCCTCCAGCCAGAGGCGCACCAGCCGGAGCACCCGCCGGTCCGACACGCGTCGCCCCATGAGCCGCAGGACCACGCCGTGGTCGATGCGGTCGAAGAAGCTCCGGACGTCGGTCTCCGCCACCCACCGATACCCCTTGGGGAAGTGGGTCCGGATGACCTCCAGCGCCATGGTGGCCGTGCGTAGGGGCCGGAAGCCGTACGAGACCGGCAGGAAGTCGGCCTCGAAGATGGGCTCCAGGACGAGCTTGGCCGCCTGCTGGGCCACCCGGTCGCGGACCGTCGGGATGCCCAGGGGTCGTGTGCCCCCGTCAGGCTTGGGGATGGACCGCCGTCGGACCGGTGCGGGACGGTACGTGCCCGCCCGCAGGTCGGCGGCGAGCCGGTCCAGCATCCGCTGGACCCCGTCCGCCTCGATGTCGGCGAGGGTGATGCCATCGACCCCCGCCGCGCCTCCGTTGGACCGGACCCGTCGCCACGCCTCCCACAGGACGTCATCCCTGTGGATCCTGTCGGCAAGGGCGTGGAAGCACCGTTCCGGGGACCGCTTGGCAGCGGTCCAGAGCTGGCGTCGGAGCTGGCGCACCTTGTCCACCGGCGGCAGCCGATGGAGTTCGACGGGCTCGCGCCCGCCGGGGGAGATGGGCCGGGCGGTCCCGGCCATGCCCTGACGCGTGACACCTCGACCAGCGTGACCAAGGTCGGGGCCCTTCCCTCCCGGCGCGTTGTGTTGCACACCGGTCACCGGTACTACGACCCCGTCGGACTCCCGCTGCCCTCCGCCCGGCTTCACCATCGGCTTATCCGGTCGGTCCTCGCCCGACGTGGGCCGGGCAGACGGGTCTCTCCTGTTCCGGACCAGACCATGCGCACGTGCCGCTCCCCATACCCCGGAGGGACCCGGCGAGCGGACCCCGGACCGGGGCTCGCCGGACATGGCCTTCGCCGTGACATGAGCGGCTCGGCTCCCTCGTTGTTCCTCTGTCGAGGCTGCAGGATTCGCGTGAAGCTGCGGCCCGCGCGCTTGCTCCCTCCTTGGAGGCTCTTGACGCCCCGCTCGGACCGCCGGGTCTCCCCGACGGACTGGGGCCTGCTACCGGGCGCTCCGGTGCTTACCCGGGTGGGACTCGCACCCACAGGACTGGTCCAGCTTTCAGGACGCACCATGGCCAGAGCCTATCATGGTCATTGCAGCACTGTGCAAGATTGCGTCTGCATGCACCAATAGATGAGCAGGCGCACCTGGGCCCCCCGGAGATGCGATGGCCACCCGCCCAGATCGCCGCCCACGGCCGGCGCCGATCGCGCATGGGGTGGTCATTGCGCCCGACGGGGACCGGGCCAGACACCCTGGACGACGTCCTGGCGCGGCCCCGGTGGTCGATCGCGCACCGCGCCCACGCGGAACCCGCCCGACAACCGGCGGGAGGCTGGGCACAGGAGGAGTGTCCCCCCGAGTGGTGGGATTTGAGCAGGTGACCTGAGCTGCGCCGACGGCGCGCAGCGAGAGGCCACCGGTGTGAT
>DAOTUX010000007.1:0-1955 GCA_034436475.1 Chloroflexota bacterium | reverse complement strand
GCCGGACGCCCTCGTTGGCCTCGATGACGTCGGCCAGCCGACGCGCCAGCGGGACGCCGCGGCGCTCGATGCCCACGAGGGCCAGGTCGTCGGTGCCGCCGTGCTTCTCCACGATCTCGTGACCGATCCGCACGAGGGCGCGGCGCACCTCGTCGCTGGTCATGATGCGCCGCCGCACGGGCTCCGGGGCGTCGTGGGTCCTGTCGTTCACGCTGCCGGGTCTCCTCGCCGGGCTCTCGGGACCGGTCCATGGGGGTTGGCGCGAGGATAGCCCATGCCGCTCGGAACCGGGTCAGCCGCGGTGCTCGTCGAGCATCCACAGGAGCGTCGTGGTCGTGCGCCAGCTGCGGAGGGTCATCTCCCGATGGGCCCAGGCCTCGCGGTCGTCCGTGCCGCCATCGAACAGCACGTTGCCGCCCTGGATGCAGGTCCGGACGTCGGTCGCGCACAGCTCCGCGAACGCCTCGCGCAGACCGGCCATGGGCACCGGGTCGTTGCCGCCCACGTTGATGCCCCGCAGCAGCGCGACGCACGATGTGCCCATCAGCGCAGCCGCATGCCCATGATCAGGCCGCCGGGCTCGCGTGCCACCTCACGGAAGCCGAGGTGCTCGTAGAAGCCGATGCCGTTGGTGTTGGAAGCGTCCACGCCGAGGTGCACGCCGGGGATGTCCCGCGCTCGCAGGTCGTCGAGGAGACGGTCGATGAGCCGACGGCCAAGACCCAGGCCACGGGTGTGCTCGAGCAGGTCGATGTGCAGATGCGCCGGGTACTCGGTGGCCAGGCCCTCGGGCGTCCGCTCAGGGCGGTGGATGAGCCGGACGAGCTCGGCGTCCATCGATTCGCCCGTGAGGGGCGCGTATCGGGCGCGCAGGGCCGGCCACCACTCGGCCTCCGCCCAGGCCTCGAAGGCGCGCGTGTCGTCCGCGGACAGCAGATAGCCCGCGACGCCCCGCTCGTCCGCGAGCACCAGCTGGGTCCCTGCGCCGCGGACGATGTACGGCCCGACATACACGTGGCCCAGCAGGTCAGGGTCGCGGATCTGGCCGCTCGCGTCCTTGCCGGCATCCCCGGTCCGCAGGCACACCCGATATGCGCCGGGCAGGTCATGGAGCCGCGCCTGCTCGATCCGTATCACGATGGCGAGTCTAGCGCCGGCCCATGCGGCAGCGCCGCTGCACTACGTGTCGATGAGGTAGGCCAGGAGCCCGGCCGGAACCGCCCAGGCCCTGTGCCGCGCATCCTCCGTCTCGATCTCCAGCACGCTGTCGGTCGCCAGGATGCCGCGCCACTCGGATGCGTTGACCGTGATCGCCTCGCGGCGCCATCGTCCGTCCGTGAACTTCCCTTCGACCGCGTTCTCCCCGAGCAGCGGCGATACGAAGTCGATCTCCTTGCCCGTCGGCGTCCGGTGATAGAACAGGAAGTCATCGCCGTCCCATTCCCGGCCGCTGGTGATCGCCGCCCGGCGGATAGCCATGCCGAGCATCATCTCGGACAGGATCGTCGGGTCGACATCCTGTCTGGCCTCGTTCCGCAGGTGTGAGACTCGGGCAACGATCGAGTCGACCGCATACACCTTCGGCTGGGCCTTGGGCAGCGCCGTCCATCCGGTCGCCGATCGCTGCGGACATGACCATGCCAGATAGGCGTTGCGAAGGTACGCGACGTGCCGCGTGACCGTCGTGGGATGGGCGGCGATGTCGTCGGCGATGCTGGTCGCGTTGAGCGGGCTGCCCATGCCCCCCATCACCCGCGTCGCCAGGCTGGAGGCGTCCGTCCTGCTGAGCCTGCTGTCAGCGAAGGCGTCGCGGAAGATGACGTCGAAGATGTCATCCGCGAAGTCAGTCGGGATGGCCTTCCCCTGCTTGGCGGCCGCGACCGAGCGAGGGTACCCGCCGTGAGCCAGGTAGAGTCGCCACATCCTCGAGAGGTCGCCCAACCACCCGAGGAGCG
>DAOTUX010000006.1:0-3177 GCA_034436475.1 Chloroflexota bacterium | reverse complement strand
CTGCGGCCCGCCATCGGGTGGCGCCGTCGCGGCGGTGATCGCGGCGACCGCGCTCAGGCTCAGGCCCAGGACGACGACGGGCAGGGGCCCCAGGCGGTCGGTGAGCCTGCCCGACAGTGGCGAGAGCGCGAACATCCCGAACACGTGCCCACTGATGACGATGCCCACGGCGGTGATGTCATGACCATGCTCGGTCATGTGCACCGCGGTCATGGTCATGATGAGCGTCATCACCACCTGGCCCGCGACGAGCGCCACGATGGCAGCGATGATCGAAGGGCGACGCAGCAGGCCCCGGACCGTGACGGCCGGTGACCCGGCAGCCATGGGCGCGCCCTCCGGCGCGGTCGGCCTCGATGCATCCGGCGTGGGGCTCCAGGCGAGCTCCGAGGGGTCGGGTCGGAGGAGCAGCGCCGTCGCGACCGCGGCGGCCGCCACGAGGGCAAGCGTCACCACGTAGACCCCGGTCAGCTCGGGAAGGCCGACCCGGGCGAGCTGCTGCCCCACGAATGTGCCCAGGTTGGGCCCCAGGACACCGCCGATGGTGCCCGCCCAGACGACCGTGCTCAGCGTCGAGGCGCGTCGTGCAGGTGCCACCATGTCCGCCGCCGCATAGCGGGACAGCTGGTTGGCGCTGTTGGCGAACCCCAGGAGCGCGGTCCCGGCCAGGAACAGCGGAAAGCTCCGCACGAGCACCGCCGAGAGCGCGAGCAGGGCGCCCAGCGTCCCCACCGAGTAGCCCGTGATGAGCCCCAGCCGACGTCCCCGCCGGGCCATCAGCGAGCCCAGCCAGGCGGACCCGAACGCGGAGCCCAGGACCACGGTGGCGGCAGGCAACCCCGCGAGGGTGGAGGTCCCCGTCAGGTGGGTCGCGGCGATGGCCGCGACGGTGGCGGCCGCGATGTAGCCGGTGCTACCCAGGCCCACGCCACCGAACAGCGTCCGGAGGGCACGGGTCCTTGCGGTGTCCAGGTCGTCTCCCGCCAGGAGCACGGCATCCGCGGGCGCGGTCACGGGGCGGGTGCCGTGGACGAGGACGTGGCGGCGGCAGACGAGGCGAGCACGCCCGCGATGGTCGCACGACGCAGCTCATGGAGCAGGGCGTCCTGCGCGGCCCGGAACACGCCATGGAGGTCACAGGTGCCGTCGGAGCCACAGGGCGCGTTCCGCAGCACGCATGCGTGCCGCCGGACGTCCCCCTCGACCGCGATGACCACGTCCAGCACGCTGATGTCCCCTGGCGGCCTCCCGATCCGATACCCGCCCGCACGACCGAGCCGCGTCTCCGCGATCCCGGCCCGCACGACCTGGGCCATCACCTCCGGCACGAACCGTCGGGGGATGCCGGCCTCGGCGGCCAGCCGGCTTGCACCCATCACCTCGGGTGCGTGACGCGCAAGGACGATGACCGCTCGGATGGCGTAGTCACAGCGTCGGGTGAGCTCCAGTCGCATCGGTGCCACAAGTCTGCATCAGGGCCGAACGGCATGTCCGTTCGGGACATGGCGGGTCCTGACGGGAATGATAGGTTGCGCGCTGATCATTCATCCCCAGGCCGGCACCTGACACCGGCGAGGAAGGAGACCGATGGACCGACGAATGACAGTGGCGGCAGGCATGGTCCTGGCGCTCGTGGCCGTCACAGGCTGCGCGAGCACCCGGGCCGCGTGGACGGAGCCCACCCCGGAGCCGGCGACCGGAGCGGTCGCCCCGCATGCCGCCGCGCACGAGGGGACCACGACGGGCGTCGCGCTCGCCGCCGAGGGTGACGTCCTGGGCGAGCTCGTGTGGCACGCGTTCGACCTCCGCTTCGAGCCGCACGACATGACCGTGGACGCACCCGGCCGCTACAAGGTGACGCTCGTCAACGAGGGCGCCATCCTGCACGACATCACCTTCGATGACGGCACCGTGCTCTCCGCCGAGGCCGGCCAGACCGTGAGCGGCGAGCTCGTGGTGCCCGCGGAGGGGCTTGGCTACATCTGCTCCATCCCGGGCCACAAGGAGGCCGGCATGGAGGGCGTCATCACCGTGACCGGTGGGGCGCCCAGCGAGACGACCCCGCCCGCGAGCCAGGACCCCAACTCGCACGGTGGCCCGGCCCCCACCACGGGTATCGAGCCGGACCCCAACGCGCCCGCGCCCATCGTCCACGACCCCAAGGCACCGCCCCGGCTCGAGGGCACCGTCCACGACATCCCGCTCGTGATGATCGAGAAGGAGATGACCGTGGCGCCGGGCATCCGCCAGCTGGTCTGGACGTTCGGGGGGACCGTGCCCGGCCCGGTCATCCGGGTCAAGGTGGGTGACACCATCCGGGTCCACCTGATGAACCCGGCGAGCAACATCATGCCCCACTCCATCGACTTCCACTCCAGCCAGGTGGCCTGGAATGACGAGATGCGGAGCATCAACCCCGGCGAGGACCTGGTGTACGAGTGGACGGCCGACTACGCGGGCGTCTGGATGTACCACTGCGGGACCGCCCCCACGCTCCATCACATCGCCAACGGCATGTACGGCATGGTCATCGTGGAGCCGGCCGAGGGCCTGCCGCCCGTGGACAACGAGTTCGCCCTCGTCCAGAGCGAGTGGTACCTGGGCCAGCAGGGCCAGGTGACCGACCTGACCAAGGCCATGGCGCCCGCCGCCGCGCCCGACCTCGTGGTGTTCAACGGCGTGGCCAACCAGTACGTCGATGCGCCGCTCGTGGTCGACACGAACAGCCGCGTCCGGTTCTACGTGCTCGATGCGGGCCCATCGGTGGACAGCTCGTTCCACATCGTGGGCACCATCTTCGACACGGTCATCAAGGAGGGGATCCACCTGACCCCCGGGAACGAGGGGAACTGGGGGTCCCAGGCCGTCGACCTGTCACCCGCCCAGGGTGCGATCGTGGAGCTGTCGCCCAAGGAGGATGGCCTGTACCCCATCGTGACCCATGCCTTCAACCTGACCGGGCGGGGTGCCCTGGGCATCCTCCAGGCTGGTGATGGTGACCCCACGAACTGAGTCGGCGGCCCTCCCGGTCGTCACCGAGGGAGCCTGCTGCGAGGCGTGCGCGAAGGAGGTCGCGCACGCCTCTTCCATGTCCCCGTCCGAGATCGTCCCGCCTTCCTTGGTCCCGTCCAACGGACCCACGAGGCAAGCGGCCTTGAGCCTCGGCACGGCGAGCCC
>DAOTUX010000005.1:0-7433 GCA_034436475.1 Chloroflexota bacterium | reverse complement strand
CCCAGACCTGGATGGGGTTCGTGATCCTCGACACCGACACCGGGGAGGTCCGGGCCACCATCGCCGATCCGGGCCACGGGTCCGGCGCCACCAACTGGCAGGTGAGCTGGCAGAGAGTCAACACCTGACCATGCCGGCGAGACGCCTCCGGACGTGCCGGCACCGCTGACTCATGTCGATGAGTCGACTAAACTCATGGGCGTGACGAAACGACTCCAGGTGCTGCTCGATGACGAGGAGCTGGCGGACATCCAGCGCCACGCTCGGCAGCGCCATCAGACCACCGCGGCATGGGTGCGTGACGCCCTGCGCGAGGCCCGCGAGATGCGCGACGTCGCCAACGAGCGAGAGATTGCCCGGAGGCTTGCCGCGATCGAGAGGGCGTATGGATACTCGCATCCGGTCGGCGACATCGAGGAGATGCTCGAGGAGATCGAGCGCGGCTACCAACAGCCGCTACCGGAGTGATCATCGTCGACTCCAACGTCCCGATGTACCTGGTCGGGACCGACCACCCGAACAAGGACATCGCCCGCGACTGGTTGGCTCGCCTCACCGCTCGTGAGGAGATCCTCGTCACTGACGCCGAGGTCCTCCAGGAGATCCTGCATCGGTACGTCCTCACCGAACGGCTCCACCTCGTACACGAGGCAATGAGCGCGATCCTCGATCAGGTCTCCGAGGTCTTCCCGATGGAGCGAGAGGACGTCATCCTGGCCGCCGAGGTCGCACGCGGCACCCGCCACTCCGCTCGCGACGCCATCCACATCGCGGTGATGCGTCGGCGGGGCATCGGTCGCATCCTCAGCTTCGACCGGGGCTTCGATGGAGTCGAGGGGATCGAGCGGATCCCACGCTGACCTCAGGGCGTGGGCGACCGCACCTCGCCCTGCTCGCGGACGACCTGCGACGCGAGCCCGCAGAAGCGGGTCTCGGTGAGTGGCAGGCGCGTCGGCACCGCGGTCGGGTCGTAGGGAACCTCGAACGTCGCCTGGGCGTACGTCGGACCCTGTGCCACGCCGTCGGCGAGCGGCACCACCTTGATCCAGAGGACCCAGTCACCGGGCGGGAAGTCGCAGCGTCCCCCGCCCCTGGTCATCCGCGCGTGGACGGCGACGGTTCGGCCGCGGTCGAGCCCCCACGTCCCGTCGTCCCGGGCCATCAGGCTGGCGAGCTCTGCCGATGGTCCGGGACGCCCCAGCAGGGCGACACCAGGCCCGCGTCGTCGGGCGCCGCGTACACCCACGCGAGGCACAGCTCGGGCGGTCCGGCGAGCACGACGCCGGTGTCGCTTGCGAGCGTGATGCTCACGTCCAGCGAGTCCACGATGCGCACCCGCACCAGGCTGACCCCGGTGTCGAGGGAATCGGCGAACGCGGCCGCGGACGCGAGGGTCGCCGGGCCCGCCGGGACCACGCTGGGTCGCAGGTCGATCTCGGGCTCCAACGGGCTCGCGCTGGGCATGGGCGAGGCTCCCATCGCCAGGATCGCACCCATGACCAGCGCCGTCGGCCAGCGTCGCATCAGTCCCCTCCCGTCGCCAGGCTCCAGATCCGCGCGAGACGTTCGGCACCACGCTCGAGGGGCGCGGGGCCCGCGGCCATCGCCGCCTCCACGGTCCCCGGTCCCTCCGCGACCGGCAGGCTCACCGCCCCAACCTCGAGCAGCGCGGCCGCTCCCTCGGGTGTGACCGCGCCACCCACGCACACGCACGCCACGCCCGCCGCCTGGGCGCGCCGTGCCACGCCCAGCGCGGTCTTGCCAAAGGCGGTCTGGGCGTCCACGCGGCCCTCGCCCGTCAGCACCAGGTCCGACTCGGTCAGGCGCGCGTCGAACCGGGTCAGCTCCATGACCACGTCGATGCCCGGTCGGATCTCGAACCCCGCGAAGCGGTCGGCGATGGCCAGCAGCGCGGCCGTGGTGCCACCGGCGGCGCCCGCGCCCGGCACGTCCCGCACGGACCGCCCGACCGTCGCCTCGAGCACGTCCGCGTAGTGGGCGAGCGCCGCGTCCAGCCGGGCCACGCCCTCCACATCGAGACCCTTCTGGGGCCCATAGATTGCGGCCGCCCCGAGCTCGCCCAGCAGGGGGTTCGAGACGTCGGACGCCACGGTCAGGCGCACCTCCGCCAGGAGGGGGGAGAGTTCGGACAGGTCGATGGTCGCCAGGTCCGCGAGCGCGGCGCCGCCCATCGGCAGTTCCTCGCCCGCAGCATCGAGCAGCCGGGCGCCCAAGGCCACCAGCAGGCCCGCGCCGCCGTCGGTGGTCGCCGACCCACCCAGGCCCAGCACGACCTCCGTGCAGCCGAGCCCGATCGCCGCGGCCAGCACCTGTCCGGTTCCGATGGTGGTCGCGGCTCCGGCATCCCGCTCGTCGGGCGCCACGAGCGACAGTCCCGACGCGGTCGCCAGCTCCACCACGGCCCGCGCTCCCTGGCGCAGGAACCGGGCGTCGATCGGACGCATCAGCGGGTCACGAGCGGCCGCCGGGAGCGACGCCCAGCCGCCCGCCGCCGCGATGGCATCGAGCGTCCCCTCGCCCCCATCGGCGAGAGGCGCCAGCGCGACCTCGTCGGCGGGCCGCGCCCGGGACCAACCGTCCGCGAGCGCCCGCGCCACCACGACCGAGGTCATCGACCCCTTGTAGGAATCGGGCGCCACCAGGACGCGAGTCACTGGTCGGTCAGGCCTCGCCTCTCGCGGTACTCCGGGATACGGACCATGGGCGGCCGCTCCGCGTCCGCGAGCTCGATGACCTCCAGCGCCAGCTCGTTGGGCCCCGAGCGCGGCAGCTTCATGGTGGAGCCCAGCTCCGCGAAGAGACGCGCCCGTCGGCGCTCCTCGAGACGCTTCATGACTGCCTGGAGGATCACGAAGCTCATCCGCGACAGGCCTTCGAGCTCCTGGTTCCTATGGATGCGGATGTCCAGGTCCACCTGGCCGAGGCCGTTGAGGCCGAGCCGGTCCACGAGGTCGATGAGATGCCCGATCTCCACGGCGTAGCCGGTGAAGAACGGGATGCGCTCGAGATGCTCCCGGCGCCCCGCGTACTCTCCCGAGAGGGGCTGGATGTAGCCCGACAGCTCCGGGAAGAACAGGTTGATGAGGGGGCGCGCCACCAACTCCGTCACGCGGCCACCGCCGCCCTCCTTGAGCTGCCCTCCCTCCACGATGGGCCGCTGGTAGAACGCCTTGACATACCCGATGCGGGGCTCCACCAACAGCGGCCCCACCGTGCCGTACAGGAAGCGCGGGTGCCAGTCTCGGATGTCCGTGTCGGACCAGACCACGAGGTCCCCCGACGTCTCGTAGAGCGACTTCCAGAGCGCCTCGCCCTTGCCGCGATACGAGCCATACCGCGAGAGGACGTCCGGATGCCGCACCACCCGCGCACCCTCGGCCTCCGCGAGCTCGCGGGTGCCGTCCTCGGAGTCGGAGTCGATGACCAGCAGCTCGTCGAGGAAGGGGACCTTCTCCATCAGCTCGGTGCGGGCCATCCGCACGATGCCACCCACGGTCGCCGCCTCGTTGAGCGTGGGCAGGACGGCCGAGATGGTGACGCCCCGCTGCTCCTTGAGCACCATCAGGCGGCGCAGGTCGCCGAACTCCTGATGATGGAAGCTGGACTCCGCGAACCAGCGGTCGACCTTGGCCGGGACGCTTCGGCCGGTCGCGGCGGCACGCTCGGCGGCCTCCATGGACTCAGCCTGTGCGGCGCGCTGCTCGAACGTGTGGCCAGTGGGGACATCGCGTGTGCGGACCACGATGACCGTGGGCCCCGCCCCGCCCTGGGCGACGGTCTCCGGCAGTCGCCCAAAGGGCGATCCGTCCATGTCCGCCAGGGCGCTGGCCCCCATCACGACCAGCTCGCTATTGGCTGCCTCGGCGAGGATCGCCGCCCCCACGTCGGCGCCCTCGACGATGCGCGCCCGTGGTCCCTCGCCCCCCTGCTGTCGGACCAGCGTCGCCAGGGCCCGCTCGGTCTGCGCCCGGAGGAGAGGGTCGAGGTCGGGTCCGACCACGTGCACCGCCTCCACCTCCGCGTCGAGGCCCCGACCGAGCGCCGAGGCGAAGCGGAGCGCCAGGTCCGCGTGCGGTCCGCCGCGCACCGGCACGAGGACCCGGTGCACCTCGGTCATGCCCCGCTGCTTGACCACGGCGATGTCGCAGGGCGCGTCCCGGAGCACCTCGTCGATGGTGGGGCTGAACAGGTCACCCGCGTCCGGTCGGCCCATGGGCCGGCCGCCCCACCCGAAGATGACGAGGTCTGCCTCCTCCTCCGCGGCGAGTTCCACGATGCCCTCGGCAGCTCGACGCCCGATGCGGACCACGGTGCGCAGGTCCACGCCATCTGGGGTGAACTCGAGGACGCGTTGGAGCAGCCGGCGCGCCTGGCGCGCACGCGTCGCGCCCTCGGACAGCGGCATCCTCTCCGGCACCTCCACGATGGAGAGCGCCGTCAGCGTGCCGCCGGGCGCCACGAGCGCGGCGCCGATGCGCACCAGGTCCGCCGCGGTGCGCGGGTTCGCGAGCGGGATGATGATGCGCCGTGGGAGACCGTCACGCGTGCTCACGACGTCTCCTGCCAGTGGCGCACCAGCCGCGGCTTGGCGTGCTCGAAGGCACGTGCCTGGCGCTCCACCACCGCCTCGGCCTGCTGGGTGGTCATGTCCCAGGTCTCGATGACGAGCCCGGCCACCCTCCCGAAGTAGAGCGGCACGAGCGACGGGACGATGGTCTCGATGGGGACGCCGCGATGGGCGGCCACGGCCACGTCGCCGACGACGTTGGCCCACAGCTCGTCGGGGAAGGCGAACGTGGCGTCCGGGACGGCCGTGGGGGCGTCCGCGCGCGACAGGGCATCCAGTTCGCGCGCCGCATCGGCTACGACGTGCCCCAGGGTCTCCCGCGTGCGCGGCGCCAGCATGGTCGCCCATGTCTCGCCGGCCGTGGTCCGTCCTCGGACCAGCTCATCGAGCAGGCGCACGACGTTGATGTCCAGGGGTGGCGGGTCCGCGTATCGCTCGAAGCCGTACACCGGGACGTCATGGGACCCGCGGACCTCCAGCCAATCGGTCGCGTGGGCCACGGTCAGGCGAAGCAGCGTGCTGACGACCTGGCTGAACATGGGCCCGAGGTCGGCGCCCGGGTCCTTGGGGTCGTGGACCTTGGCGCCCAGGCGGGTCTGGCACACCGCGAACCCACCCGTGATGGCCGTCGTGGTCATCCAGATGTCGATGCCGAACCTGCTCACATCGGGTGTCCAGTCGCCCTGGGCGAGGTAGTGGCGGACCAGGTCGCCACTGACCCCGAAGTCACCCCCGATGGGCTGCCGTATGCGCAGGCCATAGAGCGACCGAGTGAAGGGGTAGGTGACCGTGTTGGTGATGGTGCCGTCCCACTTGTATCGGGAGTACAGCGGGGCCACGAAGTCGAAGCCACCCTTGAGGATGGGCCCGGCCAGCAGCTCGATCCACTCGGGCACGATGGATCGGAGATCGGAATCCACGACCACGAGCGCCTGGACCCCAAGCGCCTCGGCGACCCGGAAGATGGTCCGCAGGGCAGCGCCCTTGCCACCCACCCCGTCCACCTCGGGGTAGGTGAGGCTGATGCGCTGGAGACGGTTGCGAGGCCGCACGAGCAGGATCCGCTCGACATAGTCCGGTGGCTCGGTCTCCACGACCACGCGCTGGGTGCCATCGGGAGACCCGGCGTCCGCGTTCACGAGGACCGGGCGGAGGTCCGGGAAGTACTGCACCAATCCCGCCTGGGCGGCACGCGCCACGTGCCCGATGGTGGCGGCGTTCCGAAAACTGGGGATGCCCACCATGATGTCCGCCTGGCCGACCCGGTCGACCGCCTCGCGGAGCGCCGAGGGCAGGCTGGACGGAGCCTCGCGAGCCTTGCCCGGTCGCTGTTCGGCCATGCCCCCACCATACCGGACCCGGCCGATCATGGCCGGTGGGTGCCCCGCCCATCCGGACCGTGCCGCCGGCCATTGGGGGCCGCCGTGGGTCCGCGAGGTGGGTGCCCTGCCCGTCCGAGGCCTCGCCGCCAGCCGTGGGGCCGCGTGTCTGCCAGTCACGAGATTCCGGCGCCAGGTCGCGAGGCTGGCGGACATCACCGCGTCCGACGGAGGTTACGTGTGTGCCAGGCACGAGATGTCGGTCTGCGACGCCCAGCCGAGCCGCCCATCGGGTGCGTGAGTGGTCCTCATGGCTGTCGGAGCGCCGCACGTGGGTGCCAATTGCTGCTGGCGAGTCCGTCCCACGATCGCGGCCTGCCGTCCACGTCATGTGGCTGGCACCGTCTCGCTGCCCCACCCGGTCTCGTGCCTGGTGGACACGCCCGCCAGCCACGCACAGGCACCCGTGACGACGCCCCCCGGGACCACCCGGTCGAGCAAGGCTCGCCACCGCCGGACGGCCCCGACAGGGTGGCGCTGGCTACCGGCGGCCCGCGATCCTGGTCACGGTGCGCCATTCGGGGGTGCGGTCGCCTGGGACGTAGCGGCCGTTGGCGGCCTTGAGCATCCCCCCTCGCAGCCCCGATGCCTGCCAGGTGGCGACCCATGGGTCCACGGGCGGGTGGCACAGCACCGAGACACGGACCAGCGGCCCCTGCGCGAGCACGCTCTCGAGGAGTCTGTGCCGCTCCAGCAGGGGCACATCGAGCAGCGGCTGCCCATCCACGTGCAGCAGGTCGAACGCGACGAACGCCTCGACCATGCCCGGGTCCGCATTCCCGCGCCGCGTGACCATGATGCCGGGCGCTCCCGCCACCGCCCCGAGCAGTGCGCTCGCCCCCGGGCGGCGTGCCTCGGGCACGACCGCCGCCCCCACACCGCCCCGGTTCGCCTCGCTCGTGAGCACCCCGTCCAGGATGGCGCTCTCGGCCAGCGTCGCCTCGGCGATGGCGGCGGCGACCTCGGTGTCGAATGGCGCCAGGTCCACGCCAGCGCTGTCGATGAGGCGCACCCCGGCCGCGCCGGGGCCAGGGCGCCTGACATGGGCCAGCACCCGCTCGCCCGACCACAGGGGCTCCACGACAGGATCGCGGATCGGGACCGGCACGCGTGTGACGAGCGGCTCCTGGGGTCGCCATTCGAGCGGGTCCTCCGGTACCAACGTCGGCGGCATCAGGGCAGCAGCTCGAAGGCATCGACATGCCGCGGCCGGACGATCGAGAAGTCGCGGCGATCGAGGGTGTAGATGCGCGTCGCCCGAAGCCTCTCGGCGACCGCGATCACGGATGCGTCCACGAGGTCAATCCGGCTGTCCTGGTACGAGGCGAGGATCGCCGCGGTGCGTTCCAGGTCCTCACCCGAGAGGCATTCCGTGCGCCACGTGCTCGAGGCGATGCCACGGACCAGCGTGGCCACCCGATCGGGGGGAACGATGCCACTGAATCGGAGCCCCGCTTCGGTGACCA
>DAOTUX010000004.1:0-19026 GCA_034436475.1 Chloroflexota bacterium | reverse complement strand
AGCGCTCCGCCACCAGGCCGGGGCCGGGCAGCACGAACCGCTGGTAGCCGCCCACCCAGACCACCAGCTGCCACAGGGCCACGAACGCAGCACCCACGGCCGCGATGGCGAGCACGTCATGGACCCGGCGTCCGGCTCGCATCGCGTCAGGCCGCCGGCCGTGACATCGGACGGGAGGCCGGGCTCGTCATCTTTGGCATCCGACCCGCATCTGTGGGTGTCGTGTGCGCCTCGAGCGCCGCCCGGACCGCGCCCGCGGCCTGGCTCGAGGCAGCCTCGTCCATGGCACCCCAGACCCGCGGACGGGCCAGATCGACCGTCACGTCGGCCACGACACGCCCGGGGCGCGCCGAGAGCACCACGACGCGGTCGGCGAGGAACACGGCCTCCGGGATGCTGTGCGTGACGAGCAGGATGGTGGTGCCCAGGCGCGCCCACAGGCGCAGCACCTCCGTGTCGAGATGGTCACGGGTGAGCGCGTCGAGCGCCCCGAACGGCTCATCGAGCAGCAGCACCCGGGGCTCGAGCACGAGCGCCCGTGCGACACCCACGCGCTGGGCCATGCCACCCGATAGCTGCGTCGGATACGCCTCCTCGAACCCGGTCAGGCCCACAAGCGCCATCAGCTCACGAGCGCGGGCCTGCCGCTCGCCGCGCGGCTGACCGGCGAGCTCCAGGGGATAGGCGACGTTCTCGACCGCGGTCCGCCACGGCAGCAGTCGTGGCTCCTGGAACACCAGGCCCACCGCCGGGTCGGGGCCCTCGACATGTCGTCCGCCCACCGTGAGGGTCCCCCGGTCGGGCGTGAGCAGCCCCGCGATGAGTCGTAGCAGGGTGCTCTTGCCCGACCCGGACGGGCCCACGATCGAGACGATGCCGCCCGCGGGCACGCGGAGGTCGATGCCGTCGAGGACACGCAGCGGCTCACCCTGGATGTCGAAGGAGCGGGAGACCCCGGTGATGATGATGTCGTCCAACGCGCCGAGCCCTGTGGTTCGCAGCCACCATCCGGGGGCGCGACAGGAGGACGACGGCCGGTCGCGTGGCGGGCCACTCGCACCGGTGCCGTATCCCCGGGCTCGCTCCCGGGTCAACCCGGTCATGCCCGTCGATACGGCCTGCCACCCTTCTCCCATCCGGACTGTCACCGTCGGCTCCCTGCCAGGGGATCCACCGTCGCCGCGAGGCGCCGGGTCGTGGGCTGGCCGTCCGGACCACTGCCCGTTCGACCGACCACCGGTCGGGAATCGCACCCAACCCCGAAGGAGGCATCTTGGAGGATGTCTACCCCGCAGCATAGCACTCTCGCGAGGGCCGGCCGCCCACGCCATGAGGATCGGCGGCGGGCCATGCAGGCGTGCCAGCGGCCGGCGCAGGGGCGCGGCCCCAAGCGCGGCGCAGCGCGGCGGATTGCAGCCCCGATCGGCCGATCGTCACGGCCTCAGGCTGGGATCCTGACCGCCTCCCCGAGCGCGGCCAGCCGATGCTGGAGCCCAACCGTCGCTGGGTGGAGCGCGCGGTACACCGCGTACAGCTCGTCATAGCGGGCACGTGCGTCGGCTCGCGGCTCTGCGCGCTCGGTGATGCGCACCATCGCCCGGATCGCGGTGCGCGCATCCGGGTGGATGCCAGCACCGACCGCGGCCAGGATCGCGGCGCCCATCGCGGCGGTGTCGGCGAGGGCGGGCACGTCCACGGGTATCCCCAGGATGTCGGCGCGCATGGAGGCGATCGGCAGCAGCCGGTCCGCCGCCCCCGAGACCACGAGCCGCCTGATGTGGATGCCGGCCGCCGTGATGGGCTCCGCCACGTGGCGCAGGGCGTACCCGCCCGCCTCGAGCACCGCCCGTGCGATGTGCCCCCGTCCATGGCCCAACGCCAGTCCCGCGAGCACACCGCGCGCCCGCTCATCATCGATGGGCGCGCGCTCCCCTGCCAGGTACGGCAGGAACACCAGCCCATCAGCGCCCACAGCCGTCTGGAAGGCAGCCTCGAGGACCGCGTCGGCCGCCGCCTCGCTCCCCGGCGCCAGCACGTCGAGAACCCAATCGACGGACTTGCCGACGGCGTTCATGGCCCCCCCGTAGAGCCACAGGCCGGGCAGGGAGGCAGCCGCCCGATATGTGCCCGGTACGGCGATCTCGTGGTCCCAGTAGACCCCGAGACCACCTGCGGTGCCACCCGCGTCGACCGCGTCGCCCGGCTCCGAGAGCCCGGCCCCGTGGAAGCTCGCCAGCGCATCGTTGCCACCCGTGACCACGGGTGTGCCGACCGGGATGCCGAGCTCCGCAGCCGGGTCCGGCAGGAGGCCCCCGATCACGGTGCCCCATTCGACGGCCGGCCCGAAGCGCAGCGGGTCGGCACCTCCGGCCCGCAGGACCGCATCGGTCGGGTGGAGTGACATCGGCGGCACCGAGCGCCCGACCCATCCCGTCAGGCGACTCGTGAGCCAGTCCCACGAGCCCAGGAACGTGGCCGCCCGCGCATGGACCAGCGGCTCGTGCGCCGCGAGCCACCGCTCGTGTACCAGGGGGCCCATCTGCCAGACGGGCACCCCGGTAACACTCGACAGTTCGGCACCCAGCGCCAGGGACCTGGTGTCCTGCCACGTGATGGCGGGCGCGACGTGCGTGCCCGAGGCGTCGAGCGCGACCGTCGTCGGCCCCTGGCCTGCCACGGCGATGCCCGCAAGCTCAGTCCGGCCGTCATCCCACGCCTCCGCCAGGGCACGCCGCACCGCCGAGACCACCGCCACCCACCAGTCGCGCGGGTCCTGCTCCGCCACGACGCCATCGCGGTGGGTGGGATGGGCGCAGCGACCCAGGCCCAGGGCCTCGCCGCTCGGGTCCACCAGGAGTGCCTTGACGCTGGTCGTGCCCAGGTCGATGCCCAGGAGCATCCTGCTATCGCTCACCAGCTCACGATATCCGATCGGGACCCTCCACCATCAGGGAACGCCGCGCCGCCGGGGACGCCAGCGCGGCCCGCGTGACACGGATAGCATCGGCATGGTGCGCACCGTCATCGCACCCCATCATCGCCGCGGCCGGATCGTGGGTGTCGCGCTCGTCCTCGCCGCCGCCTGCCTGTACGGGTCGGGCCCCTTCTTCGCCCGGGTCGCCTATGACGCGGGCATGGCGCCGGTCCCCCTGCTCACCTGGCGGTACGTGTTCGCGGCACTCGTGGGCTGGGCGCTGGTCATGCTCTCCGAGGACGGACGCAGATCGTTACGGACGCTGGCCGGCCGGAGCCTCGCGGTCCTGATAGCGCTCGGAGCGCTCTTCGCGGTCAACGCGGGGGGCTACACGGCGGCCCTGGAGAGTGTGCCCGCGAGCCTCGTGGTGATCATCATCTACCTCTACCCCGCGATGGTGGCGGTCCTCTCGGTGCGGTACGCGCGTCGCCTCGAGGGACGCCGGCCCTGGGTCGCCTTGGTCGCCTCCACCACAGGTGTCGCCCTGGCCGTGGGCGGCATCCCGCGCGACGCCGACATCCCGGTCTCCGGGATCCTGCTCGCCCTCCTGTGCGCCATCACCTACGCGATCTGGATCGTGCTCGCAGCCCGTATGCGTGGCGAACGGCCCGAAGACGCGGGTCCGGACGGGCCGATCGCGGCGACAGGGCCGGACGACGGCGGCACATCGGTCCGCGCTCCCGACGCGCTGGCCTCCAGCGCCATCATGTCCACGACCACGGCGCTTATCGGCGCGGTCGTGGTGGCCCTGCTGGGCGGTGACCCCTCGCCTGCCGCGGTGCCCGGGTCGGCGTGGCTCGCGCTCCTGGGCTTTGGTGCCTTCTCGGCGATCGCGATCGTGGCCTTCCTCGCGGGCACCCGGCGCATCGGCGCGGCACAGGCGGCCCTCGTCAGCACGTTCGAGCCCGTGTACACCATCGGCCTCGCGACGCTGCTCCTGGGCGAGACCCTGGGTCCCATCCAGGTGCTCGGCGGCATCCTCGTCGTGACCGGCGTGCTCCTGGCGGAGTCGGGCAGACCGGGCCGACCCCAGCCGGCAGAGGTGACGCCCGACCCAACTCCCACGCCGAGAGGTCTGGACCGCGCTACCGTGTAGCGGACGGACGCGGACGACGCCCGGCGAGGACGACGCCCGGCGAGGACGACGCCCGGGCGGGCGGACCGGACAAGGAATCTCCATGTGTCAGCCGAGGGAGGGACATGAGACTCGTCAGCTTCGCGCACGGTGACCGAGCAAGGCTGGGCGTGGAGCGCCCGGACGGCCGAATCGTCCCGGCCGGCGACCTGGGCGCCGCCGAGACCATCGAGGAGCTGCTGGCGGGCGGACCGGACGCCGTGGACACGCTCCGGGACCGCGTCGCGGCTGCGCCTGACGCCCCCTCGCTCGACCCCCGTGATGTGCGGGTCCTCGCCCCCGTCCCTCGACCGGGCAAGGTCGTCGCGGTCGGTCTCAACTACTTCGATCACGCGGCGGAGGGGAGTGTCGAGCCGCCCGCTGAGCCCATGCTGTTCGCCAAGTTCAGCACCTCGGTGGTGGGACCCGGGGCGGTCGTGGCATGGGACCCCGCGCTCACAGGCTCGGTGGACCTCGAGGCGGAGCTGGGCGTGGTGATCGGGCGCACGGCCCGCCACGTGGCTGAGGCGGACGCCCTCTCGTACGTGCTCGGTTACACCTGCGTCAACGACGTCAGCGCCCGGGACCTCCAGAGGGCCGACAAACAGTTCGTGCGTGCCAAGTCACTCGATACCTTCTGTCCCATGGGACCGGTCCTGGTGACCAGCGACGAGATCGGGGACCCGCAGCGGCTCGCCATCAAGGGCATCCGGAACGGGGTCGCGAACCAGGACTCGAATACGTCCCAGATGATCTTCGGCGTGGCCCGGATCATCGCGTTCTGCTCGCGGGCCTTCACGCTCGAACCCGGTGACGTCATCGCGACGGGGACCCCCGCGGGCGTGCTGGTCTACCAGGACCCGCCCGAGCGGCTCCGGGATGGCGATGTCATGACCATCGAGATCGAGGGCATCGGCCGGCTCACCAACCCCTGCCGCGAGGTGCAGGGGCCGGCCTGAGGCACGCTCCGGGCGACCCGACGGGACCCGGGCTCAGCCGGCCAGCGCCTCGCGGAAGATGCCCAGTGCCTCGGCGACCTCGGCCGAGGTGACGTCCAGCGGCGGGATCCAGCGCACCACGTTGTGCGCCGGGCCGCAGGTCAGCAGCAGCAGACCCAGGTCCGCGCACCGCTCGATGAGCGCGTCTCCGATGGCGCCGTCCGGCTCCCGGGTCGCCCGGTCGGTCACGAACTCCACGCCGATCATCAGCCCGCGACCACGCACGTCACCGATGCGCGGGTCATCCGCCGCCATCGCGCGCAGCCCGGCCATCAGCTCGGCACCCCGGGCCGCCGCGTTCTCCACGAGCCGCTCCTCCCGGATGGTGCGCATCACCGCGACCCCCGCCGCGCAGGACACGGGGTTGCCCCCAAAGGTGGACCCATGGGCGCCACGACCCCAGGCCTGCATGCGGGCGGTGCTGGACACGATCGCAGACAGCGGCAGGCCGTTGGCGATGCCCTTGGCCACCACGACCACGTCCGGCACGATCCCCGCGTGCTCGAACGCCCACATCCGACCCGTGCGCGCCATGCCGCTCTGGACCTCGTCCGCGATGAGCAGGATGCCGTGGCGGTCGGCGAGCTCACGGAGCGCCCGAAGGAACGCCGCGGGCGCGGGCTCATAGCCCCCCTCGCCGGTCACCGGCTCGATGAGGAACGCGGCGACCTGTGACGCGGGCACGACGTCCGAGAAGAGCTGGTGCAGGGATGCGAGGGCGCCCTCGACGGCCGCGCCCTCGTCCCCGCCGAAGCCACGGTAGACGCTGGGGAACCGGCTGATGTGGATGTCCGGCACGAGCGGGCCATGCCCCGTCCGGTAGTTGATGTTGCTGGACGTGAGGCTCATCGCCGCATAGGTCCGGCCGTGGAACCCGCCCGAGAAGCCGATGATGGCCGAGCGGCCGGTCGACCGTCGCGCGAGCTTGACGGCTCCCTCGATGGCCTCCGCGCCCGAGTTCGCGAAGAGGACCGAGTCGAGCGGTGCGGGGAGCGTCTCGACCAGTGCGTCCGCGAGGTCGGTCACCGGTGGCAGGAATCCCAGGCCATTGCACATGTGGAGCAGCTGGTCGGTCTGGGCATGGATCGCGGCGCTCACCGCAGGATGGGCATGACCCAGCACGGTCACCGCCAGGCCACACGCGAAGTCGAGATAGCGTCGGCCATCCGCGTCCCACAGGTGATGACCCTCGCCACGCACCCATCCCCGCTGGAAGTACCGCGCCAGGACGGGTGAGAGGTGGCCGGAGCGACCGGCGAGGGTGGCGTTGCCGCCGAGGGCGTCGTGGCCGCCGAGCGTGGCGGTCGGGGCGGACGCCCCGGTCTGTGCGGGGGCGAGGGTGGTCTGGCTCATGACTCCGATCCCAGGTGACTGATGGTGGGCGCACGGACAGGGTACAGGGCGCGCGAGATGCCCGGGGAGGACGCTGGGGGCGACCCTGGGGGGACTCCCCATGCGGGAGACGGGCGACCCGCGGGCGCACGAGGCGTCGCCCGTGACGCGGTCGCGCTCGCGAGGAGGTCGCGTCTCCGGGCCCGTCACGCTCAGGCCCAGTTGGCCGAGTCACGATACGATGCGCTCCCCGGTGGGCGCCCGGACCGTGGAGCGCCCCTGGATCCGACCGGAGTCCATCCCCGACCTTGTCCGCCGCTGCCGAGAGACCAGCGCACTTCAGGCCCGACATCGAGGGCCTGCGCGCCATCGCCGTGCTCGCCGTGCTGCTGTTCCACATGCAGGTGCCCGGGTTCGGCGGCGGGTACACCGGGGTCGACATCTTCAACGTGATCTCCGGGTTCCTGATCACGGGCCTGCTGGTCCGGGAGCTTGGGGCGACGGGCCGTGTCGACCTTCCCACGTTCTACTTCCGGCGGGCGCGACGCCTCCTCCCCGCAGCCCTCACGGTCATCGTCGTGACCCTCATCGCGTCTGCGTTCATCCTGTCGCCGATCCGGTTCCCCTCGGTCGCGGGTGATGGTGCCGCCTCGGCGTTCTACGTCGCGAACATCCGGTTCGCGGTGGAGGGCACCGACTACCTCGCCTCAGCGGCTGACCCGTCCCCGTACCAGCACTTCTGGTCCCTGGGTGTGGAGGAGCAGTTCTACCTGGTGTGGCCACTCCTGGTCTGGGCGGCTGCGCGCCTGGTGAGCGTGAGCCGAGTCGGCTGGGTGCTGGGCGCCGTGGTCGTCGCATCGTTCGCCTGCTCCTACGTGCTCACGGATGTCTCGGCGCCCTGGGCGTTCTTCTCCCTGCCCACGCGCGCGTGGCAACTGGGGGCCGGTGGCCTCGTGGCCATCGGCATCGCGCGCTGGGTGCCCCGACGTGCGCTGCCCGCGGTGGGCATCACGGGTCTTGCGCTCGTGGTGGCCGGGGTGACCCTGCTCAACGAGTCCGTCCCCTACCCAGGCACCGCCGCGCTCATCCCCACCCTCGGCACGATGATGCTCATCGTGGCCACCAGTGACGCGGCGGGCCGCCTGGCCCGCGTCCTGGGTTCCTGGCTGCCTCGCTCCATCGGTGGGATCTCCTACTCCGTGTACCTGTGGCACTGGCCGTTGCTCATCCTGGTGCCCATCGCCCTCAGCGACGACAGCCTGGCGCTGCGCCTGGTGCTGGGTGCCGCCTCCATCGGCTGTGCCATCGTGTCCACGAAGGTCATCGAGGCTCCGTTCCGCTTCGGGCGCATCGCGCGCGCGCCCGCACTCCGGGGCGTGGCCACGGGCCTCGCCGCATCGCTCCTCGTGGGCACCACGGCGCTCGCCGCTGGCACCATCGTGCCTGACCAGCTCGACGGCGATGGCCCGACCGTCGCCCAGGCGACCGAGCGACCCCGACCGACGCGCCGGCCACGCCCATCGGCGAGTGTGGTCATCGTGGCGCCCACGAGCCCAGCCGCCCAGACCCCCACGGCGCAACCGACCGACACGCCCACGGCGCCCTCCACGGCCCCACCCACACTGGCTGCCTCGTCCGTGCCCACGACCGGGGCCCTGCCCTCCCCGAGCGCCGGGACCACGGCGCCGCCGCCGCCGTCATCGTCGCCCGTGCCCACGACTGAGCCCACCCTGGCACCCCTCGCGGACCCCGTCACCGCCGGTGCCCTGCCCAAGGGACTGACACCCCGTCTGCGCGATGTGAAGGAGGACCTGCCGGCGGGCTACGCCGATGGCTGTCACCTGGGCTTCGACGATGAGCGGTCGGGCGACTGCGTGTACGCCTACTCCGATGGCTCGAGCGACGTGATGCTGCTCGGTGACTCCCACGCGGCCCAATGGCTGCCGGCCATCGAGGACGTGGGGTTCGCCCGCGACTGGCGCGTCATCGGCCTGACCAAGTCGGCCTGCCCGCCGGTCGACCTGACGGTCTGGAACACGCCCAAGAAGCGCGCCTATCGCGAGTGCGACACGTGGCGCGAGCACGTGATGGAGCGCATGGCGCAAGACCCGCCGGCCATCGTGTTCCTGGCCGGGTATCACATCTACGAGTTCATGGACGGCGACGACCGGGTCTCCATCGCCGATGACCCCGCCGCGTGGGCCGACGGGCTCAGCCGGGCCATCAGTGCCATCCAGGCGACCGGCGCACAGGTGATCCTCGTCGCCGACACCCCGAAGCTGGGGGTCGTCCCGGACGAGTGCCTCGCTGACCATCGAGATGCCATCGAGGCGTGCCTCCAGCGTGCCGCCGACGTGGTCGACCCGACATACGCGCAACTGGAGCGTGACGTGGTGGCGAGGACCGGAGCCCGGCTCCTGACCCTCACGGACGTCATCTGCCCTGATGGGGTCTGCCCGCTCGTGTTCGGCACGACCCCTGTGTACCGCGACAACCAGCATCTGACCGCGACCTTCGCGCGCAGTCTCGCCCCGCTCATCGACGCGTGGCTCGACCAGGTGACGACGGTGGCCCCGACCACGACCGCCGCCGCGCCCAGCCGGGCGCCCGACGCCACGCCCGTGGGCAGCGTCGCCCCGCCCGCGACCGCCGCCGCGCCCAGCCAGGCGCCCGACGCCACGCCCGTGGGCAGCGTCGCCCCGCCCGCGAAGACCATCATGGGCATGCTGGGCCAGGCGATCGGCGCTCTCGATGACGGTCCGTGGGTGCCGGCTGCCGACCCGCACGGGCTGCCCATCAACCTCACGCCACCGCTGCCCATCGCCAACACCACCAAGGCCCGGGCGTACGCGGACGGGTGCCATGTCATGCCCAAGGTCCGCAAGGCGACCGGCTGCGCGTACGGCGATGTCGACTCCGACTTCACAGTGCTGATCATGGGTGACTCGCACGGCGCGATGTGGCTCCCCGCCTTCGAGGAGATCGCGGCCCGACGCGGATGGAAGGTGCACCTCCTGACCAAGTCCGCCTGCCCACCGCCGCGCATCAGCATCATCCGCAAGCAGGAGGTGTACGCGAACTGCGACGCGTGGCGCAGGAGCGCCTTCAAGGTCATCCGCAAGCTCCGGCCGGACCTCGCGATCCTCACCTCCACGGCCGACTACAAGCTCGACGGCATCAAGCGGCTGTACTCGAGGAAGTACCTGAACGCCTGGCAGGGGGCATGGGCAGATACCCTGCGCACCGTCGGCAGGGCCGCCGATGAGGTCGTGCTGCTCAACGACGTGCCCAAGTGGTCGCAAGACTCGGTCGCGTGTCTGACCAAGCACGCGGACGACATCCGCGTGTGTGCCACAGACCGCGACGTGGCGGTCCGGGCCGACATGACCAGGACGCTCCGCAAGGCGGCGGAGGAGGCGGGTGCCACCTTCGTCGACCCATCAGTTCTGGTATGCCCAGGCGACTCCTGCCCTGTGGTCGATGGGCGATATCTCGTGACCTATGACACGAGCCACCTGACACCGGTGTACGCGCGTCTCCTGAGCGAGCGCCTGGAGGAGCTCCTGCCCATTCCGCGCGAGTAGCATCGTGCCCGCCCGCGTGGGCACGAGTGGGCGCGGGGCCGTTGGCGGAGTGTGCGCCGGCCCGGGCGTGTCCACCAGGCACGAGGTTGGCCCAGGGGCGGGCACGATGCCGCCCGCGGGGCGCGCGCCGGCCCGGGCGTGTCCACCAGTCACATGATTCGGCCAAGGGCGGGCACGCCAGCCCGGGCGTGTCCACCAGTCACGAGATTCGGCCAGGGGCGGGCGCCGGCCCGGGCGTGTCCACCAGTCACGAGATTCGGCCAGCCACTACCGGCGCCAACGCACGTGGGGCGTCCTGGCACCCTTGGGCGTCGATCTCGTGACTGGCACGCACGAAGGCCCGTTCTTCGTGGCTCGAGTGGTCCGCCGCACGTCCGTACAGCCATCGTCGAACCCATGCGAGCACCCGGATTCGTGCCTGGGGGACACAACCTGGACCAAGCCGGGCCGGGCCGGGCGGTCCAGCAGCCCGAGCCGACTCGACGTGGCGATTCTCGTGCCTGTCAGACACGTGGCTCCGCAGGTGCGTGCCGGTTCGCACATCTCACACGTCAGGTGAGGGAACTGCCGGCCGCGCGGGAGGCGGCAAGGCAACGCGCTTGGAGAGCCCCGAGGCGGCGGGCCAGAGGCGGCGGGCCAGAGGCGGCGGGCCAGAGGCGGCGGATCAGAGGCGGCGGATCAGAGGCGGCGGATCAGAAGCGGCGGCCGCGCGCCCGTTCGAGCGAGAACCGTGCGGTGTCCGCGATGGCCATGACGGCCATGGTGCCCGCCTGGACCGGGTCGCTCACCACGAGGTCGGCCACGTCCACGACCGAGCCAACCATGTTGAGCGAGATTACCGGTATGCCCGCCGCCTGGATCTCCCGGACCGCGGCGGTGATGTCGCCGCCCATGATCGACCCCGCGAGCACCAGGATGTGAGCACGCGGCAGGTCGGCGACGGCCCGCACCGTGTTCGCGATGTTCTTCTCCCCGACGAGCGCGATGGTGTCCACGGAGATGCGCTCGCCCCGCAGGTTGTGCCGGTCGGACTCCGAGACCGCGCCCAGGCTCACCTGGGCGACCTGCGCGCCGCCGCCGATGATGATCACCCGCTTACCAAAGATCTGGCCGAGGGTCGCGCGGGGCTCCGCGACCACCACGCCAGACGCGCGCCGGACCGCGTCGGCGGCCGACTCTCCGTCCAGATCCCGGAACTCCACGTCGAGCACCCGATCCACGTCTGCCTCGCCACGGGTGGCGGGGAACGAGTTGACCGAGACCACGTCCGCGCCCGCGTCCCGCAGGCGGACCAGGATGTCGACGAAGTCGGCGTCGGGGCCGACCCGGACCGTGACGGCCGACAGGGTCCGCCCCGGCTCCGGAATCTGGAGATCCGGCAGCGGTGCGTCGTGTGCCTCGCCCGGCTCAAGCTCCCCCTCGGTCGCGGGGAGCGCGTCGAGGTCCTCCTCCTCGCCGGGTGCGGAGCCGCCGTCGTCCACCGTGTCGTCCATGCCACGGACTATCGCAGAGCCCGCGGCGATCCGCGCGTCGGACGCCATCTGCACAACTCCTACTATCCTTGATACGTCGCACCAGATGCTCTATCATCCGACCATGTACGAGACGGTCATACCTCCCGATACCGAGCTCATCACGCTTCGGCCCAAGAACCAACTGACCCTGCCCGAGGCGCTGGCCCGGAAGGTCGAGGCCGCCCCAGGCGACCGCTTCCGTGCCTGGGTCCAAGAAGACAGCACCATCGTCCTGCGCAGGTGCGTGAGCCTCGCGGGCAAGTACCCGGGCCTGTGGGGCGAGACCACGGAGCAGGTCGTGGCCCACATCCGCGAGCTTCGGGACGAATGGGAACGTGACCGGCCCTGGTATTGACCAGCGGGTGCCGGCTGACGCTCGGCTCGTCTTCGATGCGTCCGTGCTCATCGCGCACATCATGGGCAGCGAAGCCACTTCGGCCGTTGCCACGAGGTTGCTGGACGAGTTCGTGGGCGGCGGTCGGAATCGAGGCGTGGTCTCGGCGCTCACCGTCGGGGAGGCACTCGTCCAACCGAGCCGAGCCGGGCATGCCAGGGACATCGGTCTCGGGGTGCTGGACATGCCGGGCCTGACGGTGCGCCCGGTGGACCTTCTGGTCGCCGCCGAGGCGGCTCGCATCAGGACCGTGACCACACTCCAACTGCCGGACGCAGTCGTCATCGCGACCGGGGTCATGACCAGCGCCCAGATCCTCGTGACGAACGACCGACGGCTTGCCACCGCGGTCCCCAACGTCGTGCCCGAGATGCGCGTCGTGCTGCTGTCCGACCTCGTCTGAGCACCCTCGCCCGGGCGCGTCCGCCCGCGGCGGTATAGTCATGCACCTGATGACCGAGACCCTCACCCGCCCCGAGACCGACCAGAGCGCGGCACCCGCGATCGGTGGCCGTGCGCGCATCCGCGTGGCCGTCGTGGGCGCCACTGGCTATGCCGGCGGCGAGATGGTGCGCATCCTCCATCGGCACCCCAACGTGGACATCGTGGGGCTCGTCAACCGGGACCGTGACCAAGAGCCCGTGGGGGTCTCGCACCCCCATCTGTCCGGCACCGGTCATGTGGTGGACGAGGCCCTCCCCGCGGCGGATGCGGTGTTCCTCGCGCTCCCCCACAGGCTTGCCGCCGAGCGCGCTGGCGACATCGTGGCCACGGGCGCCACGATCATCGACCAGGGCCCTGACTTCCGATTGCGTGACCCAGCCGACTACCCACGCTGGTACGGCTTCGAGCACCCCGCCCCTGAGCTGCTGGCCCGCGCCACCTACGGCCTCCCGGAGCTCCACCGCGACGAGCTGGCCGGCCTCGGGGGCGCCGACGTCGCGATCGTCGGCGCGGCCGGCTGCTATCCCACCACCTCCATCCTCGCGGTCGCGCCGCTGGCGCGTGCGGGCCTCGTGGCGGACATCGTGGTGGACGCCAAGAGCGGTGTCTCCGGCGCGGGTCGGGACCCCAAGGCGCACCTCACCTTCAGCGAGGTCAACGAGAGCGTCTCCGCATACGGCCTGTTCAACCACCGCCACACCGCGGAGATCGAGCAGGAGTTGGGCCTCTTGGCCCCCGATGGCACCGGCGGGGCCTTCGGTGCGGTCGACTTCCTGCCCCACCTGATCCCCATGACCCGGGGCATCCTCGCGGCGGCCCACATCCGCCCCACCCGCCCGGTGACCACGGCCGAGCTGCGCGACCTGTATCGGGACTTCTACGCAGGCGAGCCATTCGTGCAGGTCGTGGACACGCCACCCGCCACCAAGCACGTGACCGGCAGCAACCTCGCGCGGGTGTTCGTGACCGCGGACGAGCGGACAGGCCGGGTCATCGCCATCGGCGTCCTGGACAACCTCGTGAAAGGGGCGGCCGGTCAGGCGGTGCAGTGCTTCAACCTGGTCTTCGGCCTGCCGGAGACGGCCGGGCTGGAGCAGCTGCCGCTCAATCCCTGACCCGTCGGTGAGCCCCTCCGCGGTCGATCCCTCGTCCCGCCTGCCCGACGTCGAGTGGGCCGCGCGCCTGCCGCGCGGCTTCCGCGCCGGGGCGGCGGTGGCCGGCGTCAAGGCATCCGGCCGGCCGGACCTGTCGATCGTCCTCGTCGACGCCGGCGAGGGTGCCGTCGCGGCGACCTTCACCCCCAACCGCTTCGCATCGGCGCCCGTGCTGCTCGCCCGGGAGTGCCTCGGGGGCGCGAGCCACGGCACCGTCGCGGCGCTCCTGTCGGTGAGCGGCTGCGCCAACGCGGCGACCGGTGACGAAGGACTCGCGGACCAGCGGCGGCTCACCGAGGTCCTAGGGCAGGCCATCGGGGCGGCTCCCCAACGGGTGCTGTCCGTGGCGACCGGGATGATCGGCCCGCGATACCCGATGGGCACCCTGGAGCCGGCGATCACGGCGCTTGCCACCGGCCCGTTGGGCACGGACGACGCGGCCTTCGAGGCTGTCGCCGAGGCGCTCCGGACGACCGACTCGCGAGCCAAGTGGGCCACCGTGCGCCTCGATCTGCCGACCACGGATTGGTCGGCGGCTCGCGTGACGATCTCCGGCGTGGCCAAGGGCGTGGGCATGATCCACCCGCGCATGGCCACCATGCTCGCCTATGTGCTCACGGACGCGGCGGTCGAGCCCGATGTGCTCTCCAGCCTGCTGCGGCCCGTCGTCGCGCGCACCTGGGACCAGCTGACCGTGGACGGGGACACGAGCACCAGCGACACGGTCTATCTAGTGGCATCCGGAGGGGCCGGGGTGACGGTGGCGCCGGGTGACGCTGGCTGGGCGGGGTTCGCGGCCGCGGTCGAGGCGGTGTGCCGCTCGCTCGCACGCCAGCAGGCGGCCGACGGCGAGGGCGCGACATCGCTCATCACGTGCGTCGTGACGGGCGCGCGCGACGATGCGGACGCACGCGCCGCGGCCCGGGCCGTGGTGGGCAGCAGCCTGTTCAAGGCCGCGGTCCATGGCCGGGACCCCAACTGGGGACGTGTGGCGGATGCGTTGGGCAACGCACAGCTCGCGGACGCCGCGGTACTGGAGGCCGCCGGCCTCAACCCTGAAGAGGCCGCGCGACGTGGCGGCTCGCGCCTGGACCTGGACCCCGACCTGGTGCGCATCACGATCGCGGGCACGGACGTGTTCCATGGCCTGCCCCTCCCCTTCGACAAGGCCGCCGTCAGCCGTGCCATGGACGCGCCCGAGGTCGTCGTGCGGGTGGACCTGGGCGCGGGCAGTGGGACCGGCGAGGCGTTCGGCTGTGACCTCACCGAGGCGTACGTGCGGGAGAACAGCGAGTACTCGACGTGACCCAGGGTGCCGCCGGTCCGCCGGTGGTGGTCAAGCTGGGCGGCACCACCCTCGCGGAGCAGGAGGCCACGCTACGCGAGGTCGCCGAGCGCTCACAGGTCGATCGGCTGGTCCTCGTGCATGGCGGGGGCAAGCGCCTCACCGGGTGGCTCGAACGGATGGCTGTCGAGAGCCGGTTCCAGGACGGGCTCCGGGTGACCGATGACGCGGCGCTCGAGGTGGCCCTGGCTGTCCTGCGTGGGGTGATCAACACCGAGCTCGTGGCCACGCTGCGGTCCATGGGTGCAGACGCGGTCGGCTGGTCCGGCGTGGACGGGGGGACCCTGACCGGGGCCCGGGTGGCCGGGCTGGGGCGGGTGGTGTCCATCGACTCGGTACGGGTCAGTCCCCTGGTCACCCTGCTCGATGCGGGCCTGTTGCCCGTCGTGGCACCCGCCGCGCTCGATCCCGACGGGGCCATCTGCAACGTCAACGCGGACGATGCGGCGGCGGCCATCGCCGGTGCGCTCGGTGGCCGCCTGCTGCTCCTCACCGATACGGACGGCGTGTGGGGGGCGGACCGCCGGCGCATCCCTGCTCTCACCGTCGCCGAGTCGGCCCGGCTCATCGCGGACGGCGTCATCGCCGGAGGCATGGTGCCCAAGGTCCGCTGCGCGGAGCGCGCGATGCGGGGCGGCGCCGCTCAGGCCGTCATCGCGGACGGGGCTGCGCCGGACGCGGTCTCGCGTGCGCTCGACGACCCTTCGTTCGGGACGCGCTGGACCGCCTGAGCCTCCCGGTCGCCCCGCGGCGGTGCCGGACGTGCCGCGCGCACGGCTCGCCTACTGGGGGACGCCGCCGCAGATGCCCAGGGGCGAGCTTGGCTGGGTCGCGCTGTTCCCGCTCCAGGAGTTGGCGGTGCCGGCCGTTCCCGGACCGCTCGTGGTGTCCTGGCACGAGCCGCCAGGGCCCGTCACGACGTTGTCGACCACGCGATCGTCATGTGACTGACCGCCCACCGTGATGCCCGTCTGGGTCGCATGGACCTGGTTGCGGCTCAGTCGTGAGTCGCGCGTGTCGCCGAGCGCGAGACCGACCGTCACATGCCGCAGCGTGTTGCCTCGCACGCGCACGTCGCGAACCCCATCGAGCCCGACCCCCGTCACCAGCCGACGGATGAGATTGCCGCGGATGACGACGCTCCCGTCGCTCCCAGCGGCACCCTGTGCGACGAGGCTGGGCGCCACGTAGATGCCCATCTGGAAGCCGGGTGCCGAGTCGGGCCCCCCGATGGCTCCCTGCACCACGTTGTTGCGCACGGTGCCTGCCGACCGCCCGAAGAACCCGATCCCGAACTGGCTCGTCGGACCCAGGGTGGGCGGGCCCTCGCCCACGGGGGGTCGCCCGAACCAGGCGCGGACGGTGTTGCTGGCGACATCGAGGTGGACCCGACCGGTCTGGCCGATGCTCATGATGCCCCCGAACAGGGCGTCACGGACCTCGTTGGCAGCGATGGTCGCCGAGGCGGTGAAGGAGCTCGAGCCACCCCCTGGCTGCCCGTCCGTCAGCGAGTCGACCACGGCGATCCCGATGAACTGGGAGCAGTCACCACCGTCCGTGCCCGGCGCCTGGAGCCGGTTGCCTCGGATGGACGAGCGCCGCGCGCCGATGACGGCCACCGCGACCTCGATCGTGTCGCACGGCGCCGCAGTGCGGGTCACGACCCGGAAGCCACGCACCGTCACGTCGTCCACGCGCTCCACGAGCACCAGGTGATGGAAACCGAGCGGCGCCGCGACCTGGCGTGGTGCCATGATCTGGGCGCTGAACGGACGCGCTGCCCGCAGGGTCAGCCCGTCCCGGTTGCCACGGATGCGCACCTGCTCCACATAGGTGCCCGGGCAGACCACCACCGTGTCCCCGCGACCGCTCGCATCGACCGCGTCCTGGATGGATCGGGCGGCATGACTGGAGCCGCCACAGCCACCGGGTCCCGCGCGACCGTCATTGTCGACCCAGCGGGTGCGGGGCGATGTGGCGCTGACACCCGTGGGCATCGCGACAAGGACGGCGACGAGCGAGGCGATGAGGAGGAACGGTATCCGCCTGTGATGCATGTCTGACCTCTCATTGCGGGCCCACGGTCGCGTCGATCGTTCTGGGGCGATCGCGTTGACGGGACGCACCATAACGGTATCGCAGGCGGACGTTCCCTCGGAACGCAGCCGATAGTCTCAGGCGCGCGCCGAACATGGGTACCGGTGCGCTCCGGCCGCACCTCGCGCTGTCCGCTCAGCCCGGCATGCCGCCCATGAGCGTGACCAGCAGCGCCATCTGGACCCACATCCGGTCCTCCGCCTGGTCGAACACGATGCTGTTCGGCCCGTCCAGCACCTCCGACGCAATCTCGTCACCCCGGTGCGCCGGCAGGCAGTGCATCACGAGGGCGTTCGGCGCGCCCTCCAGCAACTGGCGCGTGATGGCATAGCGTCGGAACACCTCGCGGCGGCGCTCGGCCTGCTCCTCCTGGCCCATGCTCGCCCAGACGTCGGTGTAGACCGCGTCGGCGCCGACGACGCCAGTGACGGGATCGTGCCCCAGCTCGATGCGGCTGCCGGTCTCCTCCGCGAGGTGCCGCGCCCGGCCCACGATGAGCGACGACGGCTCGTACCCCTCCGGGCCCACCCAGCGCACATGCAGCCCGAGGGACGCACCCGCCAGCAGCAGCGACGCGGCGACGTTGTTGCCGTCACCCACATAGACCAACTGGCGACCCGCGAGCGCCTCCACGCCACCCCAGCGCTCGGCCAGGACCATCATGTCCGCGAGGGCCTGGCACGGATGCTCCGCGTCCGAGAGCGCGTTGATGACCGGGATCACGGACGAATCGGCCAGCTCCTCCAGCAGCGAGTGGTCGAACACGCGGGCCACGATGGCGTCACAGAAGCGGTCCAAGGTCCGGGCGACATCCCGCGGCGCCTCACGGGAGCCCAGGCCCACCTCGTCGCCCACCAGCACCACGGGCGTGCCACCCAGTCGTGTGATACCCACCTCGAAGCTCACCCGGGTCCGCAGCGACGGCTTCTGGAACACGAGTGCGACGGCCCTGCCGTCGAGCGGTCGGGCGGGCAGCGCTCGGCCGGCCGTGGGAGCACGGCCGGCCTTGAGCGCGAGCGCGAGTCGAAGGACACCCACGATGCCGTCCGCATCCAGGTCGGCGACCGACAGGAAGCGCGCGGCCGCCGGGTGGGGGTGCACAGGCATCTGCGGAGAGGATGACACGGATCGCATGACTATGCAATAATGGTGACCGCGAGCGCATGTTAATGCAGGCCGGTGAGCCGCCACATGCGCCGGCGAAGCCCCACGGCGCGTCGTGTGACGCGCCGTTCGCGCATCATGGCGCCTGCATGGACGCTGTTGGAGGTTCGTCGAGAGCGTGAAGAAGGTGGTCCTCGCGTTCACCGGTGGCCTCGACACGTCCGTCGCGGTCGCCTGGCTACGGGAGCACGATGACGCCGAGGTCATCACCCTGACCGTGGATGTGGGCGGCGGGTCGCTGCGTGACCATGTCGCCGAGCGGGCCCTCGCGGCCGGTGCCAGCAAGGCGTACGTGGTCGATGGCCGCGATCGGTTCCTGCGCCGGTTCGTGTTCCCCAGCCTCCAGGCCAACGCGCTGTACCAGGACGCGTACCCGCTCGCCACGGCGCTCGCCCGACCTCTCATCGCGCAGCTCCTGGTCGAGGTCGCGGAACGAGAGCGTGCGACCGCGGTGGCCCATGGCTGCACGGGCAAGGGCAATGACCAGGTCCGCTTCGATGTGGCGGTCCGGGCGCTCGACTCGCGACTCGAGGTCATCGCACCCATGCGCGTGGGGACCGGCCTCACCCGCGAGCAGGAGGTCGCCTACGCCCTGGAGCGGGGCATGGCCGTCCCGGACCTCGGCGGCTACTCCCTCGATCAGAACCTGTGGGGCCGGTCGATCGAGACGGGAGCCCTCGAGGACCCCTGGCAGACGCCACCCGCGGACGTCTACGAGTGGACGGTGGACCCGGGCGCGGCCCCGGCCATCCCCACCGAGGTCATCATCGGCTTCTCGCGAGGCATCCCGGTGTCCATCGACTCGGAGCCGGTGACCCCCGTCGAGCTGGTGGAGCGGCTCAACGCCCTCGGCGGCCGCCATGGCGTGGGTCGCATCGATCACATCGAGGACCGCCTCGTGGGCATCAAGAG
>DAOTUX010000003.1:0-2480 GCA_034436475.1 Chloroflexota bacterium | reverse complement strand
CCGTGCATGCCCATCGTGGCAATCCCGTGGCGCTCGAACCAGGCGAGGCTGTCCGGGTCAGGGTGGCCGATGCCGTGTGGGCAGATGCGTTCCACCAGGGCGGTCTCGCGGACAAGGAATGTCCACGAGGCCATCGGGTGATCCGACGGTCCGTGGAACGGGCAGGCGCCATCGGACCGACACCGATCCCGCGGATGAACATGGGCGGGGATGGCCTGGCCGTTCGGTGCGACGTCGGGGTCGAGCGCGATCATCGGAGCGACGCCACAAGCTCGTCGATGCCGTCGGACAACAGCCCGAGCACCCGGTTCCGCTCGTCGTTGATCGCCACCGTGCAGTCCGTCGGCTTGGCCGCCTGGCACGCCTTGAGCGCCTCGTTCGCCGCGCCGAGCTGCACCACGAGGCCGGCCGAGCGGTCGCGTTCCTTGTCGAGGTCGCGCCGCGCGGCGTCACGCTGGGCGATGGCGCGCTCGAGCAGCGTCGGGGAGGGGAGCGGGATGCCGGCCTCGCCCTTGCCGTCGCCCCACGGGTTCTTCCCGAACGTCTCCATCGCCCGGACCAGCAGATCGACGCGCCAGGTCACGAGCTCGCGGCGCAGCGAGTCGGCCACGGTGACCTTCCCGCCCTCGGGCTCGCCGATGGTGACCGCGTGGCCGCCGCGGAACGAGCCGACGCCCTTCTTGCCGTCCTGGATCACCCCGTAGTTGACCGCCACGACGGCGATGCGACCCTCGGCGAGCATCGGGATCAGCTGCTCGCGGACGAGGATGCCGCGCTGCAGGGCGAACCGGGACTTGACGCGACCGTCGAACCCGGGGGCCTGCTCGTAGGCGCGCTGCGCTTCGGTCAGCGTGGTGCCGCGATCGCGGAAGGTGGCGATGGGCACTCCGGACAGCTTCTGGAGCTGGAAGACGTAGGGCTCGGGGTCGCCGGACCACGCCTTGCCGTCCGTCATCTCGCGGGCGCTGTAGGCGAGGCCGGTCAGCGTGCAGGCATGCCCGCGGAGGTCACGGTCGCCGAAGTCGTATTGGCAGATCGGGGGCCTCATGCGCGGCCCGCCTTCCGGTGGCGGTGCGCGGAGCGGCCACGCATCGGCCCAGGACGGCCGAGCACCAGCCAAATGGCGTTCACGAACGCCTGGTCCCCGGGATCACGGAACCACGCGGGCCTCACTCGTCGTCCTCCGTCTCGATCGGCTCCAGCACGGGCTCGGCCGGACGCTCGTCCTGCTCGGTGCCCTGTTCGATGACGTCCTCGTCCACGGTGTCCCTCCAGAACGGGAAGCCCCTCCCGAACAACCAACGGATGGAGTTGATCCGGGCGGCCTCCGCGCGCTTCAGGGCGGCGCCGGTGTCGAAGGTGGGCTCGGGGCTGTCGGTCACTTCACCAGCCAGCCGACGACGGCGATCGCCACGGGGACAGCCACGCTCAGCAGCACGGTCACGAACTTGGACGCTCCCTTGATGAACGCCATATCGCGCTTCAGCGCGTTGATGTCGGACCCGACCTGCTCGCGGAAGTCGCGGGCCTCCTGCTCGAACCGCTCGAACCGGTGGTCCATGCGGGACATCGCGTCGGCGAGCTCCTGGCGTTCGACGGGGCTCATGGCCGCGATCGGTAGTGCTGCGGATGCCCGGAGGCCGGACCGGTCGCGGCGCAGGGTGTCGAGGTCATCGCGCACCGGACCAGGGGGAGCGCGCCCCGCCGGGATGTCGCGTGATCCCGACGGGGCTGCGGCCCGGACCGGAGGGGAGGGACGGGAACGCCGAAGACACGGTGGAGGCGGTCAAGGCGTTCACGGTTCCCGACGCTAGCCCCGCGGACGCCTCGTGCCTAGCGGCGCGTCCCTGCGGTCCGTCCACCGTGGATGGAACATGCGTTCACATCGCGCACGCTCCCCCGCCGCACCGGTCCGTGTCAGCGGAAATGTCAGCGATGGAGGTGCAGGCCGGTGCTACCGTCTGCTGGGACCTGCTGGTGCGGAAGGCGGGACTCGAACCCGCACCAGGTCGCCCTGACCAGCTCCTAAGGCTGCTGCGGGACGCGGGCGACGAGTCCTGTGTCAGCCGTTCGTCACGCATCCGAGGCATCACCCATGGCGCGCATGGCCTCCAACAGGGCCTGCTCGTCGGGCAGATCCCAGGGGTAATCGCACCGACAGTCCTCGTACTCGCTCACCCTCGGGCTGCTCCGCCGGCGGGGTTGCGCACGTGATCCCGCTCCATGGCCACCACGACCAGCCAGGCCAGCAGCGCGGCGGCCGAGAACGCCGAGACGCCGGTCCACGTGGGCGCCGACGCCGCTCGGAACCCGTCGTTCGTGGTCGTCGTGTGCACCGCGAGCGGGTGGTCGCAATCCGGGCAGTCGGGGTCGCGGGTGTCGGTCATCCCAGGCCCTCCATCACGTCGTCCATGGCCAGCGCGGCCCGTCTCCTGGCGTTGTCGGCCGCCGTCCCGTACACGTCGACGGTCGTGGTGATC
>DAOTUX010000002.1:0-22733 GCA_034436475.1 Chloroflexota bacterium | reverse complement strand
CCATGTTGCGAAGCTGGGCAGGGTGCATCCCGCTCGCCTTCGCGAAGGAGGTGCTGCCCTCGAGCGTCTCGATGACCAGGTCGTGGGCCACGTGCCGCGGGAAGCCCAGGTGGACCGCCGCGTCGATGAGCGCCTCCATGACCAGGAACACGTACGCGGGGCCCGTCCCGCTCACCGCCGTGGCCATGGCCACGAGCTTCTCGTCCTCGACCTCGACCTGGTGCCCCAGGCTGGCGAGGAGCGTCGCGGCCGCCTGGCGTTGGAGGGCGGTCACCGCGGGCGTGGCATACCACACGGTCACCCCCTGGCCCAGCTGTGCCGGGGTGTTGGGCATGGCGCGCACGAGCGCCGCATGCCGCAGGACGTTGGCCAGGGCACCGGTCGTTGCGCCTGCGATGACGCTGATGACCAGCTGGCCGTCCCGGAGCACGGGCGCGAGCTCGGCGCCCACCCGCTTGAGCATCTGGGGCTTGATGCCCAGGACCACGATGTCCGCGCCCTCCACCGCCTCGATGTTCGATGCGGTCGTCCGGATGCCGTGGCCGGCCTGGAGCTCCTCGCGTCTGGCCGCCCGAGGGTGGCTCGCGATGAGTCGTGCGGGCTCGACCTGGCCCGCTTTGAGCAGCCCGGTGATCATCGACCCGGCCATCACACCGGTGCCCACGGTCGCGATGGTGACGTCCTTCAGTGACACGCGGCCGAGTATAGGTGCGCGCCCGCTCGGATGGCCGAGGCCTCCGGCATCATGGCGACCATGCGCGCCATCGCCCTGGGCGACCCCACGGCGGTCAGGGGACCGGTGCCAGCGCCTCCAGCGTGGCAAGGCGGTCGGACGTCCCGTCGGGTGACAGCGGCACGAGCGCCACGTGGTCGGCGCCTGCGCGATGGAGCGCCGCGATGCGTGCCCGGACCGCCTGGAGCGACCCCCACGCGACCATCGCGTCCGCGAGGCGGTCCGAGCCCGGCGTCGCCCAGTCGTCGGGGGTGAGGCCCTGCTCGGCCCAGCTCGCCTGGTAGTTGGGCGCCCGGAGGTACGGCGCGAGGTACGCGCGCGCCGTGGCCCGCGCCACGCCGGGGTCCTGGCCCAGGACGACCGGCAGGCTGACGACGAGCAGCGGCCGGGTCCCCGGCGCGGCCGCGTCCAGCACACCGCGCATCCAGGCCACGCGCTCGACGGTCACGAGGTACGGGAAGGCACCCGCGGTCGCTGTCGCGGCAAGCGTCAGCATCCGCTCCCGGAGCGCCGCCAGGACGATGGGCGGCTCGCTGGGGCGCCCTTCGCCATCCGCGAGGGTCGGCCCGCGATAGGGCAGGCCGCGGTACGCCTCGAGGTACGTGCGCATCCGGGTGAGCGGGCGCTCGTACGCATGGCCGCGGAGTCGCTGGGCGAGATGCGGGTGCGACACTCCGAGCCCCAGCAGGAACCGCCCTCCCGTCAGCTCGTGCAGCGTGAGCGCGCCCATGCGCGCGGCCATCGGGTCGCGCGCCCAGATGGACGCGATGCCGGTGCCCAGCCACATCGCCCCGGCGTCCGCGGCGACTGCCCCCAGGAGGGCGAACGGCTCGCGACCCACGGTCTCTGGCACCCACAGGCAGTGGTATCCCAGGTCGGCGACGCGCCGCACGTACCGGTGCAGCTCTGTGGCCGGTAGCGTGTCGAGATGCCCCCACGCACCGAGGGGGCCCAGCCCCGGGATCGGCGTCGGTGCCTCGACCTCCGCGTCCTGCATGGTCGAGAGTCTAGGCTCTGCCGGGTGCGGAGCCCGGGCCCTGGCGGCAGCCCCGAGGCACGCATGGTCCGGACGCGCCACCTCGCGATCGTCCACCCTGGCTTGGTTCAGCCAGGCAGCACCGCGCTCCCCATCACGAAGAAGCGGGGCGTCGCGGTCACAGCCACCTCCACGAAGCCCGCGTGCGCCAATGCGTCCGCCAACTCGTCAGAACCTCGGTGCACCTTGACCACCTGGAACTCCCGCCCGTCGGCCAGGCGCCGCGGGGAGACCCCGTCGACGGGCGTGGTGTCATGGTCGACGGGGCCCGACTCGCGATCGGGCAGTGAGTCGATGAAGGCGAAGCGGCCCCTCGGCCGCAGCCAGCGGGTCACCAGCGCGAGGAAGTCGGCCAGGCGCTCGTCGGTCACATGGCTGAGCCAGAAGCCACAGAAGAGACCGTCCACCTGCCGGTCGGGGTCCGCCCACGCATCGCGCACATGGATGTGCGCGCGCAGACGGTGCGCCATGAGCCGGTCCCGGGCCCGATCGAGCGTCTCGGGGTTGATGTCATAGAGCGACAGCTCACCCTTGCTCGCGAGGAGCGGCGACCACCAGCCGGTCCCTGCCGCGAGCTCCACGATGGCACCCGCAAACGGCTGGGCGTCGAGCCAGGCCGTCGCGCCGTCGAGCTCCGTGTGCCACGCGAGGTCCCGGGCCGGGCCGCGCGCGTAGCGCCCGCGCCGGAGGTACCAGTCGTCGTACTCGGGCGCGCGGGCGGCGTAGTAGGCGCGCATCTGGGCACCCAGGTCCTTGTCCGCGGTGGGTCGCGTGACGGCCGCCGGGCGGGCCGTGCCACCGGGCGCCGGGGCACCACCGCCCGATCGCTCCCGGAGCGCAGCCCGTAGCCGTGACCGCAGGAACCCGTTGTCCTGGGCGCGGTCGAGGCAGCCAGCGCACAGCGAGGCCCAGCCGGTCAGGTCGGCCGGCCCGGACGCCTGCCAGGGCCTGCCGCACCACAGGCAGTCGAAGGCCGCACGGAAGGGCATCAGACCCGTGACCGATGCCGCCGGACACGATCGTCCGTGCGACCCGGTCGCAGCCATGAGCCAGGGGGTGCGAAGCCAGCCAGACCCTCGGGGTCGAGCACCTCTGCGAGCATCGCGATGCCATCGATGACCCGGGGGCCGGGTCTCGACAGCAGACCACCGCCGTCCACCGCGACCAGGGCCCCGTCCCGGGCGGCCCGGAGCGAGTCGAGCCATACGGGCATGGGCGCCCGCTCCCACGCGCGCACGGATGCTGTCGCATCCATGCCGTATGGCGCGAGCAGGAGCAGGTCGGGGTCGACGTCCCGCACCCGGTCCCAGCCCACCTCCACCGGCACCTGCCCCTCCTGGCCGAGCAGGTCCCAGCCACCGGCCCGACGCACCATCTCGGGGACCCAGCGACCCGACGACAAGGGTGGCTCCAGCCACCCCAGGACCACCACGCGACGTGGCGCGATCCCCGCCAGACGTCGCTCGAGGACCCGATCCTCCACCGCGGCCAGGCGCTGCCGCAGGATCTCGATGAGCCCCACCGCCTCGTCCTCGGCCTCCGCGAAGGCCCCCACCGTGGAGATCCCATTGAGGATCCCCTCGACGGTCGACGCCTCGAGGGCCACGATGGTGGGGTCGATGCCCAGGGCGCGCACGGCCTCCTGCACCTGCTCCTGGCTGACGGCGCATGCACGGCACCCACGCTGGGTGAGGACGAGGTCCGGCCGGGCCCGCGCCAGGGCATCCAGGTCGATGTGATGGGACGGGGCCGATGCGGCGCCCGTGTCGCCGGTCAGGGCGGCTGGTGGGCCGGACGGCCCCGCGCCCTGGTCCGCCCACGCCACGACCGGCACCTCGGAGGCCTCCGAGGGGTGGTCGTCCGCAGGTGACCGACCCACCAGCTCGTCGCCCAGGCCGAGGGCGTACACGATCTCGGTGGCCGCGGGGAGGAGGGACACGATGCGCATCGGCCCATGCTCCCACCGATGCCCTGTCGATGTCGGTCGGCCGTGGTCATGTAGCCTGTGGCCATGCCCGAAACGCCCGCGCCGTCATCGGCCCCGGTGCGCACGCCCCTGCCGGGCGACGCACCGGCGGTCGTGGTGGAGGACGTGTGGAAGCGCTTCGGCAGCACCGACGTGGTGCGCGGCCTGTCGTTCGACGTCCGACCGGGCGAGCTGATGGGCTTCCTGGGACCCAACGGCGCCGGCAAGACCACCACCATGCGCATGCTCCTGGACATCATCCGACCCGATCGGGGCACCATCCGCGTGTTCGGCGGCAGACCGGGCGTGGAGCACCAGGCGCGTGTGGGGTACCTCCCGGAGGACCGGGGGCTGTACCGGGACGTGCCCGTCGTGGACACCCTCACCTACTTCGGGGCGCTCCGGGGCATGAGCACCTCTGACAGCCGGCGCCGGGCGACCGACCTCCTGGAGCGGATGGGCCTGGGGGACTCGATGCGCAAGCGGGGCGCGGAGCTCTCGAGGGGCATGCACCAGAAGGCGCAGCTCATCGCGACCATCCTGAACGAGCCAGCCCTGCTCATCGTCGACGAGCCGTTCCAGGGCCTCGACCCGGTCAACGCGGACCTGCTCAAGGGCGTGATGCTGGAGCAGCGTGACCGGGGCGCGGCGGTCATCATGAGCACCCACGACATGGGTGATGCCCAGACACTGTGTGACCGGATCCTGCTCATCAACGGCGGCCGGCGGGTGCTGTACGGGACGGTGCCGGAGGTCCGGGGTGCCTTCAGCGATGGTGCGGTCGAGGTGGTGGGTCGGGACGTGCCGCTCGACGTCGGGCGGTATCGGAGCGTCAGCCACGTGAGCGCGGTCGATGGCCGCGTCCGGTTCCTGCTGCGGGAGGGCGCGTCGGCCCGGGACCTGTTCGGGGAGCTCGCCGCGACCGACGCGGTCGTGGAGCGGTTCACCCTCGACGCGCCCGACCTGTCCGAGGTGTTCCTGCGGGCGGTCGCGGGTGACGCGAGGGCAGGCTTGGTCGCGTGAGCGCCACGCAGGGCACGGACCCACGATCGGAAGGGCCAGGCGACCGGGGAGGCTTCCTGCGGCTCGTGGGCATCGTCGCGCGCCGCGACTACCTGCGGACCGTGCGGCGCCGCGGGTTCATCTTCGGGACCCTGCTGCTGCCCATCGGCCTCGCGGCGCTGTTCGCGCTGTCAGCGGTGCTGTCCCCGTCCACGCCCGGGAGCGGTGGCGACCCCACGTCCGTGCGGCTCGTGGTCGTCGACCGGTCGAGCATGCGCCTCCGACCCCAGCCCCCGGTGCTCCAGGTGGTGGAGGCAGGCACCGCCCAACAACTCATCGATGACGGCACCATCGCCGAGTACTACGTCATCCCCTCGACCTGGCCGACGTCACCAGCGGTGCAGCGCATCGAGACCACGGGCGGGCCGCTCGACGTCACCGCGATGCAGCGGCGCGCCACCCAGGACGAGGCGCTCGCGGCGGTGCTGCGGGCGGCGCTCCTGTCCACGAGCGGCGTCCGACCCGACCTCGCCGCCCGCATCGTGGCTCCCGTGCAGGTGACAGCGGTCACGGTCGGTGGCGAGCCCACATCAGAGGCCGCAGCCATCGCGGGGTTCCTCGTGCCCTTCGGCTTCACGCTCCTGTTCGTGATGAGCATCTTCATCACGAGCGGGTACCTGCTCCAGTCGGTGACCGAGGAGAAGGAGAACCGGGTGGTGGAGATCCTGCTCAGCTCGGTCCCCTCGCTGCCCCTGATGGCCGGCAAGATCCTGGGTCTCGGGGCAGCCGGTCTGACCCAGGTGGCGGTCTGGGTGACCGCGGGGCTGCTGGCCATCCCGCTCATCGCGTCGCAGGTCGGCGGGCTGGGCGACCTCTCGATCACGCCCCCGGTGATCGTCCTCGCCCTGGCCTACTTCGTGCTGGGATACCTCGCGTATGGCGCGATCTTCGCGGCCATCGGGGCCATCGCGCCGGGCAATCGCGAGGCGCAGCAGTACTCGGGCTTCTTTGGCTTCCTGGCTGTCATCCCGCTCATCTTCAGCAGCCTGTTCCTGAGCGGCGACGTGGACACCCTGCTGGTGTGGGTCCTGGCGCTCATCCCGGTGACCACGCCCGCGACGATGCTCCTGGTGCTCGCGGTCTCGCCCATCATCCCGGTGCCCATGGTCGCCCTCTCACTGGCGAGCCTGGCCTTGTTCACGGTGCTCGCGACGGTCGCCTCGGCACGCGTGTTCCGCGCGACCCTGCTGCTCTACGGCGTGCGCCCGAGCCTGGGTCGCATCATGGGCGCGATCCTGGCGCGCGACTGACCAACGACGGCCCGGGCGCGAGCGGACGACGGCGCGGCCGCCAGTGGATGCCAGCCCGGGCGTCAGCAGGCGACTGCTCGGGCGTCAGACCAGGTCAGGCGGGCTTCCACTCGTCGATCATGGCCCGTGCCGCATCCTTGTCCTTGTACCACGCGGCGTTCTGGGCGGTGTACATGGCCCACTCCGCGGGCAGCGAGTCCTCCGGGTAGATCGCGTTCACGGGGCACTCGGGCTCGCACGCGCCGCAGTCGATGCACTCGTCCGGGTCGATCGCCAGGATCCGGTCGGTGCCCTGGTCGAAGTGGATGCAATCGACGGGGCACACCGACACGCAGGACTGGTCCAGGACGTCGATGCAGGGCTCGGCGATGACGTAGGTCATGTGGTCACCTCTGGGTCGGGACCCGTCGTCTCCGACGGACGATGTGAGATGAGCGGGCGGGCGGCGCCAGGGGCGCATGGGACATCTTATCGCGCATCCAGGGGGCGCCGCGCCTCAGCGCGGTGCCGAGGGGGCCGTCGATGCGCCGGCGAGGCTCGGGCGGAGGTCCACGCGGCCCACCATCCCCTGCGCGACATGTCCCGGGAGGTGGCACATGAGCAGCAGCCCGCCCGTGGTCGGGACGGTCCAGTCCACCGTGGCCTTGTTGCCCGAGCCGACCCAGACACGCAACCCACCGGTCCCGGGTGGCACGCTCGCGGCAGGTGGCGTGGCGAAGGGCGCCGGCGGGGTCGCCGCGGCATGGGCCGCCGCCCAGGCCCTCTGGACATCGCCATCGCCCAACACCAGCTCATGGGGCTGGAGGCCGGCGTCGAACACGGTCAGCCGGATGGTCTCGCCGGGGACCAGCACGAGCGGCGTGGGGTCGAACAGGTAGTCACGCATGATGACCACCACGCCACGAGGGTCGGCCGAGGTGCCAGGACGGGCGACACCGACCGAGGGCGCCGGGGAGGCCGAGCGTTCCGCGCCGATGAGCACCAGGACGACCGCGATGACGAGGAAGCCGGCCACGACCGCGACCGGCGCGAGCGACGGGCGGCGCGGGGGGGGTCCGTGCGACCCGGGACGCGTGGTGGCCGCGGGGGTCATGGGCTGCTCCTCGGCCATGGGGCCAACTGTAGGGGCTCCGGACCAGGCACGGGCGCACGCGCCCTCGTGCGCCTCCCTTGACACGCGCCCAGTCAGCGCGTCACCCTTCCGCATCCCCCAGACGGAGAGGAGGTCGGCGTGGGCCGCCCGGTCGCGGGGGCACGAGGAGCGCGTGACCGTCGCGACGCAGCATGTGGTCAGCTCGGCGGGGACGAGCACGGGGGAGCCAGCCGCGGCCGTGCGACTGGAGGCCGTCCGCAAGATGTATGGCGATGTCGTCGCCGTGGCGGACGTCGACCTCGAGGTGGGCGCGGGAGAGTTCTTCTCGATGCTCGGCCCCTCGGGGTCAGGCAAGACGACCACGCTCCGCATGATCGCCGGCTTCGAACTGCCGACCGCCGGGCGGGTGCTGCTCGACGGCCGTGACGTGTCCCGCCTCCCGCCGTATGACCGGGACGTCAACACCGTGTTCCAGGACTATGCCCTGTTCCCGCACATGACCGTCGCGGACAACGTGGGCTATGGCCTGGCGGTCCGGAAGGTGGCCCAGGATGAGCGGCGCGCGCGCGTGGCTGATGCGCTGCGCATGGTCCGTCTCGAGGGCTATGGCGGGCGCAAGCCGGGCCAGCTCTCCGGGGGGCAGCGGCAGCGTGTGGCGCTCGCGCGAGCGATCATCAACCGACCCCGGGTGCTGCTCCTTGACGAGCCCCTGGGCGCGCTCGACCTCAAGCTGCGCCAGCAGATGCAGCTGGAGCTCAAGGCGATCCAAGCCGCGCTGGGCATCACCTTCATCTACGTCACCCACGACCAGGACGAGGCGCTCGCCATGAGCGACCGCATCGCCATCTTCGACCGCGGGCGCATCGAGCAGGTGGGCACCCCGGCCGAGGTCTACGAGCGGCCCGCCACGGCGTTCGTGGCGGGCTTCGTGGGGACCTCCAACGTCGTCTCGGGTGCCGTGGCGGAGGCCGTCGCGGGCGTGGCCGGCACGTTCACTGTGCGACCCGAGAAGATCCGCCTCGAGCCCTCGGGCGGACCCGTTCCGGCGGGGTCGGTGGCCATCGAGGGCATGGTGCAGGACGTGGTCTATCTGGGGTCGGACACCCGGTTCCACGTGGCACTTGACCTCGGCGGCGAGCTCGAGGTCATCAAGCAGAACGTGACCACCTCCTCCATGGAGGTGCTCGCGCTCAAGGGTCAGCGGGTGCGGCTGGTCTGGGACCGTCAGCACACGCTGCGCGTGGACGTCAGGCCGGAGGCGCACGACAGCGCCGCCTCCGGGATCGGCCCGGCCGGGATGACCGGGCCACAGGGAGGAGCGCAGACATGACACGTCGTGGACTCACCGCAGCCTGTGCCAGCCTGTTGCTGGTGGCCGCTGCCGTGCCCCAAGTGGCCACGGCGCAGGATGCGTCAGCCGGCGCACTGCCCGTGCCCCTCGTGCCGTCGATCGACCTGTCCGCGGTCGGCGGCCCCGGCGAGGGTGCGCTGAACCTCATCGCATGGATCGGGTACGCCGAGGCGGGCGAGAACCTGCCCGAGTACGACTGGGTCACCCCCTTCGAGGCGGCCACCGGCTGCCAGGTCGAGGTCAAGATCGACGACACGTCCGACCAGATGGTGACGGACATGCGCAGCGGTGGTGGCGCGACCTATGACGGCGTGTCCGCGTCGGGCGATGCGTCGCTTCGCCTCATCAACGCCGGCGACGTGGCGGCGGTCGATGTGGCGGCCATCCCGGGCTTCTCGGATGTGGCGCCGTTCCTCCAGGACGCGCCGCACTACGTGGTGGACGGCAAGCACTATGGCGTGCCCCACGGCTGGGGCGGCAACCTGCTCATGTACCAGACCGACGAGGTGACACCCGCACCCACGAGCTGGGACGTGGTGTTCGACGAGACCGCCGCGGCGCCGTATGCGGGTCGCATCACGGCCTATGACGCGCCCATCTACATCGCGGACGCCGCCATGTACCTCAAGGCGCACCAGCCCGAGCTGGGCATCACCGATGTCTACGAGCTGACGCCCGAGCAACTGGACGCGGCGGTGGCGCTGCTCAAGACGCAGGCACCCTGGGTGGGCAAGTACTGGTCCCTGTTCGGGGACGAGATCGACAACTTCACCAACGGCACCACCGTCGTGGGCACGGCCTGGCCGTACCAATTGAACGCCCTCAAGGCCACCGGCGTGCCGGTCGAGGCGGTCGTGCCCTCCGAGGGCATGACCGGCTGGGCGGACACCTGGATGATGTCGGCCAACGCCCAGCATCCCAACTGCATGCTCAAGTGGATGGCATGGATGCTCACACCCGAGGTGCAGGCGCAGGTCGCGGAGTACTTCGGCGAGTCGCCCGCCAACCCCAAGGCATGCCAGTACCTCGACGTGGGCTACGGCTCGTACAAGCTGCCCGGCTTCTGCGACGCGTACGGCGTCAACGACGAGGCGGTGTACAGCAGCATCTCGTTCTGGAAGACCCCGCTCGCGGACTGCGGGGACGAGCGCGGCCAGACGTGCACGGACTTCGAGGAGTGGACGTCGCGCTGGACGGAGATCCGCGGCAGCTGAGCCAGGCCTGACGGGAGGGTCCGTGGTGGATGGCCGCCCCGGACCCTCCCAGGACCCACAGGCACCATCGGCACGTGACGGCACCGACCACCCCACCCATCGCCCTGCCCGCTGCCGGGTGGCGCCGGCGGTTGCTGCGCGCCTTCCACCGGCGACCCACGGCCGCGCTGCTGCTGATCCTCACACCGCCCGCGGGCTGGATGGCCGTCGTCTACTTCGGCTCGCTGGCCGTGCTCGCGGTGGCGGCGTTCTACGTGCTCGACCCGGCGACCTCACAGGTCGTCCACGAGCTGAGCCTCGACAACTTCGTGACCCTGCTCACCGAGCCGGTGTACCGGACCATCACGCTACGCACGGTTGGCATGGCGCTCCTCGTGACGGTCACGTGCGCCATCCTGGCGCTCCCCATCGCCTACTACATGGCACGCGTCGCCTCCGTGCGCACCCGCCGATGGCTGGTGATGGCCACGCTGCTGCCTCTGTGGGCGAGCTACGTGGTCAAGGTCTTCGCATGGCGCGTCATCGTCCAGCCCAACGGCCCGCTCGACTGGCTCGGCCAGCAGGCGGGCACGGGCGCCCTGCGCCTGGGCTTCTCGGAGGTGACCGGCTGGCTCGTGTTCACCTACCTGTGGCTGCCCTACATGATCCTGCCGGTGTACGCGGGGCTGGAGCGCATCCCAGGCTCGGTCATCGAGGCATCCGCGGACCTGGGCGCGCGTCCCTGGAGGACGTTCCGACGGGTGACGCTGCCCCTCGCGGTGCCCGCCATCGTGGCGGGGTCGATCTTCACCTTCTCGCTGACCCTCGGTGACTACATCACCCCGCCCCTGGTCATGGACACCCAGTTCATCGGGAACGTCATCTACAACAACCAGGGGGTCGCGGGCAACATCCCCCTGGCGGCCGCGTACGCGTTCGTCCCGGCCATCATCATGGGCATCTACCTGGTCCTTGCCCGTCGGACCGGCGCGTTCGAGTCGCTGTGATGCTGGGACGCTGGGGCCTGCGGCTGTTCACCGTGGGCGTCCTGGCCTTCCTATACGTGCCGATCGGGATCATCGTGCTCTACTCCTTCAACGACAGCCGAGCGCAGACATGGCCCATCGAGGACTGGACCACCCGCTGGTACGAGTTGGCGCTGGGCAACGAGGCCGCCCGCAGCGCCCTCATCCTGTCGCTCGAGGCGGGCATCGGGGCGACGCTCATCGCCCTCGTCCTGGGCTCGCTCGCCGCCTTTGCCGTCAGCCGCTTCCGGTTCTTCGGGCGCGAGACGGTCTCGTTCGCCCTGGTCCTGCCCATCGCCCTGCCTGGCATCATCAGCGGCATCGCACTGTCTGCGTCGATCGATGCGCTGGGCATGCCCTTCAGCCTGTTCACGATCGTGGTGGGCCACGCGACCTTCTGCGTGGTGATCATCTACAACAACGTGATCGCGCGCCTCCGACGGACCTCGGGCTCGCTCGAGGAGGCGTCCATGGACCTGGGCGCGGACCCGCTCCACACGTTCCGGCGCGTGACCCTGCCGGCGCTGGGCACCGCGCTCATCGCGGGCGCCCTGTTGGCGTTCGCCCTCTCGTTCGACGAGATCATCGTCACCAACTTCACCGCCGGCACCGAGGAGACGCTCCCCATCTGGATCCTGAACAACGTCAAGCTCCCGAACCAGCGACCCATCGTGAACGTGGTGGCAGTCGTGGTCGTGGTGCTGTCCGTCATCCCGGTGTACCTCGCGCAGCGGCTTGCCGGTGGCGAGGCGGTCGTTCGGGGCTGACGCGGGTCGAGCGGGGCGGGGGATGGCCCGCCCGCCCGACGTGACGGCGTCGCTCAGGCGACGCCTCGCGAGGACCAGCGGAACGGGCCCAGCAGCGGGTCAGCCTGGGCCGCCTCGCCCACGGCGCCCAGACTGACGCCGAGGACGACGAGAAGGGACAGCCCGACGAGCGCGAGGGCGAGCAGGGCCGGCGCCAGGCGCGCGATGCGGTCGGTGCGGGAGACGAGCGATGATGCGGTGTCCATGGCGCTCCATCCGTGTGCCTCTGTGGTCATCAAGCGCGCCAAGGTGACGCGCGGCACGAACGGTAGCCATGGGCTCTTATCGCCCGATCGGTGGACGGACCCCCGGGTTATCCACGATCGGCACGATGATCGTGCGCATGGGACGGACCGCCGCGGGGACCCGGCCCGCGGACGGTCGAGACGCGATCAGCGCTTGCCTTGGAAGCAGTCGCTGCAATAGACCGGCCGGGCGCCGGTCGGCTGGAACGGCACCTGTGCGGTGCGCCCGCACTCGGCGCACACCGCCGAGTGCATCTCCCTGGGTCGTCGCTCGGCAGCACCGCCGTAGCCACCCATCGCCCGCTCGTACCCCCCATACGAGCCGGCACTCGCACCGCCGGACCCCCCGCTCGCCGAGCGCTGCGCCTTGCGGCTCGCGCGACACGAGGCACACCGCTTGGGTGGCTCCGAGAAGCCGCGCTGCGCGTAGAACTCCTGCTCACCCGCGGTGAAGACGAACTCCATGCCGCAGTCGAGGCAGGTCATCCCTCGATCCGTGTAGGCCAATGAACCAACCTCCGCCGATTGGGAACGATGGCTGGGGCGCGCTCACGACGGAGGGGCCACGGACGAGCAGGGACCGACTCGGGTCAGCACCGGCCCCGACCCGCACGGCCCTCCTCTCCTTGGCCGCGCCGCAGGTTCGCGCGACTATAGCGATGGGCCGAGGCCTTGGGAAGCCACGATCGCGGTTCGACGGGCGCCCGCGGCGGTCCGCGGCCCCGCTTGGGTATGATCGCGGTGCATGCGCATCGTCGTCGCCGCCGACCACGCCGGCTTCCCGCTCAAGGCTCCCATCCTGGAGCTGCTGCGCGCCGCGGGCCATGACACCCGTGACCTCGGCACCGCAGACACCACGCCCGTCGACTACCCCGACGTCATCGCGCCCGCCGCGTTCGCGGTGGCCAGGGGCGAGGCGGACCTTGGCATCGTCCTGGGCGGTACCGGCACCGGGGAGCAGATCGTCGCCAACAAGGTCCCGGGATCCGCTGTGTGGAGGCCACCGACCCGGTCACGGCTCGCCTGGGGCGCGAGCACAACGACGCCAACGTGCTCTCGATGGGTGCCCGGATCGTGGGCCGGGAGCTTGCGCTCGCGTGCGTCCGGGCGTTCGTGGAGGGCGAGTTCCAGGGTGGGCGGCACGCCCGGCGGGTGGCCAAGGTCCAGGCGCTCGAGCGGACCTCGGGACTGGGGGACCCGGGTCGAGCAGGCGCGTGATCGCGGGGCGCCCCCATCCGGGACACCCCCGTCGCCGACCTGTCGCATCGGCGGCCCTGGGGGCCTGGGTCCTCGTGCTCGCGGTCGCCCTGGGCGGGCTCGCCGCATCCCCGAGCCCGCCAGCCACACCCCTCGCATCCGACCAGTCGGTCCGGCCGGGTGCCTCGACCACACCCATGGGATCGATGGGTCCCGAACAGACGCATGCCCCAGACTGCCTGCCCGCACCAGGCGCGCCCGACCCGTCGGCACCATCCCCGGGCGAAGCCCCGGGGCCCGGTGCATCCCCGCCGGCATCGGCGCCCGTGGCCTCGCAGGTGCCGGCCGCCGCCCCATCGTCCGTGCAGGTCGCCTCGGCGCCCCCCGCGGCCTCGCCATGCCCGACGCCGGTCGCGCCGAGCCCATGGCCCGGTGCCACGCCGGGTGCCGGTGCCACGCCGGGTGCCGGTGCCACGCCGGGTGCCGGTGCCACGCCGGGTGCCGGTGCCACGCCAAGTTCCCACCCGCGCCGGACGCCCCGACCCACCCCCAAGGCGAGTCACGCGCGCAAGCCTGGCAAGGTTCGCGTGCGGACGGGGATCGCCTACATGGATCGGCTGCCCTGCGCAGAATCCGCGCGTGGGTGCGTCAACCGGGCCGATGTCTACTACCCCACCAACCGGGGGCCGTGGCCGGTCATCGTCACGATCCATGGTCGGCCACGCACTCGGGCGGACATGACCGAGGTCGCTCGGGCGCTCGCGGCGAAGGGCGCCGTGGTCTACAACGTGGACTACCGAGGGGTGCGGCCGGCGTACACGAGGGGCTTCCCGGAGTCAGTCAGCGACGTGGCGTGCGCCATCCGATATGCCCGCTCGACCGCCCGCAGGTACGGCGGCGACCCGGAGGACGTGGTCCTCGTCGGCCACTCGCAGGGTGGGTACGTGGGCACGCTGGTGGCGCTCGCGGGGGACACCTTCCGGGGCGATCGTGCAGCCTGCCACTCCCGCCGTCCGGCACGGGATTCCCTGCCAGAGGGGTATGTCAGTGTCGCGGGCGTCTCGGGCATCCACACCGGCTATCGCATCGACCAGGTGTTCCTGGGCGGTTCCCGGGCCGCGCTGCCGGAGGTCTGGCGACGGGCGACCGTGTACACCCACGTCGGACGCAACCGGAGGCTCAAGGTGGGCATCATCTTCGAGCGCCAGGACCCCTACCTGGGCATCGGGCACGCGACCCGCCTGTTCACGGCCCTCAAGCGGGCGCGCTATGACGTCCGCCTGGTCCTCCTCGACGAGGGCGACACCCATTTCGACATCCTGGACACGGACCGTCCCATCGGTCGGCAGACCGTGGCCCTGGTGTGGCGCATCGTGCGGAAGGTGAAGGACTCCTAGCACATCCACCACCCTTCCTTGGGTGTCTCGCGTCCCGCGGCCGTGTAGCGTCGAGGACAGGAGGTCCGCATGCGCACGATCCGCACCACCACCGTCCTCGCCTCGCTCTCGCTCGCCGCCGCCATGGGGGGCGGCGCGACGCTCGTGACCGGCGTGCCAGCCCTGGCAGCCGGCGCGACGTTCGTGGTCAGGTCGCACGGGGACAAGGCCGACAGCGACCCGGGTGACGGCCGCTGTGCCACGCCGGGCAGCACGAGCGCAGCTCGTCGCTGCACGCTCCGGGCAGCGATCATGGAAGCCAACGCCACCGCGGAGGCGGACCGGATCCGGTTCGCCATCGAGACCGGTGACCACACCTACAAGACCCTGCGCCCCAGGTCCGCCCTGCCTGTCATCACGGCGCCCCTCGACATCGATGGCACGAGCCAGCCGGGCGCCACCGTCAACACCGCCGCCACAGGCACCGATGCCCGGATGCGCGTGATCCTGGAAGGAGACCGGGCGGGCCTCGCGGCCGGCCTGCAGGCGAACGCCCCTGTGGCCATCCGTGGCCTCGTCATCACCGGCTTCACCCGGGGTCTCCAGCTCTCGGCCGGCTCCGATGGCAGTCGCGTGATGGGCAACTTCATCGGGGTGGACCGCACCGGGCGCGAAGCTCGCGCGAACCATGGCAGCGGCATCCTCGTCAACGCGCGCGACGTGCGCATCGGCAGCGCCGCGAGGGCCGACCGGAATCTCGTCTCAGGCAACGCCAGCGCGGGCATCAGCCTGGGCATCGCGGCCGCTCGGGCGATCGTCCAAGGCAACCTCATCGGCACGCAGCGGGACGGCTCGTCGCCGCTCGGCAACGGCGCGGACGGCGTCTTCGTCACCGGCTCGCGCGAGCACCTCATCGGTGGCGAGCACGCGGGACAGGGCAACGTCATCGCGTTCAATCGAGGCAACGGCGTGAGCCTGCTGCCGATCGGGGCGCTCGACCTCATCCCGCGGAACGTGCAGATCCTGCGCAACTCGATCACCCGGAACGACCGCCTGGGCATCGACCTGGGCGCGGATGGCTCGACCCGGAACGACCCGGCGCCTGACCCGGACGGTGGGGCGAACCGCCTTCAGAACAAGCCTCGTGTGGTGAGCGCGGTCGCGGGCGGCAGCCGAACCACCATCAGCGGCACGCTCACCTCGCGTCGCGAGCGCACGTATCGCCTGGAGCTGTTCCAGAGCGCCGGGGATGACCCGGAGGGGCGCACGTTCCTGGGCTATGCGCTCATCAGGACGAACGCGAAGGGAAAGGCGTCCTGGACCATCAAGGTGCGTGCGGGCCTGGCGCTCGGCACGCGCATCTCCGCCACCGCGACGGACGTCGACCGCCGGGACACCTCCGAGTTCGGGCCGTCGGTGAGGGTCAGCGCATCGTAGACGGCACACGCCCCATCGCCGCCCTGCCGCGGATGTCTATCATCGGCGGAGCCGCGGCCGAGGCACCCCGCACATGGAGTGACAGGCCTCGGTCTGAGGTGGGCGCGGAGGTGCCGTGTGAGGGTTCGTCATGGCGCGTTCCCGGTGCTGTGCGCCACGATGGCGCTGGTGTCTGGCGCCATCGTCCCGGATCCGTCCCGGGCGGGCGGGCCCGAGGACATCGGCTCGATCGCCTACATCTCCGCTGACCGGGCCTCGGTCCGCGCGGTATCGCCGGACGGCACTGGCGACCGGCTCGTGTGGTCGGTGCCCGCCGGCACGGTCTACGGCATCCAGGACGTCGCGTGGGCGCCCGACGGCTCCCACCTCGCCATCGCGAGCGGGCATGAGGCGCTCTGCTCGGTGTTCCAGTACGACCTGTTCACGCTGCGGCCCGATGGGTCGGACCTCCAGCGCGTGACCAACTCCCCCGGGTGCGACCGACTCGCGACGCTGCCCCAGGGGAGCGTCAGCGCCCTGATCGACAACCTCGCGACCGATGACGCCCAGGTGTTCGTCTACGTCTCCGGTGCCCCGGAGGCACAACTGGTGACGGTCCCAGGCGGTACTGAGGTGACCGTGTCGTTCCCGAAGGTGGCGGACCTCGGCCCGGGCGTCCTCCAAGAGGTCGTCGCCTTCGAGGGGAGCAAGCGCTGGTACTCGGCGGCGGCCTCCGTGGACGTCCTCCCAGGCGAGGTGGCCATCGCCGAGACCCCGCTCGAGGTGAGCGGTGACCCGTTCGACTCCTTCGGCGCCCTGAGCGTCACGTGGGGCTCGGACGGCGCGCGGCTCGGGTACCAGTTCGGACAGGGCAGCCTGTGGCAGGTCGGCTCGGACCCGTCGGCAGGCGCGGGCGCGCAGCCGCTGTTCGACGTCCCGTCAGGCGAAGCGCCGCTGGGCAGCGACCTGGCGTGGTCGCCGGTCGATGACCGCGTCCTGTACGAGCGGTTCGACACCGACCCGTGGACCGTGACGCTCGGCACGGCTGACGGCACGGACGCAGGGGACGCCTTGGTCACCGTCAACTTGACCCACGGCATCGCGTGGCTGCCCGATGGCTCCGGGTTCGTGGCCTCCGACAGCGACAGCCTGCTCGCGTCGGCCAACCTGTACCACGTGGACATCGCGACGGGTGAGGTCACTGCACTGACCGCGGAGGACGGCGCGTTCGCGTACTGGCCGAGCGTCTCGCCCGATGGCCTGCAGGTGGCCTACACGCGCTTCGAGGGCTCGTCCGACGCGCCCAGCAACATCGAGCTGCGGGTCATGGGCCTGGACGGGAGCGGCGACCGCGTGATCGCCGTCGACGCGATCGCGCCCAACTGGGGTGCCGGCGGGGCGTCCTGACGGTCGGCCATGGCGCTCGGCCCGGGAGTGCGCCGAGGCCAGCGTCGCGCGACGGAGGGCTTGGAGCGGGAGACGAGGTTCGAACTCGCGACATGCAGCTTGGAAGGCTGCCGCTCTGCCAACTGAGCTACTCCCGCCCGGGACTCCCGTCGCAGGGGCGCACGTCCGTTCGCGATGGCGGTCCGCGCACACGATATCGCACTTCGCCGCCTCTGCCATGATCCTCGCCGACCCGCTCGGGCAGCGTGCCATCGCGGCGACACCCGACAACCTGCGTCGCGTGCCTCGCGTCCTTGCTGTCGCCGCGGGAGCGGTCAAGGCGCCCGCCATCGCGAGCGCGCTGTCGACGGGCGTCATCGGCATGCTGGTGACCGATGCCGCGGCCGCTCGCGCGATCACCGAGCGAGCACCGGCCAAGGGTCGCGCGGGCCCGCGCTGAGGTCAGTGGGTGCCCAGGATCCGCTCGATGAGACGCCGGCGCCAAGCTGGCCGGACCCCCAGCACCCATGCCATCACCAGCGCCGCGTGCTTCAGCGGCAGGGACCCAGGCTCGACGAACCCGCTGGCGCGGAGTTGAGGTGTCGTCAGGCTACTTCATCCGGTACGTGATGCGACCGCGCGTCAGGTCGTACGGCGAGAGCTCCACCTTGACCCGGTCCCCGGGGAGCACCTTGATGTAGTTGACCCGAAGCTTCCCGCCGAGCGTGGCAAGGATCTTGTGGTCGTTCGGGAGCGTGATACCGAACATCGCGTTGGGGAGGGCCTCCGAGACCACACCCTCAACCTCGATCATGTCTGCCCTGGGCAAGCGCTGCACTCCTTCGCTCATAGCCGGATCGGTCGGGATGCCGTGCGACCCCGGCGTCCGACCGGACGCGCACCTGAGCCTGATACGGCTTCTATAGCATCCCATGATCGAACGCGGGACGCCACTCAGGCCCGGTTGCTGCGACGTGCTGGTATCGCTCGAGGTATCGCGTCAGCGCATGCGCCGACATCGGGCCCACCACGGCGACCCCCTGGGCGCCGTCGAAGCCGAGCGACTCGATCATGTCCAGGTCGGCACGATCGTCGACGCCCTGGATCACCATGCGGACCCCCAGCGACATGCCGAGCTGCCGGACGGCACCCAAGAGCCGCCGGTCGGCACCCAGCGGCGAGCGATCGATCTTGAGCTCGCGCACGGGCAGTTGCCCGACCCGTCCCAGCGACGCCTGCCCGATGCCAAAGCCGTCGATGGCCAGACAGACGCCCAGCGCGCTCAGGGCCTCCATGCGCGGCGACGGCTCCGGCACCTGTCCCAATGTCGGCTCCGATACCTCCAGGACCACGCGACCGGGTGCGATGCCGCTTCGGGCAAGGACGGCCCGAACCACGTCGACGAGGGAGTCGTCCCGGAGCTGCGATGCGACCAGGTCGAGGTTGACGCGGAGCGGTCCGGCCGGGGAGCGCCACGAACGTGCGTCGCGGCAGGCTTGGCCGAGGGCCCATGCACCAATGGTGGGCATGAGGCCCGTGGGATCCGCAAGGCGGATGAGCTCGGCGGGTGACAGCATGCCCAGTTCCGGATGCTCCCAGCGCACCGATGCCTCGACCGCCACCGGGTGCGATGTCGCGAGGTCCACGATGGGCTGGTACTCGAGGAGCAGCGCCTGGCGCGCCACCGCGTCCGCGAGGCTCGATCGGATGGCAAGCCAGCGCACGCTCTCAAGGTGGAGACCCTCGTCGTACAACTCGATGCGCCGACTGGTTGCCTCCTTCGCCCTGTACAGCGCCAGGTCCGCGTTGCGCAGGAGCGTGTCGGCATCCCCTGCCGGCGAGGTCGCGAGGGCCACGCCGATGCTGGCCCCCACGCGCACCTTGGTCTCGCCCACGAGGATGGGCTCCTTGAGGCGCTCGAGCAGCCGCTCACCGAGCGCGATGGTCGCGTCGGCATCGGACACACCGGACATCAGCACCGCGAACTCGTCGCCACCCAGTCGCGCAACGATGTCCCGACCGCGCACGCTCGCGCGCAAGCGGCGTCCGACTGTCGCGAGGACCGCGTCGCCAGCACCATGGCCGAGCGTGTCGTTGACCTGCTTGAAGTCATCCAGGTCAAGCAGCATCACAGCAGCGGGCGTGTCGCCGCCCAGGGTCGCGTCGAGCTGGGCACCGAAGCCCCTCCGGTTCACTAGCCCTGTCAGGGCGTCCTCCATCGACAGCCGCTCCAACTCGGCCTGCATGCGTCCGCGCTCATCGATGAGCGTGCGCTGGTCCCGGACGAGGTCAGTCAGGCGAGCGACCACGAGCAGGAACATCACCACGGACGCAAGGACCGCCGGCAGCGGGTCGACGCCCATGCCCCACACCTGGTCAAGGGCCGCCACAAGGAGTGGCACGGTCGCTGCCATCGCGAGGACCACCATGCGTCGATTGGAGATGTGCGTCACGGCACGCGCGCGGGCCGGTATGACGGTCATCGAAGGGTGGCACGCCGCCACGGCCCAGAGCAGGTAGCCCGCCATCCAGCCCAGGTCCACGACGCCGCTCGCATAGGACCCCTGGGCTGCGAGGACGCTGTAGGCGATGTCAGCGATGAGGAACGTCGTGACGCCAAGCGCGAACAGCCCCAGGGCGGGCGTGGCCCGTGGCCGATCCAGCAGGACGCGCAGCAGGAAGCCCAGGACGACGATGTCCACGACCGGGTACGCCACTGCCAGCGCCGCCGATGGGAGCGAGAGACTGCTGTCCGAGAGCGCCGGGCCGATGACCAGGAACCACATGACAGCGGCCGCTGCCACCGACAGGATGGCGGCGTCAAGGGCGGGCCCGATGCTCGCACCCTGTCGGCGCGCCGTGCCCGCCATCGCAGCACACAGTGGCACATAGCCCAGGAGGTACAGCGGGTCGGCGAGGGAGCCCCCGCCGATGCCGGCCGCGTCGGCGATCCACGCGAGCTCGCCCGCAGCCATGAGCGCCACGCCCAGACCCACCAGCGCCCAGACCTGGTGGCCGGGCCGGTAGTGAGCGATGGCGACTGCGATGGCTACGGGCGTGAGGCACGCGAGCGCCGCATAGGTGAGATCACGGTCGGCGGCCGACAGGGCGAGGTACACAGGGGCCAGCAGGGCGCCAATGGCCAGCAGGGCGACCCACACCGGCACACCCGCCACCTTGAGCACGGGCCGTGGCACGGCCCCGAAGGCCGGAATCCCCAAGGCGGTCGATCCGGACCGGGCGGGCACCGAGGGCGTCACTGGGTCATCAAGGCATGCAGAGGGTTCGGACGACGGTCGCACGCGGGGAGCGTCGCGCGCGGTGCGTCGGTGCACCATGACCCATCCGTCCTGTGGCATCCGGTAGTGTCGTCCCTCCGCTACCGTACGCGGACTCGTGCCCCGACCCTGCGTGCGACGGGTCCCGCCGCTCGCTGCCGTGCATGGCCGCCGGGCTCACCCCATCTGGAGGACATGTGGACCTGCTGACGAGCCCCGATGCATGGATCGCGCTGATCACGCTGACCAGTCTCGAGGTCGTGCTGGGCATCGACAACATCGTGTTCATCTCGATCCTGTCGGGGAAGCTCCCGCCCGAGCAGCGCGCGAGGGCGCGCCAGGTGGGCCTGCTCGCGGCGATGGGCATGCGCATCCTGCTGCTCCTGGCCATCGGCTGGGTCGTGGGCCTCACCGAGCCGCTGTTCACGATCGCGGGCAGGGCCATCTCGGGTCGCGACATCATCCTCGTCGGCGGCGGCCTGTTCCTGCTCGCCAAGGCGACCTGGGAGATCCATGGCCGGCTGGAGGGGGAGGAGCACGTCCAGAACGGTCGGGCGGCCAGCTCGTTCGCGTCCGTGATCGTCCAGATCATGCTGCTCGACATCGTGTTCTCGCTCGACGCGGTGATCACAGCGGTCGGGATGTCCAACCAGTTGCCGGTGATGATCGCGGCGGTCGTCATCGCGGTCCTCGTGATGCTGTTCGCCGCAGGTCCCGTGAGCGAGCTCATCGAGCGTCATCCCAGTCTCAAGATGCTCGCCCTCTCGTTCCTGCTGCTCATCGGCGTGGTGCTCGTCGCAGAGGGTCTGGGGCAGCACATCGAGAAGGGCTACATCTACTTCGCGATGGGCTTCAGCGTCCTCGTGGAGTTCCTCAACATCCGCTCCACCCGAGCCAGGAAGGTGGAGCCGGTCCAACTGCGTGACCCGTACCGGGAGGCGTCGGGCCCGGCCGCGGGCACCGCCTGAGGAGCGCGCCCACGTGTGAGGTCCGCCGAGCGGCCCCGCGCTGCGGACTGACCGCGCGCTGGGCCGATCATGGGATGATTGCCCACGCAATGACCTCCACCCCATCGCCCGACGCGGACGCGGCGCTCGCGCTGTGGGAGGCGCTCGCCGCGGCCCACGCCGCACTCGCGAGCCGGCTGGACCCCGAGGGGGGCGCCTGCGCGGTCGTGGGCAGCGACGCGGTCGCCGTGCTCCTGCCACTGTCCGTGGCCCCGGGGCACCGCCTCCGGATGCACGAGCTCGCCGATCGGTCCCACCTCACACGCAGCGGCCTGACGCGTCGCGTGGACCGGCTTGTGACGCACGGCCTCGTGGAGCGCGAGTACTGCGACGTCGACCGACGGGGGGCGTACGCGAGGCTCACCCCGGAAGGCGAGCGAGAGCTCGACCGCGCGCTCCCCCACCACGTCGCGGCCATCGAGCGGCACCTCGCGATGCGTCTGTCGCGCGCCGATGTCAGGAGCCTGACTGATCTCCTGGCCCGCCTCGGCGCCTGATCGGCCATGACGCGCGACGCGGCGGGGGCACATGGACGATGCCGAGACACCGGCCGCCATCACGCGCATCGTCCTTCGGCCGGAGATCCGAGTGGCGCCCGGCACCGACCACGCGGAGGTGCACCGCCTGGTCCGGGTCGCCCACGAGGCCTGCGACATCGCGAACTCCCTCAAGGGCAGCGTCGAGGTCGAGGCTCGAGTGGTGGCGCCCTCGGCGTAGCCCGCCCGCTACGGGCGGGCCGTGCTCCCGCTGCGGCTGCGCCGGGCCGCGAGTCGCCGGGCCGCGAGTCGCCGGGCGGATGATCGGGCCGCGAGTCCCCGGGCGGATGATCGGGCCGTGAGCCCAGCCCCGCGCGCTCGCCGACGCCCGTCCGAGCCGCCCCGCGCATCATCCAGCCGATTGCCGGCCGCTCGGGTCGCGGGGCGTATGGGAGGGCCGTCCTGGGGGTGTCACGCGGGACGCGATCGGCCTGGTCATCCGCTGGGCGCATCACGACCGAGGCCAGGCAGCCGCGGCCATCGGACGGGGATGCGCACCGAGTCCTCCGGCAGCTAGGCGGCGCCTTCCGGCAGCCACGCAGGACCATCGCTCCCACGGGGCCTCGGTCAGCGCATCTCCAGGGAGGGCTTGGCGAGGCCGTACCAGTAGCCGTCGATGGCGGAGTCGGGCGGCGCGTCGGGCACGGTGGCCGCACCGGGCGCGACGAACAGGGGCGCGAAGTGCTCCGCGGTGGGATGGGCATAGGGCATCCCCGGGGCACGATGGCGGAAGTCGAACAGGGTGTCGAGGTCGCGTCGCGCGAGGGCCTCGGTGGC
>DAOTUX010000001.1:0-5244 GCA_034436475.1 Chloroflexota bacterium | reverse complement strand
ACGAGCCACCAGCACCCGGCCATACACGATGCGCGCCGTGGGCCCCCACAGCACCAGCGCCACGACCAGCAGCACGATGAGCAGGCTCGGTCCGACGATGGCGACCAGCGCGATGGCCAGCAGCAGCACCGGAAGCGACAGCATGATGTCCGTGGTGCGCATCAGCACGCTCTCGATGGGCAGGGGGACGCGGATGCGGCGGCCGATGCCGACGCTGCCGTTCCCGCAGGTCGCGGCCGTGGCGCCCACGAGCACGCCGATCACGGTCGCGAGCGCGTTCGCGCCGATGCCCACCACGAGCGATGTCCAGGCCCCGTACATCAGGCGGCTCAGGAGGTCCCGGCCGAGGAGATCGGTACCCAGCGGATAGAGCGCCGACGGTCCGACCGGGTCGCCGCGGTCGCTGAGCCCGTTGGTGAAGTCCTGCGCGACGGGATCATGCGGCGCGAGCACCGGCGCGAGCACGGCGATGGACAGGATCCCCACGACCAGCGTCGCGCCGATCACGAACGAGGGATCGCGCAGGAGGACGCGCCGCACCGTTGCGCGGCGCGTGGCGCGCGACGTGGTGGGGCCCTCCATCGTCATCTCCCTTGCAACGACGCTGACTTGTGAACAACTGGTAGGACCGGTATAGCGGTAGCGGAATGGTATTGTCAAGTGCCGAACTCGCCCGGGAGGGCACGGCACAGCTAGGAGATGCGATGTCGCCTCGCCCTTCGCGGACAGCCGGACGCCAACAGGAGCTCGTGGACCGGCTGCTACCGCTGCCGAACACGAGGCCGCTGTCCTATCGCGTCTGCGAGCAACTCATCGAGCTGATGTCACACGCGGACATCCGACCTGGCGACTCGCTGCCGTCCGAGCGCGTGCTGGCCGACCGATTGGGTGTCGCGCGTGGCGTCATCCGTGAGGCGATCCGGGACCTGGCTGCGCGGGGTTTCGTGACCGTGCGGCCAGGTGCGGGGATCACCGTCGCCCGGGGGCGGGCATCGGCCGCGGTCGAGGCACTGCGGGTCGTGGTCGATGACGCGCCGGCCGTGACCGTCCGAGACGTCCAGGAGCTGCGCCGCCCGGTCGAGGTCGCCGCGGCCGAGCTCGCCGCGATGCATGCGCGTGCGGTCACGATCGCGCGCCTGCGGGCGGCCCTGGCACGACACAAGCGGGCTCACGACGTGGACGAGGCCGCAGCCGCCGACCTCGAGTTCCATCGCATCATCGCCGAGATGACCGGCAACCCGTTGTTCGTGGCGTTCCAGGACGGGCTGCGCAACATCCTCCTGGAGTTGCGACGCGTGATGATGACGATGCCGGGGTATGTCCATGAGGGTCTTCGGGAGCACGCTCGGATCCTCGAGGCGATCGAGGCGGGGGATAGCGAGCGGGCTCGCCAGGAGATGGCATTCCACCTGGAGAACCCTGACCCAGCGTGGTTCTCGGAGCGCGATCTCCGCGGCGACACCGAGGCAGCAGCACATCCGGGCCAAGTGGCAGGTGTCGCGCCCTCTCCGGGAACGGCGGGAAGTGAACGTGCGTCCACACCGAGGGTGGTGTCCTCAGGTGGCCCCACCTCGACCGGCACCCCGTCAGGCACCATCGCCCCCACCGCGGCGAGCGACGAGCCCGGACCGATCGCGGGTCGTGCGACATCAGGCGGACCAGGGGCCCCTGTCACATGACCACCGGTCACGGCCGGTGATCGGCCCATCCAGGCACCCTTCGCCTCCCGCACTCGGTGGTGTCGCGACCGCCTCGGTGCCGGCCTTCGGCGAGTCATCCTGATCCAGACCTCGCGCCCGGCAGCGGACATGCACCGTGCCTCGCACCGATCGGTCGGTCATCGTCGGTCACGCGCCGTCGGCGGCACCACCACGATCGTCCCCGTCGACCGCTCGCCGGCTGCTTTCGGCTCGACCCAATCCGCCCGGCGGGCAGGCGGCTACGATAGTGAGCAGGCGGAGACCCCGGCGGGCACTCTCTGGAAGATGTGCCAAGACCAGCGGCCGCCGGCGGCTCGCCCGCCTCGCCAACCGTCATACCGGATCACTGGTCGTCGACTATGCGGGCCGTCCCGCGGGTGGCACGTCATATCGGCCCGCCCGTTCCGTGTATGACGGATCAGCGGCCCGACGCCGAGCGTGAGGATGTGGCCCAGGCATCGGATCGGCCCCGGGAGAGCCGCATAACGCGCAACCATGGTGCGGATATGACGGGTCACGGGCGCCGGACCACCACCCGGGGACCCGGGCCGGCGGGGCGACCGGACCGGCACGCCATGATGGCCGCGGCTCGTCCCGGGCGTGGCCGACCCGGTTGGCTACCATCAGGCGTGGCACACAGGCGGCCCATCGACCGCCGATGCGCGCAAGACACGATCATCGGGACAAGGGGTAATGGTATGGCGGCGACGATCCGTGACGTCGCTCGTCTGGCGGGTGTCGGTACCGGCACGGTCAGCCGGGTCATCAACAACAGCCCGAGCGTGGACTCGACCACGCGGGCCCGCGTGCTCCAGGCGATCGGGGAGCTCGAGTTCCGCCCCAGCGCGCTCGGGCGGCGGCTGTCCACGGGCCGCACCGGGCTCATCGGGGTGGTCGCCCCGTTCATGACCCGCGCAAGCGCGGTCGAGCGCCTCCGGGGCATCGAGGGCTTCGTCGCGACGACCGGGTACGACATGGTGGTGTTCAACGTGGAGACAGCGGCGCGCCGGGACACAGTCGTCTCCGACCTGCTCCGCGGCGACCGGGTCGACGGGGTGGTGCTCCTCGCGGTGCGGCCCCGTCCCCATGAGATCGCGATGATCGCCCGGACCGGCATCCCGGTGGTGCTCCTCGACGCGCACCACGCATCCCTCGACCAGGTGATCATCAACGACCTGCGGGGCGGCGCGCTCGCCGCCTGCCACCTCCTGGACCTGGGGCACCGGCGGGTCGCGTTCGTGGGCGAACTGCCCCGGGTCGCCCTCAACCTCCCGGCGAGCCGGCTGCGACATCGCGGGGTGCGCATGGCCCTCGGACAGTCGGGTGTCGAGCTGCCCGAGGAGTACACCGCCATCGGGGAGGCCGGGCCCACCCGCGCCCGGGAGCTGGCGGTCCGCCTGCTCGGTCTCCCCGTGCCTCCGACCGGCATCGTGTGCGCCAGCGACCACCAGGCGCTGGGTGTGCTCGACGCCGCACGCGACCTGGGTTTCGAGGTGCCTGGCGACCTGTCCGTGGTGGGCTACGACGACCTGGAGATCGCGGCGTACGCGGAACTCACCACCATCAGGCAGCCGCTGTACGAGTCGGGGATGCAGGCGGCCCGGTTGCTGGTGGAACGGATCGCCCAGCCAGGGTCCCAACCGGTGCGGGACGTGGTCGACGTCGAGCTCGTCCGCCGCGCGACGACCGGTCCCCCCGCACGACGCCTCCGGGACCGCTCCCTGGCCCGTGCCGAGGCCCGTTCCATGGGTGGTCCGGCGCGTCACTGACACGCGAATGATGCGTCAGTGTCCAACGACGATGTGCCATTGATCCTTGACGGGCACATCCCACGGTCTATGATGACGCGGGAATGGAACCGGTCCCACGAAGCGCCCGCGACGACGGAGCCACCGTCGGCACGCTCGGCGAGAACCGGTCATCGTCGGAGGAGACACCCATGCGGCGAACGTTCTTGACCTCCGTTGCTGCGACCTCGGTCCTGGTCGTGGCGAGCGGCGCGGGAGGGGCACTCACACTCGCAGCGGACGAATCCCCGGGGGCGTCGGTAGGCACGTTCGACCCGTCGACCATCACCGGTACCGCGACCCTGGGCCAGTGGGAGTCGTCGCCCGCTGAGGGCACGGCCCTCGCGGCCGCGCTCGCGGGGTTCAGTGCCGCGTACCCCAACGTCACCGTCAAACAGGAGACGGTCGCGGGGGACTACCGGGCGCAGATGATCACCCGGTTCGGTGCGGGCGACCCACCCGACGTGTTCTATGTCAACGCGGAGTACGCGCGCGACTGGGCGGACCAGGGCTTCCTCCTGCCGCTCGACGACTACATCGCGGCGCAGGGCTTCGATACCAGTCCGTTCATCCAGCCGTACCTCGATATCTTCAAGGGCAGCGACGGCAAGACCTATGGCCTACCCAAGGATGGCAACACCATCGCGATGGCCTACAACACGGACCTCGTGAGCGCGGCGCCGACGACCCTCGACGACCTCGTCACGACAGCCCAGGCGCTCAAGGGCACGGGCACCCTCAAGGCGCCGATGTGCCTCAACCCGGGTCTCGACCGCGGGCTCGCGTTCCTGTACGCGCAGGGCGGCGAGCTGCTCACCGCCGACAACACCGCGAGCGCCATCCAGGAGCCCGCCTCGGTGGCCGCCATCCAGTGGTACCTGGACCTGTTCAAGGACGGCCTGGGCATGACCGCGAGCGACATGGGCGACGGTTGGTGCGGCGAGGCGCTGGGCAAGGGCGACGCCGCGATCGTGTTCGAGGGCGGCTGGCTGCTCGGCGCGATGGCGGCCACCCCGGACATCAAGTGGGCCTTCGCCGAGATGCCCACCGGCAGCATCGGCGAGAAGGTCACCATCAGCTACACCGCGGCCTACGGCATCGGTGCCGACAGCGCCAACAAGGACCAGGGCTGGACCGTGATGCAGTACCTCGTGGGACCCGAGGGCATGCAGAAGTGGACCGAGGGCGGCATCGCCGTCCCGTCGCGGACCGACGTGCCGGTGCCGGCGGGCTTCGACGTCATCGTCAAGGGCGCCGAGTACTCTCGGCCGGGCTCGGGCTTCATGACGGGCTACAACGACGTCCAGAAGGCGTTCCAGGACGCGTTCACCCTGGAGATCCAGAACAAGACCTACTCCGCCGAGACGGTCGCGACCGCGACGCAGGCGGCCATCGAGAAGGCGCTCGGCGCCTCCTAGCCCGATCGCGGGACACCAGACAGTGACCAGAGCGACCCGGGTCCGCTGACCCGGGTCGCTCTCCATCCGGAGAGACCCTGTGTCGGTGGCGGGACGAAGCAGGCCGGTCCCCAGGATCGGTGCGCGCCGCGAGGCGATGGCGGGCTACGCCCTCATCGCCATCCCGATGCTGCTGTTCCTGGTCCTCAACATCGGGTCGTTCCTGTACGCCGCGTACATCAGCGTCTGGAAGTGGAACATCCGGCGGGGTCCCCAGGAGTTCCTGGGTCTGGAGAACTTCCAGCGCGCGTTGGGCGACCCCATCTTCCAGCAGGCCATCTGGAACACCATCTACTACAC